>DATAZV010000195.1:0-5803 GCA_036271855.1 Burkholderiales bacterium
CGGCGCTTTTTTCGGCTCCACCCAGGAGGGTGGCGAAACCTCGTAGGTGATGCAATAGTTGAGCGCGGTTTCCTCGAACGCGGTCTGCATGAACTGCAGCTGGTACATGTCGAGCAGCAGCAGCCAGAGGGGTTCCGGGTCGGTATTACGGCCGGTGTCGATCATGCCGTTGAGCAGCTTGATCAGGTGATCGGCGTTGGAAAACACCAGGTCGTTGCCGGTCTTCTTGTAGTCCTTCAGGAAGGCGATCAGCATCTCGGCGCCTTCGCCGGCGATGGTGTCGATCTTGCCGAATTCGATGCGCAGGATGGTGTCTTTGGCCGCGGCCTTTTTCAGCTGTTCGAACTGCTTGCCGGCGTTGTTGTCTAGGTGCCCGGTAAAGGCGAAATACTGGCCGCCGCCGGTCATCAGCAGCGGGTCCTTCACCTTGGAGCGGTCGTTGAAGGCGGGCGGCGAAGTCTCGAAGCGCACGGCGAACTGCAGCGCGGCGGTCTCGAAGGCTTCGCGCATGCCGAGGTTTTCGTACAGGTCGAACAGCAGCAGCCAGGCCTGGCGGGCCGAAGCCAGCGGAATGGTCTTGTCGGTGGAGGCGTCTTCCAGCGCTGCCAGCGCGGCGTCATCCTGGTGGTTGGCGTAGAGGATGGCGGCTTCTTCCAGCACAGGCGCCGCCTCGAAGGGGCTTTCCTGCACTTCCATCATCATCACCGAGGCCACACCCTGCATCGGCGGCGCCGCGTTCTTCGGCGGCGGCGGGGGGCTTTTGGCTGCGGCGGGCTTGACAGGCGCTGCAGGTTTGGCCGGCGCTGCCTTGGCGCCCGGGTTGAAGCCGTGTTCGATCGGCGGCTTGGCAGGTGCGGCGGCGGGATTGCCGGGCGACATGTCCAGGGCAGGCTTCTCGGGCGCCGGCTTGGCGGCGGGTTTTTCGGCAGCGGGCGGCGGCGGCGCGGGGGTGGCGGGGCCTGAGCTTCTGCTGGTGAAGTCGAGTTCCATCATCTCGGCCTCGATCGCATCGATCTTGTCTACCGTAGCCTTGGCGCTCGCCGGTAGGGGGGCGGCGGCCGGACGCGGCGAAGCCGAAGACGGTTTTGCCGCTGCCGGCTTGACCGTCTTGCTGGGCTCGTTGTCTTTTTTGGTGAACCTCGAAAAAACCACAGTGCAGACTCTACTGGTGAATTGGGATGCTTACGGCAGGGTTAACGGAACAATACAGCAAAACCCAAGCCCCACGGAAACGCGGAAACAGCCGCTTTGCCCGCCAGGGAAACGGCCCGCATGTTCCCGCCATTCGCACCTGCATACATGATCATTGTATTACGGGAGCAGACAACTTGCAGATGTAACCGGGGGTCGGGCGGCAGGATAGGCTCCGCTCTTAATCGCGCTCATTGGCCAGGCCGTCGCCGGCAGTAGCCGCCGAACCGGTGCCGGGACGCGCAGTATCGGGCGTAGCGTGCGCCAGCTGGGGAAAACTGACGCAAAAGACGGTGCCCGCCCCCGCCGGATTGTCGCGCAGGGTGACGCGGCCGCGATGGCGGGTGGCGATTTCCCGTACGATCGACAGGCCCAGGCCCGAGCCTTCCAGGTTGCGCGTTTCCGGATCATTGCCCAGCACCCGGTAAAAGCGCTCGAACACCAGTTCCCGCTCGGCTTCGGCAATGCCGACGCCGCTGTCCTCGACTTCGATCGCCGCCAGCCCCTGCACCGGGTCGCGGCGCACCCGCGCGGTGATGATGCCGCCTGCAGGCGTATAGCGGATTGCATTGTCGAGCAGGTTGTTGATCAGCTCGCGCAGCAGTGCCGGATCGCCGTCGATCAGCAGCGGGGCGCCAGGCGCTTCCGCGCTGTCCAGGCCAAGGTCGATGCGCCGCGCCATCGCCGCCGGCACCCAGTCGCGCACCTGCTCGCGCAGCAACTCATCCAGGTCGACCGCGACCAGGTTGGCGCCGGCGGTGCCGCGGCCCTCACGCTCGGCCCGGGTCAGGGCCAGCAACTGATTGACCATGCGCGCGGCGCGCTCGGTGGAAAGGGCCATCTGCCTGAGGCTGTCCGCCAGTTCGGCGCGATCGCCTTCTCCCGGGCCGGCCGGGCCGGCCAGGCGCAGCGCTAGTTCGGTCTGGGTCTTCAGGCCCGCCAGAGGGGTGCGCAACTGGTGCGCGGCATTGGCGACAAAGCGCTGCTGGCCATGCAGGCTGGCCTCCAGGCGGTGCATCAGATCGTTGATCGAGCGGATCAGCGGCGCCACCTCCTCCGGCGCGGCGCCGGGATCGATCGGGCTCAAATCGGCCGGCTTGCGTGCGCGGATCCGTTCAGTCAACCTCGACAGGGGCACCAGCCCGCGCGCCAGGCCGAACCACACCAGCAGCACCGCCACCGGCAGGATGACGAACTGCGGCAGGATCACCCCCTTGACCAGTTCGCCTGCCAGTTGCGAGCGTTTTTCCAGGGTTTCGGCCACTTGCACCACCGGCGGGCGGCCCGACAGGCCGGCGCCGGCCTGGCGCTGCGCCTCCGGCAGTTCCACCGCCAACAGGGCGATGCGCAATTCGGCGCCCTTGTAGTAGCCATTGCGGTACTGCACCTGGCCGGGTGCTGGCAGGTCGTCGTCGTCCGGCGCCGGCAGGTCGTTTTCGCCCGCCACGCTTTCGCCCTGGCGGCCCAGCACCTGGTAATACACCTGGTCAACCTCGTCGGCGCGCAGCAACTCGCGGGCCGCGGGAGGCAGGGCCAGCACGGTGTGGCCGTGGTCGCTCTTGACGTAGTCGGCCAGCAACTGGGCCTGGTTGCCCAATGCCCGGTCAAACGGCGCGTTGGCCAGCGACTTGGTGGCCACATAGGTGAGCGCCACGCTGATCGGCCAGAGCAGCAATAGCGGCACCAGCAGCCAGTCGAGGATTTCGCCGAACAGCGAAGCGCGCACCGGCGCGCCGTCGCTCAGGAGTGCCGTCAGGCGCAGGCTGAAGCGCCGCCGCCGCGGCTTGGCCGCGCTCGGGTTGGCTTGCGGCAAGTCCGCCTGCCCCGGCTTTGGGGCGGCGGCTGTATGGGGGCGGCCGGCGGGCACCGAGGACATGGTGGGCCGGCCCGGAAGTTCAGTGCGCCTGCGGCGCGGCTTTTTCCAGGCAATAGCCCAGGCCGCGTACGGTGGCGATGGAGGCGAGCGGCTCGAGCTTTTTGCGCAGCCGGTGCACATAGACCTCGATGGCGTTGTGGCTCACTTCCTCGCCCCATTCGCACAGGTGCTGCACCAGCTGGTCCTTGCTCACCAGGCGGCCGGCGCGCTGCAGCAGTATCTCCAGCAGGCCCAGCTCGCGCGCGGACAATTCCAGAGGCGCCTCATTGAGATACGCGATGCGCCCGCTCGAATCGTAGGCCAGGGCGCCGTTCTGGATCAGCGTCGGCGCGCCGCACATGCCGCGCCGCGCCAGGGCGCGCACCCGTGCTTCCAGTTCGGAGAGATCGAAGGGCTTGGCCATGTAGTCGTCGGCGCCGAGGTCCAGGCCCTTGACGCGGTCTTCGACGCCATCCAGGGCGGTGAGGATCAGCACCGGCAGGCGCAGGTTCACCCCGCCCGGCTTGGCGCGCAGGCGGCGCAGCACTTCCAGGCCGGGCAGGCGCGGCAGCCCGAGGTCGAGAATCATCAGATCGTAGGCCTGGTGGCTGACGGCGCTATCGGCCTCGGTGCCGGTGGTGACGTGGTCCAGGGCATAACCGGAGCGGCGCAGCGAACGGCACAGGCCGTCGGCCAGCACCGGATCGTCTTCGGCGAGCAAAATGCGCATGACGTGTCTCCTGACACAAAACCTGCATGCTGATTTCAGGTTGCCGGATCTGGGCCCGGTCTGGCGTGTTCCGGGAGCGCTCTCCCGGGGCAGCAGGACTAGTGTAGCACCGCGTCAGCGGGCAAGGCCTTGGGTCAACTCTCGTTCTTGTGGCGCAGCTTGTCGTACAGGCCGCGCCACCAGGCAGGGCCGAACGGAACGGTCTGGTCGTCGGTCTTGAGGATCTGGAACAGGTTGTTGAAATCGTCGGTCCAGGGCTGCAAGCCGGGAATAGGTATGATTTCGCTGCGCTTGGCCTTGATCTCGGGATCGTCGAGAAAATTGCGGCTTTTGGTGACGATCACCCAGTCGGTGCGCGACAGGTAGGTTTCGCTCGGCTCGTCGCTGATCAGCACCGCCTGGTAACCCACCTCGTCGGCCAGTTGCTTGACCACCGGCGCCAACTGCAGATAACGGTTGGTGACGTGAAAGGCGATGGCGCCGTCCGGCTTGATGTTTTTCAGGTACACCCGCATCGCCTCGCGGGTGATCAGGTGCACGGGAATCGCATCGGAAGAAAAGGCGTCGATCGCCAGCACGTCGAAATTCTGCGGGCCCTGGCGCTCCAGCGTGAGTCGCGCATCCCCGAGCGCCATTTCCACCTTGCCGCGGGCCTCCGGCACGTAATAGAAATAGAAGCTGGCGATGTCGATCACCTGCGGGTTGATTTCGTAGATCTTGAAAAAGTCGCCGGGCTCGGCATAGCCGGCAATCGTGCCCGCGCCCAGGCCGACCATGCCGACGCGCTGCTGAACCGGGTGAAAGCGCTGCAGCGCCATGCCCAGCCCGGAGGACTCGCCGTAATAGCTGGTGATCAGGCCGCGATACTTGGGGTTGACGTACTGCTCGCCGTGCATGATCACGCCGTGCACCAGGCGGCGCTCGGCGTCGGGGTCGGTCTCGGGCGCGGTCTGCTTCACCCGCAGCGAACCGTAGAAATTGCGCCGCGCCAGGATCGTGTCTTCATGCAAAAAAGCCTGGTAGTTCCAGGCGTAATAGCCGGCGCCGGCGGTGGCGGCCAGCGCCACCAGGGGCGCCCAGAACATGCGGCCGCTTTTGATCTGTTTCGCGCACAGCAGCAGGGCCATCAGCGCGCAGGCGGTAATCGCAATCGGCATTTCCAGGTTGCCGGTGAAAATGCGCGGCACGATGAAAGCCACCGTCATGCCGCCGGTCGCACCACCCACCGACAGCATCAGGTAAAAGCGCGTCAGGTAGCGCGGTGCCGGCTTGGCGTGCGCCAGTTCGCCGTGGCAGAACATGCAGGCGGCGAACAGCCCGCCGCAGTACAGCGGGATGGCGTAATCGATGTGCAGCACGCCGCGGTCGGCGGTCAGGCCCCAGTTCATCAGCACCATCAGCGCGAGGCAGGGCAACAGCCAGACCGGGCGGAAATACCAACCTTGCCCGCCGCGCCCCTCGAAGCACAGCACGAAAGTCAGCAGGTATAGCGTCAGCGGCAACACCCAGAGGAACGGGATGGAGGCGACGTTTTGCGAAATGTGGCTGGAAATCACCAGCAGCAACAGCGAGGCCAGCGCTGCCAGTACCAGCCATTTCAGGTAATCGAGCAGGCCGGGCGCAATCTCGCCCTCACTGGCGGTCGCGATCGCGTCCGGTGCACGGCTGCGCGCGCGCCAGGCGCAGCCCGAACACAGCAGCACGAACAGGCCGTACGCGCAGCTCCAGCCGATCGCCTGGGTGCGGGTCGGCACCCACATCTCGATGGCGAAGGGGTAGGCCAGCAAGCCCACCAGGGAGCCGAAATTGGACAGGGCGAACAGGCGGTAGACACGTTTGGCCAGCGCCGGGTCCGCGTGTTCGCGCGCAAACCAGCTTTGCACCAGCGGCCCGGTGGTCGAGAGCATGAAGTAGGGCAGGCCGATGGTGGCGGCCAGGAGGCCGAGAATGCGCCACACCGGGTCATCGGCCCCGGTCGGCTTCCAGTCGGCGTTGGCGATGATCGGCAGCGACGCCAGAGACAGCAG
>DATAZV010000196.1:0-28018 GCA_036271855.1 Burkholderiales bacterium
CAGCAGGCGCACCCGCGGGTCCTTCAGGAAGGGCAGGATGCTCACATTGGCGCCGATCAGCGCCTGCGAGCGTCCCGCCAGCACTTCCACCATCGCATCCCCCGTGCCCTTGGTCGGCACGTTCACCATGTCCAACCCGGCCAGCCCGACGAAATAAGCCATCGACAAATGGCTGGCGCTGCCCACCCCCGCCGTCGCATAGTTCAGCTTGCCCGGGTTGGCCTTGGCATAGGCGATGAACTCGCCGATGTTTTTCGCCGGCACCTCCGCGTTGGCCACCAGCACATAGCCCGAGTTGCCCAGGAAGGCGGCGCCGGTGAAGTCCTTGATCGGGTCGTAGCTCAGCTTGGAATACAGCGAGCCGTTGATGGTGTGGCTGGCCGCCGACAAGATCAGCGTATAGCCGTCCGCCGGGGCCTTGGCGACAAAGGCGGTGCCGATGGTGCCGCCGGCGCCGACGTGATTTTCGATGATCACCGGCTGGCCCAGCGCCGCCCCCAGTTCGTTGGAAATCGAGCGCGCCAGCGCGTCCTGCACCCCGCCGGCGGAAAACGGAATCACGATCTTGATCGGCTTGGTCGGCCAGGGATCGGCCGCTTGCGCCGTGGCGCAAGCGCCAAGCGCGGACACGATGAGTGCGGTACGGCGGAGCAGGCGGGTGAAGCGCATCGAAAGCATCCTTTCAATAGGGGGTTCAGGCAGATCATGCACTGTTTTTCTGCGCCAGAAAACGGTCCAGCGCGTTGCCGAAGGCCTGGCGGTCGGCCAGGCCGAAAGGCGCCGGGCCGCCGGTGTCCACCCCGCCCTGGCGCAGCGACTCCATGAAATTGCGCATGGAAAGCATCTCGCGCACATTGTCGGCGGTGTAAAACTCGCCGCGCGGGTTCAGCGCGTGGCCGCCTTTTTCGATCACGATGGCGGCCAGCGGAATGTCCGCCGTCACCACCAGGTCGCCCGGCGCCATCAGTTGCGCGATTTTCGCATCCGCCACGTCCAGGCCCTGTTCCACCTGCAAGGTCTTCAGGTAGGGCGAGGGCGGTGTGCGCAGGAAACTGTTCGCCACCAGCGTGGCGGTGATTTTCAGCCGGTCCGCCGCGCGGTAAATGATTTCCTTGACCGCGCCGGGACAAGCGTCGGCGTCTACCCAGATATGCATTGGTACAATGTAGCACTGGCACGGCGCGGGCGCCGCCGCTGCCGAAGGGGTGGCAGATGCTCTATGAACTGGTCTACAACAGTGCTGCTACGGACGACCATCTCGGCGATGACGGACTGCTGCGCATTCTCGATCAGTCGCGCCGCAAGAATCGGACCCTCGGCATCACCGGGCTCTTGCTGTTTCATCGCGGCGAATTCGTGCAACTGCTCGAAGGCGAGCGCGAAGCGGTCCGCGAGCTCTACTACAGCGTGATCGCCGTCGACGAGCGCCATCGCGGCCCCCTGGTGTGCTGGGAAAGCGGGCTGGACAAGCGCGGTTTCGCCGACTGGTGGATGGGCTTTGCGCGCGCGCCCGAACTGCGGGCGCTGAACCATCCCGAAGCGGCCGGCTTTCTCGCCGGCGGAGTGGCCTCCCTCGACCTCTCCGGGCCGCAATCGCGTGGCCGGCGCATGCTGCTTGCGCTATACACGAGCATCGGCGCACCAGGCTGAGCCCGCGCTGCGCCGGCTCCGGCGTTCCTACTCCACCTTCACATTCGCCGCCTTCGCCACCTTGGCCCACAACTGTAGGTCGTCGCCGATGGCGCGCGTCAGCTCGGCCTCCGGCCCGTACCTGAGTGTCACGCCCTGCGGCTCCATGGTGGCGACCAGGTCCGGCTCGGCCAACACTTTTTGCAGGATGGCCGAGAGCATGCGCGTAATCGCCGCCGGCGTACCCTTGGGCGCGACGATGCCGAAGTGGTTGTTGATGCGAAAGTCCTTCACCCCTGCCTCTTCCATCGTCGGGATGCCCGGCAGGCTATCGACACGCTTTTCCGCCGCCAGCGCCAGCAGGCGCAGCTTGCCGCTCTTCACGTGCGGCAGAGAGGTCGGGATGCTGTCGAACATGAAGGTCGATCGCCCGGCGATCAGGTCGGGCAGGGCGAAGGCGCTGCCCTTGTAGGGCACGTGTACCGCCGTCACGCCGGTGCGCAGGCTGAAGAGTTCGGACTCCAGGTGAGACAGGGTGCCGTTGCCCTGCGAGGCAAAGTTGTACTTGCCCGGCGCCGCCTTCAGCAGCGCCACCAGTTCTGCCACGTTGTTCGCCGGCACCGCCGCCGGCACCACCAGGATGTGCGGAATGTCGGCGACGAAGGCGACCGGCTCGAAGTCTTTCAGCAGGTTCGCCGGCTGTGTCGCGTAAGTGCCGGCGGCGATTGCCGAGTTGGTCACCGCCAGCAGGTGCAGGGTATAGCCGTCCGGCGCCGCCTTCGCCGCCAGGGCCAGGCCGATGGCGCCGCCGGCGCCCGGCCGGTTGTCCATCACGATCGGCTGCTTCAGTTCCAGCGCCATGCGCTGCCCGACGGCGCGCGCCAGGATGTCGGTGGCCCCGCCGGGCGGAAAGCTCAGCACCATCTGGATTGGCCGTGCCGGATAGGCCTGGGCCGCTGCCCCGCCCGCATAAAGCGCCGCGCCGGCCAGCGCCAGCAAACGCGCCGCGCGCCAAATCGATTGTCGCAACATTTGAATCGCCACCAGCCGGATCATGGTCGTACCTCTCGAATGATTTTTTGATTTCGCCGCCTGCCATGGCCGGCGGCTTGCGGCCGATACATGCACGGATCGCGCCAGTCGCGATGTCACGCCGGCTGCCGGGTCCCGCCGGCCACCTTGGACCGGAGCGCCGCGCCGCATAGCCGGGCGTCAGAGCGGCAGGCTCGGCGCGCCGCCGCCGTTCACCGGCCACAGCAACCCGCCGCGCATGCTACTAAAGGTGAATTGTTTTTGCCGGTTTGCCGAGGCAGAGTTGAGCGGGGCCAACCGACCCTGAAAGAATCGGTCCGCGGCTATCGGGCGTGCCGCCGGCCGGTGCAATCCTCCAGGAGTGCAGTCGCCCCTTCGATGAACAGGAAAAGGAGCCTCAAAAATGAAGATATCCGCGATGGACGAGAATGGCAAGCCGGTCGATTGGTGGTTCATGTACAAAGTGCCACAGCTGTCCGCCGGCGCCAACAGCGACCAGGCCAGGGGCTATGAATATGTCTATTTTGATTCCACCATCGACCAGAAGCCGGGCGGCAAGGTCGTCAAATCACCTTTCGAGATCGACAAGGGCCAGGGCGCGCTGAACCGCACGCTCGACGCGGTGTTCAACAAGCCGGACGCCAGCACCGGCTGGATCCTCTACAACGACGAATCGCCGGCCAGTGCCAATATCCACGACAACGGCAACCTTGGGCACACCAAGGGTGTGATTGCTTTCGACACCGCCTCCAAGACGGCCTATTGGCTGCTGCACTCCTGGCCGAAGTTCGCCGAGCCGGCCGCCAAATTCGATCCGACACCGAAATACGGCCAGACCTATCTCTGCCTCACTCTGAGCATGGAAACCGTATCGAAGATCGCAGCCCAGATGATCAACCACCAGGAGCCGCAGACCTATCTCTGCCACGGGGCAAAAAACCTGCCTCCCAAGGACCCGCTTGCCCTGCTGATGCAGCCGCTCAAGCCCGCGCCGACCGGCGACTCGAACGTGATCGACCTCAAGACTGCCGCGGGCATGCCGTTCAAGGTGATCGCCAAGAACCGGGCGTGGAACCAGGATTTCTGGAACGGCCTGGTCGGCCCGACCCTGGAGGCCGACATGGATACGGAAACCTGGATCCGCGGCAAGATTCCGCCGATCGCCGATATCGACGGCATCCACAAGACCTTCGACATCAAGTACATCAACCTCGGCTCGCTCGGCGCGCACTGGGCATGGCCCGAAACCCACGACCACGCCAAATGGGGCATCACCCTCAAGTCCGACTGGGTCTGCGTCGGCGACATCAACCGCATGATCTCGCAAAGAAAGCGCGGCGGCGGCACCATCGCGTTCCAGAATAAAATCCTGTGGCAGGCTCTCACCCAATCCAGCCTCTTGCTGGCCCCGCCAGGCTACAGCCGGACCGAAGCGCACAAGATCCTCGACAAGGCGAAGATCGATCCCGAGACGCAGCCGAAAGCCAAAGCCGCCACGGCGGCCAAAAAGCCTGCTGCCAGGAAAACAGCGGCGAAAAAGGCGACCAAGCCCAGCCGCCGCTAGCCAGGGTCATGCCGGGCGCCAATCGGTGCTCCCTGCCTTTTCCAAGGTTGTGCGTCCTTGAGCGGCTTATCACACCAAGAACGACTTCTGCTTTTGGTCTTTTGTTAGACTGCGCGCCGATCCTTCAGGAGATGCGTGCCATGAGTTCCAGATCCCCCGATTCCAGCGCAGGCCCCCTGCTGCGTATCAAGGCCGATGACGGCTGCACCCTCGCCGTGCATCAGTTGCGCCAGGGTGAAACCGGCGCTGTCCCCTTCCTGCTGGTGCATGCCCTGGCGATGGACGGCATGATGTGGGCCGACGTCGCCGACGCCCTGCCGCCGGGCGCGCCGGTCTACGCCGTCGATTGCCGCGGCCACGGCCTGTCGGACAAGCCCGCCGGCCCCTACACCACGGCGCGCTTTGCCCGCGACCTCGGGCTGATCATCGGCGCCATCAACGCGCCGCGCGTGCACCTGGTCGGCTGGTCGATGGGCGGCACCATCGCGCTGGCCTTTGCCGGCACCTACCCGCAGCGCGTGGCGAGTCTCAGCATCGTCGACGGCACCGCCACCTACGGCCCGGAAGCGCCGCCCGCATGGGAGGCGCGCGCGCAAAAGGCGGTGGCCGGCGGCATGCAGGCGCTGATGCAGTTCCAGCTCGACCGCTGGTTCACCCCCGCCTTCCTCGAAGCGCAGCCGGCGAAAGTGCAAAATGCGGTCGCCACCTTCAATCGCAACAGCGTGCCCGCCTATGTCGAAACCTGCCGCATGCTGGGTAGCGCCGACGAGCGCGCCGCATTGAAAAACTACACCGGCCCCTGCGCCGTGGTGGTGGGCGAAGAAGATTACGCAACGCCGGTGGCGATGGCGCAGGAGATCGCCAGCCTGATCAAGGGCGCACAAATCACCGTGCTGCCAAAAGTGCGGCACTTCACGCCGATCGAAGTACCGGAAAAAATCGCCGCCTGCATCGCCGCCATTGCGCGCGCCTGATCCACACCACAAAATAAACGGGAGACAAGGATGAACATCAACCGCAGGCAATTCCTGCAGGGCGCCGGTGCGCTGGCTGTTAGCGGAACCGCGACCGGCATCGCCGGCTGCGCCACGCCCGCGCGTCACGGTGAAGAGATTTTCGAGGCGCATTGCCACATCATCGACCATCGTTACCCGATCGTGTCCAACCAGGGCTACGTGCCGCCCAACTTCACCCTCGACGATTATCTCGGCATGGTCACGCCCCTGGGTGTCACCGCCGGGGCCATCGTCTCAGGCTCCTTCCATGGCTTCGACCAGACCTATATGCGCGCCACCCTGCCGCGCCTGGGGCCGCGCTGGGTCGGCGTCACGCAAGTGCCGGCGGACATCCCGGATGCCGAAGTGGTGTCGCTCAAAGCCGTCGGCGTGCACGCACTGCGCTTCAACATTTTTCGCGGCCGCATCGACACGGTGGACGACATCGTCGCGCTGGCCACCCGCGTACACAATGTCGCCGGCTGGCATGCCGAGATCTATGCCGACGCCGCCAGCCTGCGCCCGCATGTCGCCAGGCTCTCCAAGTTGCCGCAGATCGTCATTGATCACTTGGGCATGACCGCAGCCGGCCTGCCGGTGGTACTGGACCTGGTCGACGCCGGCGCCAAAATCAAGGCCACCGGCTTCGGCCGTGTCAGTATGGACGTGCCTAAAACATTGCAGACCATCGCCGCGCGCAATCCGAAAGCGCTGATGTTCGGCACCGACATTCCCTCCACCCGCGCCAAACGGCCCTTCATGGCTTCCGACATCCAGCTGGTGAAGGACGCGCTCGGGCCGGAACTGGCGCAGCGCGCGCTGTGGAGCAACGGCGTGGAACTGTACAAGCCAAAGCTTTAGGGCGCCACAAGGCAGGGCGCGCCCGTCTATTTGCGCGTCTTGCGCGGCGCGGCGGCTTTTTTCGCGTTTGCCGCTGTTGTCGCTGTTTTTTTGGTGCGCGGTTTTGCCGTGGCCTTGACAACCGCTTTGGCCGCGGTTTTTGCAATGCGCCTGGCCGGCCTGGCGGCTTTCGCGGGCGCCTTGGATTTGGCTGCTTTCGCGGCCGGGATCTTCGGCTTGGGCAAAGGCACCTCCGCCGCGGTGACGCGCGCCAGCGCACTCATCCACTGGCTGTCGTCGAGCTGCTCGTCGATCAGAAAATACATCTTGGCGCCGGGGTAGGGCGGCGCTTCTTTCGGCGTACCGATGAAGGCGCGCGCGCCGGCCAGCGGCTTGACGAACAGCTGGTTGTCGCAAGCGAAGGCGATGATGCGGCCATCGAGGTAGATGGCGTATTCGCCGAACATCTTGCGCGAGGTGATGCTGCCGGCCGCGCGCATTTGCCCACATACGTAGTCGATGAAATCCTGGTCGGTTGCCATGGCCTGTTTTCGTGCAAAGCGATGGGCGATTGTAAAACGCCGCTTGCTGCGCGGGAAGCCCGGCGCCGGGCACACGCATTGCGTCGGGGCCGAGGCGCATCCATGCCCGCCGCGTTGCGTACAATCACGCAGCAGATGCGTTTATCTGCCCGCTCTCTGAAAGGAGCACGCATGCGCCTCTCCCGCCATCTTCTCGCCGCATTTGCCCCGGTCCTGATCGCTGCCGCCCCGGCCGTTCACGGCGTGGAGGCACCGAAGGTCCAGGTCGAGTATGTGCACCCGGAAAATTTCGCCGACGTCGGCGACGGTTTTCGCGGCGGCGACGCCGCGCGCAGCGCCTACCTGGAGGCGCTGAACCGGCACCTGCAGGCGCGTGCCGCGCGCGTGCTGGGCAACGGCCAGAGCCTCAAGGTATCGATCACAGAAGTCGACATGGCGGGCGAGTTCGAGCCCTGGCGCATCGCCGGGGCGGACGTGCGCATCGTGCGCAACATCTATCCGGCGCGCATCGACCTGAGTTTTCGCCTGGCCGATGCCGGCGGCGCCGTCGTCAAGGAAGGCGAGCGCCGCCTGCGCGACACCGGCTTTACCGACGACGTCACGCGCTACAGCGACGACCCCCTGCGCTACGAAAAAGCGCTGATCGACGCCTGGGTCGAGCGCGAGTTTCCGGCGCCGCGCTAAAAGCCGCTGCGCGCCAGCCCCCAGTCGTAGGCGGGGTCCTGGCACCCCGGCCGGATTGTGCCAACCGCGCACCAATGCGTTGCGCCAGGGCGCCTTGTTTTATGGGGTGGGGCGCCTAAAATAATCTGTATCCCAATCGCCGTACTCCAGGAAAGAACACGACCATGAGCACCACCCGCAAAGTCATCCGCGTCGCCCGCGGCGTTCCCGCCAGCGACGGCGCCGGCGTCAAGCTGACCCGCGTGATCGGCACGCGCGAACTGCAAAACCTCGACCCCTTCCTGATGCTGGATTATTTCGCCTCGGAAGAGGCGGGCGACTACATCGCCGGTTTTCCCGACCATCCGCATCGCGGTTTCGAGACCGTCACCTACATGCTGTCCGGCCGCATGCAGCACAAGGACAACAAGGGCAACCAGGGCGACCTCGGTCCCGGCAGCGTGCAATGGATGACCGCCGGGCGCGGCATCGTGCACTCCGAAATGCCGTTGCAGGAATCCGGCCGCATGTCCGGCTTCCAGCTCTGGGTCAACCTGCCGGCCAAGGACAAGATGTGCGCCCCGCGCTACCAGGACATCCCCGCCGATGAGGTGCCGACGGTCGAAAGCGAAAGCGGCGCCACGGTGAAGGTGCTGGCCGGCAGCTACGGCGGGGTCGAAGGCCCGGTCAAGGCTGTTGCCACCGAGCCGACTTACCTGGACGTCAGCCTGGCGCCCGAAGGCGCGTTTGCCGTCAGCCTGGAAGCGGAGCACACCAGCTTTGCCTACGTGTTCGAAGGCGAAGTCGCTTTTGGTGACGACAAGACCGTGGTCAAGCAGGGCCAGCTGGCGGTGTTCTCCACCGGCGCCGGCTTGAGCGCCATCGGCGGCGCGGCGGGAGGACGCTTCATTCTTCTCGCCGGCAAGCCGCTGAAGGAGCCGATCGCGCAATACGGCCCTTTCGTGATGAACACCATGGAAGAAATCCGCCAGGCGGTGACCGACTTCCAGGACGGCAAATTCTAAGCGCGGCGAACGCGCGGGCCTGACCCGCGCCCACCTTGAGCAGTGCATGCAGGTATCATCCGGGCCGGGGCGTTTGCCCCGGCCCGTTTTCTTCTATGTCCCCCCCTGCCATTTCCCGCTCGCGGCGCTCGGCTGCCCTAGGCTTCGTCATGATCACGATGCTGCTCGACATCATGGGCATCGGCGTCATCGTCCCCGTGCTGCCCTCGCTGGTCGGCGAATTCACCGCCAACCGCGAAATGCAGTCCTACTGGTACGGCGGCCTCCTCGCCGCCTTCGGGCTGATGAATTTCCTCGCCTCGCCGCTGCTGGGCGCGCTGTCGGACCGTTTCGGCCGGCGCCCGGTGCTACTGCTTTCCACTTTCGGCCTGGGCGTCGATTTCGTCCTGCAGGCGCTCTCGCCGACGCTCGGCTGGCTGCTGCTGGCGCGCCTGATTGGTGGCGTCACCAGCGCCAGCTTCACCATCTCCAGCGCCTACGTCGCCGACGTCACCCCGCCGGAAGGCCGCAGCCGCGGCTTCGGCATGCTGGGCGCGATGTTCGGGGTCGGCTTCATCGTCGGGCCGATGGTCGGCGGCCTGCTCGGCGCGCAGGACATCCGCCTGCCGTTTTACGTCTCCGGCGCCCTGTGCGTGCTCAACTGCCTGTACGGCTATTTCATCCTGCCGGAGTCGCATCCGAAGGAAAAGCGCACGCCCATCGAACTGCGCAAGCTCAACCCTTTCGCCGCCCTGGGCGCGCTGCGCAGCGCGCCGGGCGTGGGTTCTCTCGTCCTGGTGTTTTCGCTCGCCACCTTCGCCCAGCTGGTGCTGCAGGCCACCTGGGTATTGTTCACCACCTTCCGCTTCGGCTGGGGGCCGGCGCAAAACGGCGTCGCGCTGTTCGCCGTTGGCGTGTGCGCGGTGATCGTGCAAGGAGTGCTCCTGGGCCGGCTGGTGCGGCGCTACGGCGAAGCGCGCGTGGCCATCGGCGGCCTGGCCTCGGGCACGGTCGCCTATACCCTCTACGGCCTGGCGCCGCAGGGCTGGATGCTGGTGCTCATCATCTACTGCAACTTCCTTTCCTTCGCCGTCGCCCCCGCCCTGCAAGGCCTGGTGTCGAAATCCTTCGGCGCCGCCGAGCAGGGCTACATCATGGGCTCGCTGTCGGCGATTTCCAGCATGATCATGGTGGTCACGCCGCTGGTCGGCACCGGCCTGCTGGGCACGGTGAGCGATCTGCCGCCGCACGACTGGCGCGTCGGCATCAGCTTCTTTTTATGCAGCGCCTTGCAGGGCGCCGCCCTGCTGATCGCCTGGCAGCGCCTGCGCGGCGCGGTCAGCGCTTCGCCAGCCCCAGGCTGACAATCGCCGAGACCACCACCAGCGCGCCCACCACTTGCAGCGGCGCCACCGCCTGGCCCAGCACCAGGTAGCCCAGCACCAGCGCGGCGATCGGCTCGAAATTGAGCAGCGCCGAATTGCTCACCGCCCCGAGTCGCGGCAGGATCATGAACAGCGAAGTGATCGCGGTGCCGTAGAACAAGGTCAGCAGGATCAGCCCGGCCCAGCCGGCGCCCCCGCTCGGTAGGGCGAAGCCGGTGGTCGCAGCCCCCGCCGCGATGGTGACCACCGCCACCACCGCCATCGTCAGCACGCTGCGCACCCGGCCGTCCACGCTCTTCAGCCAGCGGTTGGAGAGGAACAGCACCACCGCGAACGACAGCGCGGCCGCCAGCGCAAAGCCGACCCCGGCGCCGATCTCCACCCAGCGTTTGCCCAGGTCCACATGCCCGCTGCCCGCCGCGCCGCTCACATCCAGCGCGAGGAATAGCCCGCAAAGCGCCACCGGCATTGCCCACAGCGCGCGCTTGGGCGGCGCCTCCACGCCGGCGCCCCAGGTGATCAGTGTCAGCATCAGCGGGCAGGTGTTGAAGGCCAGCAGCGCGAGGGCCACCGGAATGCGCGCCACCGCCGAATACAGGCAAAAGCTTTGCACCGACAGCACCAGGCCGATCAGCAGTGCCTTGCCGCGCAGTTCCGGGGCAAGGCGAAACGGCACGCCGATCACCTTCAGCATGCAAAAGACGATCAGCGCGGTGCCGGCTGAACGAAAGGTCACGGCGGTGACGACGTTGGTGCCGTGCTCGAAGGCGAAGCGGGCGGAGACGTGGTTGCTGGCGAAGCAGAAGGTGATCGCCATCATCAGCACGACGCCCAGCCAGCGGGGCAGGGGAGCGGCCGCGGTAGTACTCATGTAAGGGGAATTGGTTCTTCTAGGTATTGACGGCAGGGCTTGCTGCGCGGGCGGGCCGCCAGGCTCGCCCGGTGTTGCGAAAATTCGAAACGGCTAGGAGGCCAGCGCGATCAGCACGCTGCAGGGCGCATGGTCGATCAGGTTGGCGCCGACCGAGCCGCGCCACCAGCGCTGCGCCCAGGTGGTGGCCTTGCGGTGGCCGACGCAGATCAGCTCCGCCTTGATGTCGCGCGCGCGGGTGCAGATCTCGTCCACCGGCTCGCCGCTGGCGAGTATGCCCTCGACCGAAGGAAAGCCGCGGTCGTTCAGTCGCTTCACGCCCTCGTCCAGCACCGCCTTGAAGCGGGTCTTTTCGTGCTCCAGCACGTCCTCGACCGCCAGGCCCTCGATCATCATCATGTTGGCGTAGGGGGGCATCACGGCCAGCAACTGCACCTCGGCCTTGAGCTCCTGCGCCAGGTTGGCGCACTCCAGCAGCGCGCGCCGGCCCTCTTCCGAGCCGTCGTAAGCCAGCAATATCCGGTTGTACATATGTACTCCTCTTTCCAGTTTCGCGAAAAACTGCCCTGCGGCGGGGCTGAAGCGGCGGCGCCCACCGGCTTGTCTCCTGGCGTGGCAGCTCGTCGGCCACCCGCTCGTTTGAGCGCAGTTTACGCTACCGGCGCAAAACTTTGGAAGGGATTTCCGCCCTCCCGTCTCTAGGGGTTAACCCTGCGCGCGGGCCGTCTTGAACAACGCCAGCGCGCGCTCCCGCGCCCCGGCATGCTCGACCATCGGTGCCGGGTAATCGCGGCCGATCACGCAGCCCGCCGCCTGCTGCTCCAGCGGCGGCATGGTCCAGGGCGCGTGCAGATAAGCGTCCGGCACCTTCGCCAGTTCCGGCAGGTAGCGGCGGATGAACTTGCCCTGCGGGTCGAAACGCTCGGACTGCAGCACCGGGTTGAAAATGCGGAAATAGGGCTGGGCATCGCAGCCGGTGGAGGCGGCCCACTGCCAGCCGCCGGCATTGGCCGCCAGGTCGTAGTCGTTCAGCTTGGCGGCGAACCAGCGCTCGCCCCAGCGCCAGTCGACCAGCAAATCCTTGGTGAGAAACGATGCCACGATCATCCGCAGTCGGTTATGCATATAGCCGCTGGAATTGATCTGGCGCAGCGCCGCGTCGATGATCGGGTAACCGGTGCGCGCCTCGCACCAGGCGCGAAACTCGTCCTCGTTGTTGCGCCACTTCAGGCTCTCGTATTCCGGCTTGAAACAGAACTCGGCCGACTCGGGAAAGTGATACAAAATCTGAAAGTAAAAGTCGCGCCAGATCAGCTCCGAGAGCCAGGTGTCGGCGCCGGTCGAGCGGCGTTCGTGCGCGGCGCGCGCCAGCTTGCGGATCGAAATGGTGCCGAAGCGGTTATGCACCGATAGATAGGAACAGCCGCGTACCGCCGGAAAGTCGCGCGCCTCGCGGTAACGCGCCACGTGCTCGAGAAATTCGTCGAACATCGCCGCGGCACCGGCGAAGCCGGTGGGAATCTGCAATTCATGCAAATTGGTCGGCGCGAAGCCGAGCGCTTCGAGCGCCGGCAGCTTCTCGTCTTGCGGCGGCCGCGCCAGCTTGTCCAGATGGTCTTCGCTCGGGTAGGCGCGCAGGTAAAAGCTGTCGACCTTTTTCAGCCAGGCGTTCTTGTAGGGCGTGAACACCGAAAAGGGCTTGTCCGCCAGGGTGAGGATTTCGTCGCGGGCGAACACTGCCTGGTCCTTGACTGCATGAAAGGCGATGCCCAGCGCGTCCAGGTCGTGGCGCACCTGGCCGTCGCGCGCAATCGCCTGCGGCTCGTAGTCCTCGTTGGTGAACACAGCGTTGACTTCGAGCGCGCCGGCCAGCGCGGGTATCTCCTCGCGCGCGCGGCCATGGCGCACCATCAGGCCACCGCCGGCTTGTTCCAGCGCGGCCTTCAGGGGTTTCAGGCTTTCGAGAATGAACTCGACGCGGCGGTCGTACGGCCGGTCCAGCGCATCGAGTATTTCGGTGTCGAAGACGAACACGCACCATACCCGCTGGCCCGCCTTCAGCGCGCGATACAGCCCGGCATTGTCTTCCAGGCGCAGGTCGCGGCGAAACCAGAACAGGGCCTTGGGGTAGCGAACCCTGATTTCGTCGATGTCGCGCATGAAAGGAGAGACCGCCCGGCAAGAGGGGCGGTTCCCCGCATTGTCGCCTAAAGACGACGTACGGCGGCCGGCAGCCTAGCCTGCCGGGAAGCCCGCCGCGTAGCCCTCGAACAGCCCCAGCATGCGCGTGCGCCATTCGATGACGGGCGCGTCGTCCGCCGCCAGGATGTCGAAAGCCGAAACGCAGCGCGCCCACTGGAAGTGGCCGAACACCACGTAGTCGCCATAGGCCGCCGCCGCGCCGCAAAGGAAGGGCTGTTCCTTCACCGCATTGCGCAGCGGCAGCAAGAGCTTGCCGAAGTCGGCGCGGGTCGCCTCGCGATCGGCCACCACTTCTTCCAGCGCCTTGCCCATGCGCTTTTCGCGGCTGCTGCGGAAGTACTCGCGGTCCTTGTCCGCAGCGCAGTTGTGGATGTCGAGCGCGATCATGCGCATGATCGGCGCCGTCAACTGGGTCTCGGTCCAGTGCTTGAGAAAGCGCGCGTGGCGCTTGTCGGCCTCGCCCTCGAACAAGCCGGGCTTGCCGGGGTAGGCCTGTTCCAGATATTCGGCGATGTTCCACGAGTCCGTCACCGCCACCTCGCCGTCGAGCAGCACCGGCACCAGCATCGGCGGCGCCGCGTAGTAGGGCGCGATCACCTCCTTGTCGGTGAAGCGCCAGGGGATGGTCTCGACCTCCAGCTGCTTGTGCTTGAGCGCCATCCGGGTGCGCCAGCAGTAGGGGGAAAAGCGCCGCGCCGGGTCGGCGCCGGCGAGGTCGTACATGCGTAGGGCCATGCGGGTCTCCGGGCCCGCGCTGGCGGAAATGCCTGCGGGCTTTGCGTCCTTTATTCTACGCGCGCCTTATTTGATGGTCGTCGCCGACTGGCCGAACAGCAGCTTTTTCGACTCCTCGGAAACCGTCGGTGCGGTATTGATTTCCGCCGCCCGCGCGTAGGCGCGCTCGGTTGCCGGGCGCGCGCGGATCGCGTCGAACCAGCGCTTGAGGTGCGGAAAATCTTCCAGCTTTTGTCCCTGGCGGGTGTGCGGCACCACCCAGGGGTAGGCGGCCATGTCGGCAATCGAGTATTCACCGGCGACGAACTCGCGGTCCGCCAGGCGCTTGTTCAGCACCGCGTACAGGCGCGCGGTCTCGCGCACATAGCGGTCGATGGCGTAAGGGATTTTTTCCGGCGCGTACTGCGAAAAATGGTGGTTCTGCCCGGCCATCGGCCCCAGGCCGCCCATTTGCCAGAACAGCCATTGCAGCACCTCGACGCGCCCCGGCAGATCCTTAGGCATGAACTTGCCGCTCTTCTCCGCCAGGTACAGCAGTATGGCGCCGGACTCGAACACCGAGACCGGCTCCTTCTGCCCCACGGGCGCATGGTCGACGATCGCCGGCATCCGGTTGTTCGGCGAGATCTTCAGAAACGCAGGCTCGAACTGCTCGCCCTTGCTGATGTTCACCGGGACGATTTTGTACGGCAGCCCGGCCTCTTCCAGAAACATGGTGATCTTGTGGCCGTTCGGGGTGGTCCAGTAATAAAGGTCGATCATGGAATTCTCTTCGCTGAAATGAATGAAGGTAGAGCCGTGGGTTTAGCCGGAGAGGCTAGGCCGCAACCCGCTGCAGCGCCGCCAGCGCATCGGTGGGCTCGGCGCGGTTGCGGTAGTCGGCATCGACGTGGGCGTAAAGCACCAGGCCGTCGGCGCCGATCGCATACGTCGCCGGCACCGGCAAACTCCATTGCCCGCCGCCGTTGATCAGGCGCAGGTCGTTGCCGTTTTTCAGGTACAGCGCCTGCAGCTCCGGCGGCAGCTCGAAGGCCAGGCCGAAGGCGGCGGCGGCGCGCAATTCGGGGTCGCTCAGCACCGGGTATTCGAGGGCATTCTTTTCGCTGGTAGAGAGGCTGCGGTCCGGTGTCTCCGGGGTGACGGCGATCATGCCCGCGCCCAGCGCGCGGATTTGCGGCAGCAGCTTCTGGTAGGCGCGCAGGGTGAGGTTGCAATAGGGGCACCAGCCGCCGCGGTAAAACACCACGATGGCCGGGCCTTTGGCCAGTTCATCGGCCAGGCGCACCTGCTTGCCCTGCACATTGGTCAGCGTTGCATCGGGCGCGCGTTCGCCCGCCTTCAGCGCGGTGCCCTCGATGCCGCTGGCGCGCAACTGCGCGGTGGCCGCCTCCATGGTGGCCAGGCGCTCGGGCGCAAAGCGCGCGGCGGCAGTCTGTTTCTGGGTGGCGAGTTCTTCGGTAAGAGACATGATGTTTCCTTGCAATGGGGCCTGAGCCTTGAGTGTAATCAGCCGCGCATTTGCGACATACGTGAAATAACAGATATGATTTATTCCGTTTTTGCGTAAAATAAACCAGGTTAACCGAGTGGAGCCGGGCAGACCCGGGTAGACCCGCCTTGGACCGTATCAACGCCATGCGCCTGTTCGTGCGCGCCGCCGAAACCGGCAGTTTTTCCGCCACGGCACGCGAGGCCGACCAGCCGCAATCCAATGTCAGCAAGCAGATCGCCGCGCTGGAGCGCCATCTCGGCGTGCGCCTGCTGGCGCGCACCACCCGCCGCCTGACGCTCACTGAAGAAGGCGCGCGCTTTTTCGAGCAGGCGCGGCGCATCGTCCACGAGGTGACCGAGCTCGAAGCCGCCACCCGCAAGGCCGGCAGCGGCCTCAGCGGGCGCATCCGCCTGGGCGGCGCGGTCGGCTTCGGCCGCAGCATCCTGCTGCCCAAGCTGAAGGCCTTTCTCGCCGCCCACCCGGGCCTGTCGATCGAATTCCGCCAGTCCGACGAGCTGACCAACCTGGTGGCCGAAGGGCTGGACCTGACGATTCGCATCGGCGAATTGCGCGACTCCGCGCTGGTGGCGCGCCCGCTGGGCATCACCCATCGCTGCGCCATGGCGAGTGCCGAATATCTCGCCGGCGCGCCGCCGCTGCAGCTGCCGGCCGACCTGGCGCGCCACAACTGCATTCTCTACACCGGCGTGACCCGGCCCGACCTCTGGCACTTCGAGGGGCCGGAAGGGCCCAGCAGCGTGCGCGTGCAGGGCAACCTGCATTGCAGCAACTCCGAAGGCGTGCGCGCCGCCGTGCTGGCCGGCATGGGGGTGAGCTATTCGCCCGACTGGCTGTACCTCGAAGAGCTGGAAAGCGGCGCGGTGCGCCGGCTGTTTCCGGGGCACACCGGGCGGGTGGTGCCGGTGCATGCGGTGTATGCCGCCGGGCGCGCGCAGCCGCTGCGGGTGCGCCGCCTGGTGGATTTTCTCGAAGCTGAATTCGCCCGCGATCCCTATGTGAGCAAAAGCGGCGCGCATCCGGGCGCACCTGCGGTTGCGCGCCCAGGTTCATCGGTGCCCGCGGGCCGCACGCGCCGTACTGCGCGGCCGGTGCGTGCAGCCGCCGCGGCGCGCTAAGGCCGTATGCCGCGTTCCCTCCCGCCCCTGACCCTGCGCACCCGCGCCGAGCTTTACACCCAGCTCGGCGCGCTGGAAACCGCCGGCCTGCCGCCGGACAAGGCCTTCGGCCTGGTGCGGCTGAACAAGCCTTCGCAGCCGCGCCTGGAGATGGCGCGCAAGCTGCTCGCGCGCGGCATGGACCCGGCAGCGGCCGGCGAAAAAAGCGCCCTGTTCGACAAGCTGGAGTCGCGCCTGGTGCGTGCCGCGCTGGCCGCCGGCAGCCCGGCGCGGGTGTACCGCCGCCTGGGCGAGGTCTATGCCCGGCGCGCGGCACAACTGGCTTCGGTCAAATCGAAAATGCTGCTGCCCGGCCTGACGCTGCTCGTCGGCCTGCTCACCGGCCCGTTGCCCGGCCTGTTCAGCGGCGCCATCGGCCCCGGCCGCTATGTCTGGCAGGTGCTGTGGCCGCTGCTGCTGATCGCCGCATTTGTACAACTGGGCCTGCGCCTGCCGCGCTGGCTGCAGGGCTCGGAACTGGAAGAAACGGTCGACGCCCTGGTGCCCGGGTTGCCGTTGTTCGGTGTGATGATCGTGCGCCGCAACGCCCGCGACTTTTTCCAGACCCTGGGGATGATGCTGGAAGCCGGCATCCCGATGTTCGAGGCGCTGCCGCCGGCGGTCGACACCATCAGCAACGTGCCGATGCGCCATCAATACGAGGCCCTGGTGGTGGCGGTGCAGGGCGGCGCCACCTTCGCGCAGGCGCTGCAACTGCTGCCGCAACTGGGCGATGCCCGCGTGCTGGCCTTTGTCCAGACTGGTGAATCCAGCGGCAACCTGCCGGAAATGCTGTTTCGCCATGCCGAAATGGAAACCGCCGACCTCGACTTGTTCTACGCCGAGATGGCGAAGTGGATCCCGCGCGTGATCTACGGCCTGGTCGTGCTGTGGACCGCCTGGGGCATGCTCAGCGGCCCCGGTTTGATGACCCAGATTCCCAAGGATCTTTAAGTCGCGCTTGCATTCTGGCCCGCTATTTGCGAGGCTTGATAGAGCACGCAGCCGGGCCGGCACAGGCCATCCGGGTCGCTTGCAGTCAACCCAAAGCCGGTCCAGAAACACCCTAAAACCCAAAAAAGACATCAGGAGCCCCCCATGAAACGCCGCGTGATTCTCTCCGCCGCCCTCTCGTTTGCCGCGCTGCTGCCGCTGTTGCACGCCGGCGCCGCCCGGGCCGACACCCTGGCCGACATCAAGAAGGCCGGCACCCTCAAGGTGGCCGTGCCGCAGGACTACCCGCCCTTCGGCTCGGTGGGCGGCGACATGAAGCCGCTGGGCTACGACATCGACATGGCCGCCGCCATTGCCCGCGACTTGGGCGTGAAGCTGGAGCTGGTGCCGGTGACCAGCGCCAACCGCATCCCCTACCTCACCACCCACAAGGTGGACCTGGTGATCTCCTCCCTGGGCAAGACCCCGGAACGCGAAAAAGTGCTCGATTTCTCCTCCGCCTACGCGCCGTATTTCAACGGCGTGTTCGGCATTCCGGAAGAAAAAGTCAGCAAGGCGGAAGACCTCGCCGGCAAGACCATCGGCGTCACCCGCGG
Organism: Burkholderiales bacterium; assembly: GCA_036271855.1. Classification (GTDB taxonomy): domain Bacteria; phylum Pseudomonadota; class Gammaproteobacteria; order Burkholderiales; family JAEUOS01; genus JAQGMJ01. Next base: position 17,680 of record DATAZV010000196.1, read on the forward strand.
CACCCTGGAAGACCTCGAACTGACCAAGATCGCGCCGCCTTCCACCACCATCAAGCGCTTCGAGGACAACAACGGCACCATCTCCGCCTTTCTCTCCGGCCAGGTGACCCTGGTGGGCATCGGCAACGTGGTGGCGGCCTCCATCGTCGCCAAGCATCCGCCGAAAAAGCCCGAAACCAAATTCCTGATCAAGGACTCGCCCTGCTATGTCGGCATGAACAAGGGCGAGCCGGCGCTGATGACCGCGGTCAACGCCTCGATTGCCAAGGCCAAGCAGGCCGGGACGCTGAACCAGATGTCGCAAAAATGGCTGGGTGTGCCGCTGCCGGCTTCGATCTAGCCCACGGCTGATCGCCGCGCATGGGCTATCACTTCGACTTCAGCGACCTCTGGGGCTATCGCGAAGTCTTTCTCAAGGGCATCTGGCTCACCGCGGTGTTGACCGTGGTGGGCTGCGGCCTGGGGATTTCCGTCGGCATTGCCGGCGCGGCGTCCCGCCAGTACGGGCCGAAGTGGCTGCGGGTGATCGTCGGCACCTATGTCGAGCTGATGCGCAATACGCCGTTCATCGTGCAACTGTTTTTCATCTTTTTCGGCCTGCCGGGCATGGGCGTCAAACTGGGCGAGGTGACGGCGGCCATCATCGCCATGGTGATCAACCTCGGCGCCTATTCCACGGAGATCATCCGCGCCGGCCTGGCTTCCACGCCCAAGGGGCAGATCGAGGCGGGTGAGACGCTGGCGCTCTCCGGCTCGCAGATCTTTCGCCACGTGGTGCTGATACCGGCGCTCAAGCGCATCTGGCCGGCACTGTCCAGCCAGTGCGTGATCGTCATGCTGGGCTCGGCGGTGTGCTCGCAGATTTCGGCGGAAGAACTCACCTTCGCCGCCAACTTCATCGCCTCGCGCAACTTTCGCAACTTCGAGGTCTACTTCATCACCACCATCATCTACCTGGGGCTGGCGATCGGCCTGCGCCAGGTGTTTCGCCTGATCGGCCGCTACGTGCTGGGGGCGCGATGATGAGCGACATCGGCACCTGGGACATATTCCGCAACCTGCTGCTGTCCGCGCGCTGGACCATTGTGCTGACCCTCACGGCGTTCATCGGCGGCGGCATTGTCGGCATGCTGGTGTTGTTCGCCCGCACCTCCGGCATCAAGCCCCTGGTGCTGGCAACCCAGGGCTTCATCGAACTGTTCCAGGGCACGCCGCTGCTGATGCAGATGTTCCTGATGTTCTTCGGCCTGGCGCTATTCGGCCTGGACGTGCCGGCCTGGCTGGCGGCGGGCGTGGCGCTCACCTTGTGGAGCGCCGCTTATCTCGCCGAAATCTGGCGCGGCTGCGTCGATGCGATCCCCAAGGGCCAGTGGGAAGCGTCGTCCAGCCTGGCGCTGAGCTACAGCGAGCAGATGCGCCACGTCATCTTGCCGCAAGCCGTGCGCATCGCCATTCCGCCCACTGTCGGCTTCTCGGTGCAAATCGTCAAGGGCACGGCGATCGCCTCCATCATCGGCTTTGTCGAACTCACCAAGGCCGGCACCATGCTGACCAACGCCACCTTCCGGCCCTTCCTGGTCTATAGCCTGGTGGCGCTGATGTTTTTTGCCTTGTGCTGGCCGCTGTCGCTGTGGGCCCGTCACCTCGAAGGAAAGATCCATGGCTCTCGTGCACATTAAAGACCTGCGCAAGTCCTACGGCACGAACGAAGTGCTGAAAGGCGTCTCGCTCGAAGTGCAGCCCGGCAGCGTGGTGGCGGTGATCGGGCGCAGCGGCTCGGGCAAGAGCACCATGCTGCGCACCATCAATGGCCTGGAGATTTTCCAGGCCGGCTCGATCGAGGTCGACGGCACCCACATCAAGGGCTTTTCCAAGGCTGCGCTGCGCGAGTTGCGCCTGAAGGTCGGCATGGTGTTCCAGCAGTTCAATTTGTTTCCGCATCTCACGGCGGGCGAGAACGTGATGCTGGCGCCGGTGGTGGCGAAAAAAATGCCGCGCGAAGAAGCGCGGGTGATCGCCAAGGCCATGCTGGAAAAAGTCGGCCTGGCCGAAAAATTCGATGCCCTGCCGGAGAATCTCTCCGGTGGCCAGCAGCAGCGCGTGGCCATCGCCCGTGCGTTGGCGATGTCGCCCAAGGTCTTGCTGTGCGATGAAATCACCTCGGCGCTCGACCCCGAGCTGGTCAACGAAGTGCTGGCGGTGGTGCGCAACCTCGCCACCGAAGGCATGACCCTGGTGATGGTGACCCACGAAATGCGCTTCGCCCGCGAAGTCGGCGACCACCTGGTGTTCATGCATCATGGCCGGATCCACGAAGAGGGCGTACCCGCTGAGGTGTTCGACAATCCGAAGACGCCGGAACTGGCGCAGTTCGTCGGCGCGATCAGCGCGTAGCGGTTGCAATGCGGGCGACTCAGGCGGCCGCGCGCAAGTCCTTCGCGGCGACGTAACTCGACAGCCCCGGCGCGGCCACGCCGCGCCTGAGCGGCACGCAATCCGGTGGAAACTCCTGCACGAACTGTGCGCCCAGCGCGCGCGCCTGTTCGATGAAGCTCTCCAGATGCGCCATCGCTCCGCTGGGCAGATCATGCAGCACCATCAGCGACCACGGCTGCGCCTGCGCCATCTGCGTCCGCAGTTGCGCCATGGCGCGCGCCACCCACCCGTCCGCATCCTTCCAGTCTTCGGGAATGCTGTTCCACAGCACCACGCTGTAATTGCGCTCGATGAGATAGTCGCGCGCCCGCGGGCTCAGCAGGTGCGGCCCCAGCTTGCCGCCGCCGCCATTCGGACGAAAGAATTTCTCTGCATGCGCGAGATCGCCGATCAGTTCTTCGGTGCGCCCGATCTCCATCTGCGCCGCATCGGCCTCGCTGCGCTCACCCATCGAAGTGCCGTGGCTATAGGTGTGATTGCCGATCCAGTGCCCCTCGGCCGCGCAACGCTCAGCGAGCGCGCGCCTGCCGGGAAGCGCCAGCTTGCTGCCCAGCACGAAGAAGGTGCTCCTGATGCCCTGGCGGCCCAGCACGTCAAGAACGAAGGGCGTGACTTCGGGCTCGGGCCCGTTGTCGAAAGTGAGAGTGAGTTTGAACACGCGCGGCATCCTGGCGGCAATCGCCAAAGGTTACCGCAAAATCCATGCAGGGATTGGAAGCGCCGCCAGGCATTGGGCCGGACGTCGGCGCGGCATTCCCCCGCCCATGTCGGTCTGCTGCCGCAGCATCGGGAGCGTCCAAAGTAGAATGAAGGGGCCGGATATCCACTTCTCGCCGGCCGCACTTTCGCACCGTGTTCCGGTTCCGTGATCGGGAATGCAAGCGAGAGTCGCGCAGCCGAACTACTGGAGTTGCAAGGAATGCAAAACACCCTGACAGGCATCTCGTCCAAAGCCACCGCAGCGTTTTTGGCCGAGATGGCGCAGGCATACCAATCCGCCCACGGCACGGCCGTCGCCATCGAATCGGTCGGCGGCGTCGATGCCGCGCGGCGCGTCGCCGAAGGTGAGCCGTTCGACATCGTCGTGCTCGAGCACGGGCAGATCGTCAAGCTCACCGCCGCCGGCAAAATCGCCGCCGGCTCGGCGCAGCCGCTGGTGCACTCGCTGGTTACCGTCGCCGTGCGCGCCGGTGCGCCGCACCCGTCCATCGCCACCCTCGAAGCCTTCCAGGCCGCCCTGCTCGCCGCTGCCCGCATCGGCTATTCCACCGGCCCCAGCGGCGTCGCCCTGCTCGGCATGATCCAGTCCTGGGGCCTCACCGAAAAACTGCAGGGCCGCCTGATCCAGGCGCCGCCCGGCCGCCCGGTCGGCGCACTGATCGCGGAGGGCGAAGTCGACATCGGCATCCAGCAATACAGCGAGCTGATGAGCCTGCCGGGCATCGACATCCTCGGCCCCCTGCCGCCGGGCGCCGAAATCATCAGCACCTTTACCGCCGGCGTGGGTGCCGCTGCCGCGCAGCCCGAAGAGGCGCGCCGCTATGTCGAGTTCCTCGCCGCGCCGGCGCGCGCCGAAGCCAAGCGCCGCCAGGGCTTCGAGCCGGTCTAGCCGCTTAAGCTGAAGGCGCCCACAACGTGAGCGCCGGCCTCACGGCCACTTGATCAGGTTCTCGAAGTCCTTCATGATCTTGCGCGCGCCGGGGCTCTCCTTCTTCGGCGGCTTGTCCCGCGACCACAGCTCACGCACCGCCGCCGGCAGGCCCACATGGCCGTCGATCGTGCAATCGTCCGGGCCGTTGATGCGCCAGGCCACCGGCCGCACGATCGGAATCATCGTGATCTCGTTATTCGTGAAACACGCCACCTTGCGGCTGGGCAAATGCTTGGGCTGGATCACCACGATGGAGAGGTCGGTGATCTGCAGCGGCTGTTTTTTCATCAGCTGCTTGCTGACGATGCCCAGCATGTTGGGCAGCTCGGTGACGGTAAAAATCGAATCGTGGCGCAGGCCGCAGCGCACCACTGCCGTCACATGGCCGCGCGCCGCATGGCCCAGCATGCCCGACACCTCGATAAAATACTTCTGGAAGGTGCCGCCTTCTTCCCACACGAACTTCTTGTTCACATAGCGCGCCGCGGTGGTCGCCTCCAGCGCGCCGAAGCGCTCCGGCCCCAGGTCCTTGTTCCAGGTATCGACCATCTTCGCCAGCGCCAGCTCGTTGACCCCGTTCCAGAAAATGCTGCCGTCGGGAGGCGTCTGCGCATCGAACTGGTTGATCAGCAGGGCGTAAGCCTCCTTCGCCCGCCGCTTCTGCATCTCCCCGCCGACCAGGAACTCTTCGCGGTACTTGTCCGCCACCGTCGACTTCACCTGGGCGAACTTCTCCTGCTCCTGCTTGCGCTGCTCGTCCGTTGCGCCGCTCCCCAGCCGCGACTTCATCGGCTTGAGCTCCAGGCCGCCGTCCGCATCCGCGCGTCCCACCCGCTTGGCGCCCGCCAGCATCATCATGCGCAGCGCCACCGCCTCCTGCAGCTCGTTCTTGAACATCTCGGTGCCGAAGAACAGCTTGCGCGACAGGTCCGGGTCGCGCTTGATCCGCTGCAGGTAAACATAGTCAGACTCGTCGTCGAGCTGCGGAATCTTGTTCTGCAACTCCACATACATCGGCCACGGAATCAAACCGCGGTAACTACTGGGCTGGTTCAGCAAAACGCTTCCCTTTCTGTCCGGCAATGGTCTCCGGTGATCGCCGCCGGCAATGCCGACCTCTCGATCATTGACGGGGCGGCATGGCCCCGCGGCACAACCGGGCCGCCTGTGCGGCGCCCGCGCAGCAAAATCTAACAGCTATGACAGGCGGGTTCAACCGTGAGCTCGCCAGCGCGCCCGGGAACAGCCACTTTCCGTCATAAAATGTGCGTGATCAGAATTGTGGGGCCGGCGCTGCCCGGGTGACGGCCCCATCGCAAACGGAACCCGGCCTCCCTTGCTGTTTTCGACCGGCCCCGCTCCGGAGTAACATCCACCGCGCTCGCCCGCATAACCAGAAAAGCCCCGCGCATGACCACCGAAACCCTCGCCGCCCCGCGCGCGCAATCGTTCAACAACCTCTACCTCTGCATGGCCCTGCTCTGGCTCGCCGGCAACGGCCTGCGCCTGACCATCCTCGCCCCCGCGCCGGTGATCTCGCTGATCCACGCGGACCTGAACCTCTCCGAAACCCAGGTCGGCCTGCTCTCCGGCATCCCCGCCGCGCTGTTCGCCTGCGCCGCCGTGCCCGGCGCGCTGCTCATTGCCCGCTTCGGCGCCCGCGCCACCCTGATCTTCGGCCTGCTCGCCACCGCCGCCGGCTCCGCCCTGCGCGGCGCCGCGCCGGACGCCGCCACCCTCTTCATCACCACCGCCATCACCGGCTTCGGCGTCGCCGTCATGCAGCCCGCCATGCCCTCGCTGGTGCGCGCCTGGACCCCGCGCCACGTCGCCACGGCCACCGCCATCTACACCAACGGCCTGTTGATCGGCGAAGTGCTGCCGGTGGCGCTCACCCTGCCGGTGGTGGTGCCCCTGGTCGGCGGCTGGCGCCTCGACTTCGCGGTATGGGGCGGCCTGTGCGCACTCATCGCCGTGCTCGTCGCCATGTTCGCCCCGCGCGCCATCGCCGCGCCCGCCCACGCCGCGCCGCAAAAATGGTGGCCCGACTGGAACAACCGCCTGATCTGGCAACTCGGCGCCATGATGGGCTGCATCACCGCCTGCTACTTCTCCACCAACTTCTTCATCCCGCGCTGGCTGCAGGTGACCGGCCGCGCCGCCGACATCAGCGCCGCCCTGGTCTCGCTCAACCTCAGCCAGATTCCCGCTTCGCTCCTGCTGCTGTTTTTCGGCCGCGGCCTGGCGCAGCGCAACTGGCCCTACAGCTGCGCCGGCATCCTCTGCGTCGTCGCCATGCTGTGCATCGTCTTTGGCAACAGCGCCCTGGTCATCGCCGGCGCCGGCATGGTCGGCTTCGCCTCCGCCAGCGTGCTCATCCTCATGCTCTCCCTGCCGCCGATATTGAGCCCCGCCGACGACGTCGCCCGCAGCGCCGCCGGGCTGCTGGCCATCGGCTACGCCTGCGCCGTCATCGTGCCGGTGTTCTGCGGCATCGCCTGGGACCTGAGCGGCCAGCCCGCCATGGCCTTCCTGCCGCTGGGCATCTACGGTGTCGGGCTGGCAGTGGGCGCGCTGCTGGTGAAGATACGGCCGTTCCGCGAGACGCAGGCCGCGAAATAAAAGCGGCGGCCGCGAATATTCTTCAGGCGCGTATGCCGAAAAAAACATATCCGGTCTTCGCTCACAGGGTTTTCACCATGCGTTAATTTACTTAGGTAAAACGCATCGCCGCATGATCCGTCCCGCGCAGCGGGATAACCTGCGCAGATGGACAGCGCAAATTCGTACACACGGATTTTGCATTTGCCTCCGCATTGCGCGGCGCCGCGCATTCACAAGTTTTTACAACTTGACACACGCAATCGCGCGCCAAATCGCTAGCATCACAAGTATTAAACGGACGCGCCGGCAAGACCGCGCGCGCCAGCGGGCAGCCTTGCCCGGCCCAAAAACCAATCGCGAACCGTCCGCGTGCGGGACATTGGAGACACAGCAATATGGAAGACGGAAGCTCCCGCGGATTCTTCAGCCGCTATCACCGGGACTACTATGGCGGCGCGCTGCTGATGCTGATCGGCCTGGGCGCCGTCTACATGGGATTCGGCTATCACATCGGCGATTTGCGCCACATGGGCCCGGGATATTTCCCGGTCGCCATCGGCGCCATCATCGCCTTCATGGGTGTGCTGATCGCCATGGGCGCGCGCGGCGAAGTGGAAGAAAACGCCGAGTACCTGCCGCCGGAATGGCGCGGCTGGGCCTGCATCATCAGCTCCATCATCGCCTTCGTCATCGTCGGCCACTACGGCGGGCTGCTGCCGGCGACCTTCGTCATCGTCTTCATCTCCGCTCTCGGCGACAAGCAGAACACCATCAAGGCCGCGCTGGCGCTGGCCCTGGGGATGTGCCTCATCGCCTGGGTGGTTTTCTATTGGGGCCTGCAACTGCAGTTCCCCCTGTTTACCTGGGGGAACTGACATGCTCGCGCAAACCCTGAACGACTTGCTGCAAGGCTTCCACGTCGCGCTGGAGCCGCACAACCTGATGTGGTCATTCTTCGGCGTGCTGATCGGCAACCTGATCGGCGTGCTGCCCGGCATGGGCGCGCTCTCCGCCATCTCGATGCTGCTGCCGCTCACCTACACCCTGCACCCGGTGCCCGCCATCCTGATGCTCGCCGGCATTTTCTACGGCTCGCAATACGGCGGCGCCATCGGCGCGATATTGCTCAACCTGCCCTGCCATCCGCCGCACGCCGTCACCTGTCTCGACGGCTACCCGCTCACATTACAAGGCAAGGGCGGAACGGCGCTCGGCATCACCATGATGTCCTCCTTCTTCGCCGCCTCCGTCGGCATCCTGGTGATGATCTTCGCCTCGCCCCTGCTGGTGTCGATCGCCTTCAAGTTCGGCCCGGCGGAATTGTTCTCCATCATGCTGCTCGGGCTGATCGCCGGCGGCACCATGTCCAAGGGCTCGCCGCTCAAGGGCATCGCCATGACCGCGCTGGGCCTGTTGATCGGCGTCGTCGGCACCGATGTGAACACCGGCACCGCGCGCTTCACCTTCGGCTTTCCCGAGCTCTCCGACCAGGTGCAACTGGTGGCCCTGGCTCTCGGCCTGTTCGGCGTGGCCGACTTCCTGTGCAACGTCAACCGCATGCACATCATCGGCAGCGGCATGAAAATGACCCTCAAGGACATGCGCCCCAGCAAGGCCGAAATCAAGCAGGCGTTCTGGCCGATGGTGCGCGGCACGCTGGTCGGCACCGCCTTCGGCGGCATGCCCGGCACCGGCCCCACCATCACCACCTTCATTGCCTACGCCCTGGAGAAAAAAATCTCCAAGACGCCCGAGCGCTTCGGCCACGGCGCCCTCGAAGGCGTGGCCGCGCCCGAGGCCGCCTCGCACTCCAAGACCCAGGTCGACTTCATCCCCACCATGAGCTTAGGGATCCCCGGCGACGCCGTGATGGCGCTGCTGCTCGGCGCCCTGCTGATCCAGGGCATCCAGCCCGGCCCGCAACTGATCTCCGAACATGCCGACATCTTCTGGGGCCTGATCGCCAGTTTCTGGATCGGCAACCTCCTGCTGATCCTGCTCAACGTCCCGCTGATCGGCGTCTGGGTCAAGCTGCTGCAGGTGCCTTACCGCTTCATGTTCCCCTCGGCGCTGTTCTTTATCGCCGTCGGCGTGTTCAGCACCAACAACTCGCTGTTCGAAGTCGGCGAAACCCTGGTGTTCGGCCTGCTCGGCGCGCTGCTGATCTCCCTGCGCTTTTCCGTCGCGCCCATCCTGCTCGGCTACGTGCTGGGGCCGCTGGTGGAAGAAAACTTCCGCCGCGCCGCGCTGCTCTCGCGCGGCAGCCTCCTGGTATTCGTCCAGCGCCCGATCAGCGCCTGCTTCGTCGCCGCTTCCACCGCGCTGATCGTGCTGCAACTGTTCTTCTGGCTGCGCGGCATGCATGTCGCGCGGCGCGACCGCCACGTCTCGCGAATGCAGCCGATTGAAGCCTGACGCTGCAAGCATGCCAGGCGGGCGGCCGCGGCCGTCCGCACTGGCCGGATGTGCTTTAAGAGACCAGAGTCGCATTGTTTTCCCGGGCCCCTCAACCGGAATGACTTGATCCTGGTCTCTCTTTTTATTGATGGAGCAGGCGACGCGGCCCTCGCGCAAAGCACGGGCCGCGCCGAACGGCGGGAGCATGGCTGCCGCAGGTGTTGAAGCGGTGCGCGCGCGATTGGATCTAGAATTGGCGCATCCGCTACCCGCGCTGCCCAAACCATGCCGCAAGAAGAATATAAAACCGACGTCCTCATCTGCGGCGCCGGCGCCTCCGGCCTGGCCTTGGGCATCGAGCTGGCCCGCCGCAACATCGCCTTTGCGTTGATCGACAAAGCCCCCGAGCCCTTTCGCGGCTCGCGCGGCAAAGGCCTGCAACCGCGCAGCCTCGAAGTGTTCGAAGACATGGGCGTGATCGACCGCATCTGCGCCCTCGCCACCTTGCATACTCCGGTGCGCAACTACCGCGGCACCGGCTACACAGACGAGCCCGCCTTGCCCGACGCCTCCAACCCCGCCGAACCCTACGGCGCCCCGCTCATGCTGCCGCAGTTCCTCACCGAAGCCGTGCTGCGCGAACGCCTGGCTGAGCTAGGCCACCACGTGCAATTCGGTCACGAGCTGCTCGCCTTCACGCAAGATGAAGAGGGCGTCACCGCGCGCATCGCCACCCCGCAAGGTGAGGAGCAGCTACGCGCGCGCTACCTCGCCGGCACCGACGGCGGCCGCAGCCTGGTGCGCCACGTGTTGAACATAGATTTCCCCGGCGAAACCCTCAACGTGCGCGCCATCGCCGCCGATGTCGAGGCCGATGGCGTCGCCCGCGACGCCTGGCACCGCTGGGGCGTCACCCGCGAAACCGCCCTCTGGCTCTGCCCGCTGCCCGGCACCGGCCTGTTCCAGCTGCAAGCCCCCATCGGCATGCAGGAGGAGCCAGACCTCACCGCCGCCGGCCTCAACGCCATGGTTGCCGCGCGCACCGGCCGCACCGACATCCACGTGCGCAGCGTCAACTGGGCCTCCGCCTACGGCATGAGCGCGCGCCTGGCCGGCCGCTATCGCCAGGGCCGCGTCTTCCTCGTCGGCGACGCCGCCCACATCCACCCGCCCACCGGCGGCCAGGGCCTCAACACCAGCCTGCAAGACAGCTACAACCTCGGCTGGAAATTCGCCGCCGTCCTCCACGGC
>DATAZV010000197.1:0-2706 GCA_036271855.1 Burkholderiales bacterium
CAATGCGGCCAAATATCTTGGAGCCGAAGCGGGATTTCGCGCCTGTGAAACTGCGGTGCTCACCCTCGGGGGGATGGGCTACGCAAAGGACTACCACGTCGAACGCTACTTCCGCGAAGCCATGCTGCCGCGCATCGCGCCGGTCAGTTCGCAGCTCATTTTCTGCTTCATCGCCGAAAAGGTGCTGGGATTGCCGAAGTCGTACTGACCCATCGCCGTTCAAGCGGGCAATCAGCTGGCCTCAGGCTTTGCGTTTTTCAAGGCGCCTGCGCTGCCCCGCGAGATCAAGCGTGCGTGCCATGCCCCAGCATCGCATCGTTCAGCGCGCCCAGCACCTTGCGCGCGGCAGCGCTCAGATGCCGGTCGCGATGGGTGCACAGGACCAGGGTGGCGGAAATTGCCCCGCTGTCCTCGCACAACTGCACTGTAACGAATTCGCCGCGCTTTCTTTCGGTGTCGACGGCGAATTCCGGCAATACCGTCAGGCCCATGCCGGCGCGCACGAAGGCCTTGGCCATCTCGATCGAATTGACCTGAAGAAATGGCTTGGTCGGCGCCTCGGCGCGCGCCAGGGCTTCATCGAGAACGCGCCTGACCCCGAAGGTGCGATCGGGCAGCCCGCATACATGGCGATTCAGTTCCGCCACCGGCAGCGTGGTGCTGGAGGCGATCGCATGATCGGGCAGCGCCACGGCCACCACCGGATGCACCGTCTGCCTGATCGGCAGGATGTCCGGATTGGCCTCGGGGCTGAAGGCCAGGCCGATGTCGCCGCGATCCTCGACCAGGGCGCGCAATACGTCATCGGTGCCGGTGACCTGGATGTCGAAGCTGATATTGGGGTAATGGCGGTTGAATTCCGCCAGCAGCGGAAACAGGAACTCGGCCACCACGCCCTCGACCGCATAGATGATCACATGCCCGCGCTTGAGGCCGCGCAGGTCGTCTATCTCGGAGCGGGCGCGCTCCATCTTGCGAAAGATCGAACGTGCGGTGGCGGCAAACACGTCGCCGGCGGCGGTCAGGCGCACGCCCTTGGCGCTGCGTTCGAACAAGGGCACGCCGAGGTCGCCCTCCAGCGCGGCCATTTGCCGGCTGACCGCGGAAGGGGCGACGTACAGCTCTTCCGCGGCGAGGCGGATCGAGCCGGTTTTGGCGACCATGAGAAAGTACTTGAGCACCCCGAATTGCATCGAGGGCAAGACCCGCCCGCCCGGCGCGACAAAGTCCGGGCTCGCCTCGGCAGGCGCGGACTCCTTGGGCGCAACGGGCGGCGGCGCCATCGCGGGGCGCTAGCCCAGCGCCTCGAGCACCAGGCGGGCGCCGACGGCGTCCTGAAACCCCAGGCCGGTGGAATCGAATACCACCACGTCTTCCGCATCGGCGCGGTATGGTTCCAGGCCCGCCAGCAGGCGCCCGAGTTCAAGCGCGGGCCGCTCCGCCGGTAACCATTGCAGCTCGCCGTACTGCCTGCATTGGGCAGCGTCGTCGGCGACGAATTGCGAGATCCGCTTCACTGCCTCTTCTCCCAGCTCGCGTTTGCCTACCGCGTCGGCGCCCATCGCCACGATGACCGCGCCCGGTTTGAGAAACTGGTTGCCCAATATCGGCGTGCGCGCCGGGGTGGCGGTTACCACCACGTCACTGGCCAGCGCAGCCTCTAGGCTACCACTGCCGGCGGGGATCGCCAGTTCCGCACCGATGCGCCCGGCAAGTACCCGCGCCTTCAGCGGGTCGCGGCCCCAGACCTGCACCCGGCGCAGCTTGCGCACCTGGGCGATGGCGCGGGCGTGCCACAGCGCCTGGGTGCCGGCGCCTACCAGGCCAAGATCGATTTCGGGCTTCCTCTGCAACAGGTCGATCGCCACGGCGCTGGCGCCGGCGGTACGCATGTCGGTGATCAGGCCGCCGTCGGCCAACAGCGCCTTCATGCGTCCATCGCGGCGGTCGGCCACCACCACGCAGCCGTCGCGCGTCGGCAGGCTGTAGACGGGGTTGTCGTAAAAGCAGGTGACGACCTTGACGCAGACATCCGGCGCGCTTTTCAGAAAGCCCGGCTTGATGTGCATCTCCCCGCGTTCCGCGGCGAAATCGATGTTGGTAATCGGCGCCGAGTAGGCCAGCCCGCGCGAATGGTCGATGAAGCCCTGGCGCAGGGCCGGAATGAGTTTCGCAAATGTCAGGTTGCGGGCGATTTCCGCCTGGGTAACCAGTCTCATGGTGGTTTTTTCCTGTGGGTTCTTATTTGAGCTCGGCGTGCGCGCCTGGCGCCCGGTCGGCCACCGCGGCCTGGACCGAGCGATTGACGGTGAGCTGGAACACGTCGGGCCTGGCATAGTGGCCGGTGACGTCGAGATCGTATTTGCCGCGCGTATGGTCGGAAAGGTCGGCGTCGGCCACCAGCAGGCCTTCGGTGCCGTAAAGCGGCCCCGCCAGGATTTCGCCCAGCGGCGAGACGATCACGCTGCCGCCGCGAATCAGCACCGTATCCGGATCATTGCCCTGCATGCAGTCGTAGTCGGATGGTGCGTCGGCACGAAGCATGTACTGGCACGCGCTGGCGACAAAACACCGTCCCTCCACGGCGATGTGGCGCATCGAGGCCTGCCAGACGTCGCGGTCGTCGACGGTCGGCGCGCACCAGAACTGGGTGCCGCCGGCATACAGGGCGCTGCGCAGATGGGGCATGTAGTTCTCCCAGCAGAT
>DATAZV010000198.1:0-15676 GCA_036271855.1 Burkholderiales bacterium
AATCCCAGGACCATCGCAAGCACATGACCACCATCACCGTCGTCAGGAAAAACAACCAGGTAGCGATCGCCGCCGACCGCCTCACCACTTTCGGCGACACGCGCCTTTCCTCGCGTTACGAGGCAAACGCGAAGATCTTCAAGGTGAAGGACACCTTCATCGGCATCGCCGGTTCCAGCGCGCACCACCATGTGGTGGAAAACGCGCTGAAAAAGCTCGACGCGCCGCGCTTCAACAGCAAGGCCGAGGTGTTCGCCACCATGGTGTCGCTGCACCCGCTGCTCAAGGAATTTTTCTACCTCAACCCGAAGGAAGAGGACGACGATCCCTACGAGTCTTCGCACTACATCATGGTGATGGCCAACGCCAGCGGCATCTACGGCGTCTACTCCTACCGCGAGGTGTTCGCCTTCGACCGCTTCTGGGCCATCGGCTCGGGCCGCACCTTCGCGCTGGGGGCGATGTACGCGTCTTACGACCGCGCGAAGACCGCGCGCGAAGTGGCCGAAGTGGGTGTCAACGCCGGCTGTGAATTCGACAAGAACTCCGCAGGGCCGATCAACATGCACGTGATGCGCACCAAGTAATACAAATACGCCGTAACGAGGAACAGGAAACCGCGATGAGCGCTATCGAAGTAAAGGTCCCGGACATCGGCGACTTCAAGGACGTGCCGGTGATCGAAATCCTGGTCAAGGCCGGGGACACGATCGCCAAAGAGCAATCGCTGATCACGGTCGAGTCCGACAAGTCGACGATGGAGATTCCAGCGCCCGAAGACGGCGTGGTGAAGGAACTCAAGGTCAAGCTGGGCGACGTGGTCAACACCGGCAGCCTGATCCTCGTCATGGAGTCCAGCGGCGCTGCCGCGGCGCCTGCCGCGCCGGCCAAGCCCGCGCCTGCGGCCGCACAGGCGCCGGCGCCCGCTGCGCCGGCCCCTGCTCCCGCTGCCGCCAAACCCGCCTCCGCGCCGGCCGCCGCAGGCCCGGTGCCACAGGGCGATGTGCATGCCGAGGTACTGGTACTAGGTTCCGGCCCCGGCGGCTACACCGCCGCCTTTCGCGCCGCCGACCTCGGCAAGAATGTCGTGATGGTGGAGCGCTACGCATCGCTGGGCGGTGTCTGCCTGAACGTCGGCTGCATTCCCTCCAAGGCCCTGCTGCATGCGGCCAAGGTAATCACCGAAGCCGAGGAGATGGAGCACAGCGGCATCAGCTTCGGCAAGCCGAAGGTGGACATCAACGCCCTGCGCGCCTGGAAAGACGGCGTCGTCGGCAAGCTGACCAAGGGCATAGGCGGCATGGCCCGCGGCCGCAAGGTGACGGTGGTCGAAGGCGTGGGAAAATTCACCAGCCCCAATATGCTCACGGTCAAGACCAAGGACGGCGAGAAAAAAGTCTCCTTCGACAGCTGCATCATCGCCGCCGGCTCGCAAGTGGCGAAGATTCCCGGTTTCCCTTGCGACGACAAGCGCCTGGTCGACTCCACCGGCGCGCTGGAACTGGCCGACGTGCCCAAGCGCCTGCTGGTGATCGGCGGCGGCATCATCGGCCTGGAAATGGCTTGCGTGTACGACGCGCTCGGCTCCAAAGTCACGGTGGTCGAATTCGCCGACGGCCTGATCCCCGCCGCCGACCGCGACCTGGTGAAGATCCTGCAAAAGCGCATCGAGAAACGCTACGAGGCGATCTACCTCAAGGCCAAGGTCACCAAGATCGAAGCCAAGGCCGAAGGCCTGCTCGCCACCTTCGAAGGCGCGGAAGGCAGCAATGCACCGCAACCCGCGCAACAGATGTTCGATCGCGTACTGCTGGCTGTCGGCCGTCGCCCGAACGGCAAGGACATCGCGGCCGAAGCCGCCGGTGTCACGGTGAACGAGCGCGGCTACATTCCGGTGGACAAGCAGCAGCGCACCGGTGTGCCGCACATTTACGCCATCGGCGACATTTGCGGCGAGCCGATGCTGGCGCACAAAGCGACCCACGAAGCCCATGTGGCGGCCGAGACCATCGCCGGCCACAAGGCGGCCTTCGACGCCATGACCATTCCCTCGGTGGCCTACACCGACCCCGAAGTGGCGTGGATGGGCCTGACCGAGACCCAGGCGAAAAAGGACGGTATCGAGCATGCCGTCGCCGTTTTTCCCTGGGCCGCTTCCGGGCGCGCGATTTCGGTCGGCCGTGCCGACGGCCTGACCAAGCTGATCTATGAGCCGAAGAGCCAGCGCATCCTCGGTGCCGGCATCGTCGGCGTCAACGCGGGCGAACTGATCGCCGAAATGACCCTGGCCCTGGAAATGGGCGCGGATCTGGAAGACGTGGCCCTGACTGTCCATCCACACCCGACGCTGTCGGAGACGCCGTTCTTCGCCGCCGAAGTGGGGCTGGGTACCATCACCGATATGCCGCCGGTGAAAAAACCGGCGTAGAGTACGTCCATGGACCGCCGGCATTTTTGCCAAGGCCTGGCGGCTTTCCCTGGTCTTTCCATGGGGTCCGCCATGAGTGCTGAAGCCTTGATTACCCGTCCGATTCCCGCCAGCGGCGAAAAATTGCCGGTGGTGGGCCTGGGCACCTGGCAGGTGTTCGATGTCGCCAGCAGCGGCGCCGAATACGGCGAGGCGCGCGCCACCATGCAGGCGCTGGTCGACGGCGGCGGCAAAGTCGTCGACTCTTCGCCGATGTACGGCCGCTCCGAGAGCGTCACCGGCGACGTCACCCAGGAACTGAAGGTGCGCGAGAAGCTGTTCATCGCCACCAAGGTATGGACCCGCGGGCGCGACGAAGGCATCGCGCAAATGAACACTTCGGTCAAGCGCCTGCGCGTCGACGTGCTCGACCTGATGCAGGTGCACAACCTGGTCGATACCGAAACCCATCTGGCCACCCTGGCCAAGTGGCGCGAGCAAAAGCGCGTGCGCTACCTTGGCATCACCCATTACCACGCCGGCGCCCACGCCGACCTGGAGCGGGCGCTGAAAAAGCACAAGGTCGATTTTGTCCAGTTCAACTTCTCGATGGCCGAGCCGGAGGCCGAGCAGCACCTGCTCGGGGTGTGTCAGGAGCAGCGTGCGGCGGTGCTGGTGAACCGGCCGTTCGCCGAAGGCAGCCTGTTCGCGCGCACCCGCGGCAAGCCGGTGCCGGCCTGGGCCGCGCAGGAACTAGGCATCCAGAGCTGGGGGCAGTTTTTCCTCAAGTGGATCATCGGCCACCCGGCCGTCACCTGCGTCATCCCCGGCACGCGCAATCCCCGGCACCTCGCCGACAACCTGGGCGCGGCGCGTGGCGCGCTGCCGGATGCGGCGCAGCGCGAAAAAATGCGCGGCGACTTCGCGGCGCTCTAGGGCGCCACGACCGGCTGGCCGGGCCTGACCCGCGGCCGTCTCCTATAATCCGGGCATGAGACTCAAAGCCATCGCCTCACGCGACAACCCGGGTTACAAGCTGCTGACGCGGCTGGCGAGTTCTTCACAAGCGCGCAAGCGCGAGGGTTTGAGCCTGCTCGACGGCGTGCACCTGGTGGCGGCCTATTTCGAGCAAATTGGCGCGCCCGAGCTGCTGGCGGTGAGCGAGTCCGGCGCCGCGCATCCGGAGATCGCGGCGCTGCTGGCGCAAGCCGAGGGCGAGGCGCTGCAACTGCCGGACAACCTGTTCGCCGCGGTCAGCCAGGTCGAGCATGGCGTCGGCCTGATCGCGGCGGTGCGTACGCCGCATCCGCCGTTGCCGGCGCGCCTCGAAGGCGATTGCCTGCTGATCGAGCACCTGCAGGACCCCGGCAACCTCGGCAGCCTGCTGCGCAGCGCGGCGGCGGCGGGCGTCGCGCATGTGCTGCTGTCGATGCAGACGGTTTATGCCTGGTCGCCCAAGGTGCTGCGTTCGGGGCAGGGCGCGCATTTCGGCATGGCTATTTACGAGGGTGTCGACCTGGCCCTGGCCCTGCCGCGCCTGCAGGCGCCGCTGATCGCCACTTCCTCGCACGCGGATGCGACTGTTTATGATGCCGACCTGCGCGGGCCGGTGGCCTGGCTGCTGGGCAACGAAGGCGCGGGGGTGTCGGAGGCCATGCTGGCGGCTGCCGCGCTGCGGGTGTCGATCCCGATGGCGGGCGCGGCGGAGTCGCTCAACGTCGCGGCGGCCGGCGCCATCTGCATGTTCGAGGCCTTGCGCCAGCGCCGCGCGGCAGGCGGGAGAAAAATTTGAAAGATCCGGGTGGGGCGATGGGAAGCGTGGTGCGCCGGCTGGCTTGTCTCGCACTGGCGGGCGCGCTTGCCACGGGCCTGTCCGCTTGCGCGTTCATGGTGACGCAGGCCGCGCTGAGCCTGGCCAGCCCCGAACTGTTCGCGACGATGATCGGCGATTCCGAAGTGCGCTCCGAATTCAAGGAGTCCGCGCCGCTGATGAAAAAGAAGGACTGGCTGGGTCTGATCGTCCTGGCGCGTGAAAAACTGGACCGCGATCCGAAGCGCGGCCAATGGTGGGAAATCGCCGGTTACGGCCATTTGCAACTGGGCGAGAACGCGCTGGCGCGCGACTGTTTCGCCGAGGCGGTGCGCCTGGTGCCCGAGGAAGGCGGCGCCTGGAATTTCTATGCCTACTCGCTGAAAAACCTGGGCGACTACGCGCGCGGGCTGGACGCCGTGCAACGCTCGCTGCAGATCGATCCGTACTCCGGCACCGCCTATGTGATCCTGGGCGACCTGCGGCGCGAAAGCGGGCAAAGCCAGGCGGCGCTGGCGGCTTACAACCGCGCCATCGAGATCGACCGCGCCGATGTCTTCGCCTGGTATGGCCTGGGCCTGATCGGCAAGCGCACCCGCGATGCGGCGCTGTATGAAAAAGCGAAAAAGGCGCTGGAGCAGCTTTACAAGCCGATGGCCGAGCAGCTGGAAAAGGCGTAGCCCCTGCCCCTAAAACGACCGACGCTCCAATTTCACCTCCTGCAGGATGGTGGTGGCGATTTCCTCGATCGACTTGGTGGTGGTCGAGAGCCAGCGGATGCCTTCACGGCGCATCAGCGCCTCGGCCTCGGCCACTTCATAACGGCAATTTTCCAGTGAGGCGTACTTGCTGTTGGCGCGGCGCTCGTTGCGAATCTCGGTCAGGCGTTCCGGCAGGATGGTCAGGCCGAACAGCTTGGAGCGGTGCTGCACCAGCGAGCCTGGCAGGGTCTGGCGCTCGAAGTCGTCGGGGATCAGCGGATAGTTGGCGCACTTCAGGCCGAAGGTCAGCGCCAGGTAGAGCGAGGTCGGCGTCTTGCCGCTGCGCGAGACGCCGACCAGGATGACGTCGGACTCGGCCAGGTTCTTGTCGGTCTGGCCGTCGTCGTGCGCCAGGGTGAAGTTGATCGCCTCGATGCGGTGGTTGTACTCGGCCTGGTTCTTGGTCGCGCTGTGCGAGCGGCCGATGGTGTGGGTGGAGGCCAGGCCCAGTTCGCGTTCCAGCGGCCCGATGAAGGTTTCGAACAGGTCCAGCACCAGGGCGTCGGCGCCGTGGATCACGCTGGAAGTCTCGGCATTGACCAGGGTGTTGAACACCACCGGGCGCACGCCGTCGTCCTTGCCCGCCTGGTTGATCCGGGCCACCGCCGCATGCGCCTTGTCGATCGCGTCGATGAAGGGCATGCGCGCCTGGCGCGTCGGCAGGCCCTCGAACTGGGTCAGCAGGGCGTAGCCCAGGGTTTCGGCGGTGATGCCGGTGCCGTCGGAGATGAAAAACACGCTGCGCGTGGGCGCCTGGCTGTTGATCACCGCCGGGGGGGGGGCGGGCGTTGTATCAGGGGGTGCGGACATGGGCGCCTATAGGGGTTTGAGTTTTCTCGAGCCGTCTTCGAAATATTCCTCGTCGGCGCTGAGCTTGCCATGCTCGTCGAAGCTGCGCTTGTTTTTCAGCACGCCGCGCTCGTCGTATATCGCCTCTTCGCGCAGGGTGCCGGCTTCATCGAAGGATTCGCGCTTGCCCATCGGGCGGCCGGCGCGGGTAGTGCTCCGCTCGGCGAGCTTGCCGGTGTCGTAATAGCGCTCGCTGCGCACCAGGGCGTCGCGGCCGGCGCCCTCGGAGACGCGCTTTTGCTTCAGGTTGCCGTTCATGAACCACTCGGTGGCGCCGGTTTCGGCGCCGCCGGCGTAGCGCTTTTCCAGGATCATCTGGCCGTTGTTCGCCCATTCGCGCTCGCTGCCGTCGCGGCCGCGCTCGTTGCCATCACGGCTCAAGGCGCGTTCGCGACGCGGCTTGCCGTCGGGGAAATATTCGCGCGTGGTCTCGACGCCGTCTTTCAGGCTGTAGCTGCGCTGCGGCTGGCCGGCGTCGTTCAGGTCGGTGCTTTCGACCAGCACGCCTTCGCGGTAGCTGGCGCGCTTCACCAGGCTGGTGCTGTTGCGCGAGCGCCTGTAGAACTCGACCTTGCTGGGCGCACCGGCAAAGCCGCAGGGCGCCCGATCTTCCGGGAGGAGAGAGCGGGTGCCGCATTGCAGGGCGGTCAGCTTGCCATCTTCGGTGTATTCCAGGCTGATGCTGCGTTCGCTGTTGCCGCCGTTGCGGATGACGGCAAAGGACAGCCGCTCCAGTTGCCCGCTTTCGTAAAAATGTTTGCCCAGACCGCTGCGCTCGCCATTGCTGTACAGCGCCTCGTCCTTCAGCTTGCCGCCGGGGTAGAACTCGCGCGCGACACCGTCGAGGTTGCCCTTTTCATTGACATTGTGTTCCTTGCGGCCTTCGCGGCTGTAGAACACGCGGCGACCCATGAACTTGCCGTTTTTCAGTTCCTCTTCGTGCTGCAAGGCGCCGTCTTCGGTGCGGCAGCGCATCAGGCCGGTTTTGCCGGCGGTGGTGCTGCCGTTGGCCGGGTTGACTGATTCGCCGTTCAGTTCGCAGCGCAGCGGCTGCGCTTGGGCAGCGAAGCCTGAAAGGAGGAGCAGGAAGGCGGCGAGGAGGCGGGACAATTTGAGCATGGGGAGGGGGTCTAAACCCGGTTTCCCGGGATTATGCTGCTCTGCGGCAACAGGGCTAAGCGGGTAAAATTGCGGTCTCGCCTGCGCTTGCCTCGCCTCCACGGGAGCGGATGCGGTCGGATGATGCGCTTTTCGGGATTCATTCCGGCTTGCTGTGGAATTTATCGCGAAAATCCTGTCATAGATTGTAGGACCAATATTCTAGCTAGGGGAAGTTCATGGCGGGTAAAGAGTACGTCATCGCATTCGAGAATCTGCGCAATAGCGATGTCGGCCGGGTCGGCGGCAAGAATGCCAGCCTGGGCGAGATGATCAGTCAGCTGGCCGGCTCCGGCGTACGCGTGCCCGGCGGCTTTGCCACCACCGCGCTGGCCTTTCGCGACTTTCTTGAGCACAAGGGCCTGGCGCAAAAAATCGCCACCCGCCTGGAAACCCTGAATGTCGAGGACGTGCGCGCCCTGGCCACGGCCGGCAAGGAAATCCGCCAATGGATCATCGATACGCCGTTTCCGCCGGAGCTTGAAGCGCAGATTCGTACCGCCTTTGAAAAAATGAGCGCCGGCGCACAGATCTCGGTGGCGGTGCGCTCCTCCGCCACGGCCGAAGACCTGCCCGACGCTTCCTTCGCCGGCCAGCAGGAAACCTTTCTCAACATCGTCGGCATCGACAATGTGTTCCACGCGATGAAGGAAGTGTTCGCCTCGCTGTACAACGACCGCGCGATTTCCTACCGGGTGCACAAAGGATTTACGCATGCCGAGGTCGCATTGTCGGCAGGGGTGCAACGAATGGTGCGCTCGGACACCGGCGCGGCGGGGGTGATGTTCACCCTCGACACCGAGTCCGGTTTCCGCGACGTCGTCTTCATCACCTCCAGCTATGGCCTGGGCGAATCGGTGGTGCAGGGCGCGGTGAACCCGGACGAGTTCTACGTCCACAAGCCGATGCTGGAAAAGGGCAAGCCGGCGGTGATCCGCCGCTCGATCGGCTCCAAGCTGACCAAGATGATTTTCGGCAGCGAAGCGCGCGCCGGCAAGTCCACCGTGACGGTGGACAATGCCGAGGCCGACCGCGACCGCTTTTCGATCAGCGACGAAGACGTGCTGGAACTCTCGCGCTACGCCGTGACCATCGAAAAGCACTACGGCCGGCCGATGGACATCGAGTGGGGCCGCGATGGCGGCGACGGCAAGATGTACATCCTGCAGGCGCGCCCGGAGACGGTGAAGTCGCAGGACAACAACGACGTGCAGCAACGTTTCGTGCTCAAGGGCACCGGCAAGGTGCTGGTTACCGGCCGGGCCATCGGGCAAAAGATCGGCACCGGCAAAGTGCGGGTTGTGCTCGACGCTTCCGACATGGACAAGGTGCAGGAAGGTGACATCCTGGTGGCCGACATGACCGACCCCAACTGGGAACCGGTGATGCAGCGCGCCTCGGCCATCGTCACCAATCGTGGCGGGCGCACCTGCCACGCCGCCATCATCGCGCGCGAGCTGGGTGTGCCGGCGGTGGTGGGCTGCGCCGACGCCACCGAAGTCCTCACGGACGGCATGGAAGTGACGGTTTCCTGCGCCGAAGGCGACACCGGCAATATCTACGCCGGCAAGCTGGAAACCGAAATCACCGAATCGCGCCGTGGCGAAATGCCGAAGATCCCGGTGAAAATCGGCATGATCGTCGGCAACCCGCAACTGGCGTTCGACTTCTGCCAGTTGCCCAACGACGGCGTCGCCCTGGCGCGCCTGGAATTCATCATCAACAGCTACATCGCCGCGCACCCGCGCGCGATCCTCGATTATCCGAACGTGCCGGACGATTTGCGCCGCGCGATCGCCTCGCTGACCCGCGGCTACGCCAATCCGCGCGAATTTTTCGTCGAGAAGCTCGCCGAAGGCGTGGCCACGATCGCCGCCGCCTTCTGGCCGAAGAGCGTGATCGTGCGCTTGTCAGACTTCAAGTCCAACGAGTACAAGAAGCTGATCGGCGGCGCGCTCTACGAGCCGGACGAAGAGAACCCGATGCTCGGTTTCCGCGGCGCTTCGCGCTATGTCTCGCCGGATTTCGCCGAGTGCTTCCGCATGGAATGCGAAGCGATGAAGCGGGTGCGCGACGACCTCGGCTTCACCAATGTCGAGATCATGATCCCGTTCGTGCGCACCCTCACCGAGTGCAAAAAGACCATCGAGCTGTTGGCTTCGCACGGCCTCAAGCGCGGCGAAAATGGCCTGCGGATGATCATGATGTGCGAACTGCCGACCAATGTCATCCTGGCCAAGCAGTATCTTGAATACTTCGACGGTTTCTCGATCGGATCGAACGACCTGACCCAGCTCACCCTGGGCCTGGACCGCGACTCCGGGCTGGTGGCCGCTTCCTTCGACGAGCGCGACCCGGCGGTGAAGATCATGCTTGAGATGGCGATCAAGGCCTGCCGCGCCGAAGGCAAATATGTCGGCATCTGCGGCCAGGGTCCGTCGGACTATCCGGACCTGGCGCTGTGGCTGCGCGATATCGGCATCACCGCGCTGGGCCTGAACCCGGACACGGTGGTCGACACCTGGCGCAAGCTGGCCGAGGCGAAGTAGGCGGGCAAGCCGCAAACAAAACGCCGGCATGATGCCGGCGTTTTTCGTTTCATGCCTTCTTTCAGTTCGATCAGGTCGATTCGCTCAATCCCTTTTGCACACCGGACCGGTTGCCCACCTTGCTCCACAGGCGCAGCAGGTTTTTCATCCCGGCTTCCTCGACCAGCGCCTTGCGCTGGTTGATGATGGGGAAAATCGCGTAGTCCGCCAGCGAGAGTTCGCCGGCCAGGTATTCGGTCTTGCCCAGTTGCGCGTCAGCCTCGCCGAACCAGCGCAGCAGGCGCTGCTTGCAGTACTCGATGTTGGCGTCCACCTTCTCCGGCATCATGTTCATCGCCTGGTTATATACCCCGCTCCAGGGCGCGGCGTCGGTGCAGGCAAACATCAGCCATTGCAGCGCGGCGATCTTGCCGGCGTCGCTGGCCGGCCACATCTTCCCCGACTTGTTGGCGGCGTACATCATGATCGCGCCGGACTGCGAAATGCGCGTTTCCCCACCCGGCCCCTGAGGGTCCACCAGCGCGGGAATGCGCCCGGCCGGATTGACCTCGAGGTAGTCCGCCCGGCGCTGGTCGCCGGCCGAGAGGTTCAGCTTGTGCACCGTGTAAGGAAGGCCAGACTCCGCCAGGGCGATGTTGGCGCGGATGCCGTTGTGGGTGCCCGCGGTATACAGTTCCAGCATGTTGTTCTCCATTTGTGTTGACGGGATTGCTATTGGGTTTGCGACGGGGTTGCCAGACCTCAGCGTGCGATGGCGGCAAGGCGGTTGCGATGGCGTTCCTCTTCGGCCAGGCGCAGCACGCGGCGCTGTACCTTGCCGGTGGTGGTCATCGGCAGGGCATCGACGAACTCGATCTCCTTCGGATATTCGTAGGGCGCGAGTTTGCCGCGTACGAAGGCTTGCAGGCTTTGCACCAGATCATCGGAGGGGGCCATGCCTTCGATCAGCACCACATAGGCCTTGACCAGGTTGCCGCGGTCGGCGTCCGGCTTGGGCACCACCGCGCAATTGGCCACCGCCGTGTGCTTGACCAGGCAATTTTCCACCTCCGAAGGGCCGATGCGATAGCCCGCGGCCTTGAACATGTCATCTGCCCGGCCCTGGTACCAGAAGTAGCCTTCGTTATCCATCACCGCCTCATCGCCGGTGCGGCACCAGTCGCCGGTGAATTTGTTGCGCGTCGCCTCGTCGTTCTGCCAGTAGCCGAGAAAGAATACCGGGTCGGGGTCGCCATGAATGTCGAAGCGCCTTACCGCCATCTCGCCCGGCGTACCGGGTTTTACTTCATTGCCCTGCGCATCGATCACCGCCACCAGGTGGCCGGGGTAGGGGCGGCCGATCGAGCCCGGCCTGGCCGGCCATTTCTCGCAGGAATTGCCGACCACGTAGTTCATCTCGGTCTGGCCGCACATCTCGTTCAGGGTCACGCCCAGGCGGTCACGCGCCCAGTGGAACACCGTCTCGCCCACGCTCTCGCCAGCGCTCATGATGGCGCGCAGCTTGAGCTCGTATTTCTCGCGCGGGTACTCGACCGCCTTCATCATCATCTTCAGCGCCGTGGGGAACAGGAAGGCGTTGGTGACGGCGTAGCGGTCCATCAGGTCAAAGGCTTTCAGCGGGTCGAAGCGCTCGCGGGTTTTCGCCATGTTGGCGACGATCGGCTGGCCGAAGTAAAGGGTGGGCAGGAGCGCGTCCATCAGTCCGCCGGTCCAGGCCCAGTCGGCCGGCGACCAGAACACGTCGGCCGGCTTGGGAAACCAGTTCTGGGAAGCGACGAATCCGGAAAGATTGCCGATCAATACCCGGTGCGGCTTCAGCGCGCCCTTGGGCGGCCCGGTGGTGCCGCTGGTGTAGATCAACAGCGCCGGGTCTTCGGCGCGGGTTTTCACCGGGGTGAATTCACGTGAATGCCGCGCGAGCAACTCGGCGTAGTCCAACTGGTCCGCGAGCCGGGCGGTGGTCTCGCCGACCGCAATCACGTGCTTGAGCAGGGGGCAGTTGCCGCGCACCGGCGCCAGATTGGGCAGCGCCGCGCGGTCGATCACAATCGCGGCGGCGGCGCTGTTGTGCAGCCGGTACTCCAGTGCGTCCGGCCCGAACAGCAGGGACATCGGCATCGCCACCGCGCCCATCTGATAACAGGCGACGTGCGCAACGATGGTCTGCGGACACTGCGGCAACACGACGGCGACGCGGTCGCCGCGGCGCACCCCCAGCGCCGCCAGCGCGTTGGAAAGGCGGTTGGCCTGCTGCTGCAAGTCCCAATAGGTGTACTTCTCCACCACGCCGGCATCGTCTTCGTAATACAGCGCGAAGCGGGCACGGTCTTCGGCCCAGCGGCCGCAGCACTCCCAGCCGATGTTGAAAAACTCCGGAACCTGCCAGCGAAAGCTGGTATACAGTTCCTGGTACAGATCGTCCGTTGCCAAATCGTCTCCTCCTATTGCCTGCTTTTGCAAAATGATACGCCGACTCCCGCATTTGCTTGTTTGCCTCCTGGCGCCGGCGCTGGCCTCCTGCTCGGTCACCATTCCCATTTCCACCGGCGCGGCAAATGTCCTCACCGGTGTTTTTGCGATACCCATCCTGTTCGATGACGGCGGCGGCAGGATGCAGACCAGCGGCGGCTATTCCGACGTGCGCTGGTTCGCCAATCCCGATAGCCACCCCGCGGTGCGCCCAAAATCCGGGGAAACCGGCCCGGCCGACGGCACCCAGGTCCAGCCGCGCTAGCCCGGGTTTGCCACCGGGTGCGGCTAAGCGCCGCCCGGCGCCGCCAGCGGCCCACCTGTCGGATTGGCGCCTTCCGGGCGCTGGTATTTGGCCGGCGTGCCTGCTATGATCAATCCCAGCAACCTCGCTTGTGCATTGTTTTTGTTCGGAAAACACGCGATTTCAGGTTGTTACGGGGAAATGCGATGCAGCCGCGGATTTACGTCTTGTTGCTGTGTATCACGCTCGCGCTGGCGGCAGGCGAGGTGCGCGCGCAACAAGCGAATTGCCCGAACTGGATGCCTGGAATCGCGGCTTCCGCCAATTGCGCCGCTGCCAGAAATCTCGCCGCCAGCCCCGCTGCCGCACCGGGCACCGTTTCAGGATTGCCACTGGGAACCAACTGGTCACTAGGCGCCAATGCCGGCACCACCGGCGGCATCGCCACGCCCGCTCCCCTGGCGCAGACTTCTCGCGACGGCCTGGACCGCAGCTATGCCGGCGCCGATCTCAATGGCTCCTACTGGTTCGGCCGCTCGCAGTTGGCCACCCGCTTTTCCCTGAGCCAGGGGGTGGACCGCCTGAACGGTGCCGGCGCGCCGTATAGCCTGCCCGACTATCGCAGCAGCTGGAGCCAGGCGGCCGCCCCCGCGCGCTATGGTTACTGGTTCGACGGCTTCATGCCCTATGCTTCGCTCACCCTGGCCTCCGACTTGAGCCACGCCGGCAACCCGGCGCTGCAGGCGCTGGGCAGCGGTGCCTGGATACCCCGCATGGGGGTGGATTTTTTCGCCAAGCGCGACTTTTCCGGCGGCATTTCCTATTCTTCCGAACAGGGCAGCGTGGTGAAAAACCAGGTCTGGTCGGCCAACCTGAACTTCCGTTTCTAGTCCGGCGCGCCCGGCTTGCTGACCGCGATACGCAAACACCTGTGGACGGCCCTGCTGCTGGCCGCAGCCGCCCTGGCGCTGGCGTGGAGCTGGTCCAGCCAGACCACCGCGTGGCTGGAGGAGCCGATGCTCGACCGCTGGTTCCGCTACGGCGGGCCGCGCTACCCCGCCGGCAATGTGCTGCTGGTCGAACTCGACGAACCGACGCTTGCCGACAACCGCCAGGACCCGCTGGTGTTCTGGACCCCGCAGTTCGCCCGCGCGGTCGCCGTGCTGCGTGCCGGCGGCGCCCGGGTCATCGGCCTGGATTTCCTGTTTTCGGTCAGTCCCGAAGGCTGGATCAACAAGCTCGGTTCGGGCGGCGAAGTGGACAAGGCGGCGCGCTCCTACGACCAGGATTTCCAGATCCAGCTGTCCAAAGGCGACGTGATTCTCGCCGGCGAACAGACCGACCGCGACATCCTGATTCCCAGCGCCGAATACGTGCTGGCGCTGCCCGACAGCGACATCGAAGGCTACGTCGGCTCCACTTTTCTGGGCGAGGACCGCGATGGCGTGTCGCGGCGCTTTCGCCTGTCCAATCCGGTGAAAAAGGGTCAGGATTTTAATTTGCATTCGTTTTCGCTCCTGATGGCGCTACGCGCCAGCGGGCAAAAGCCCGAATCGCCGCAATGGAAATTCGGCGCGCGCGGTTTCGATCGCGGCAGCGCGCCGCTGCGGATCAACTATGCCGGCGCGGCCGGACACGTCGAACATGTCTCGATGCGCGAATTGAGCGCGCCGGGCGCGCAGGCAGCGCCGGGCTGGCCCGCGCTTGCAGCGCGCATCAAGGGCCGCATCGCCATCATCGCGCCGGCGTTTGCCGCTTCCAACGACCGGCATCCGACCCCGCACACCACCGGCCCGGCCGACACCATGTGGGGCGCGGAAATCGAGTCCAACGTGATCGAGACCCTGCTCTCCGGGCGGTTTTTCGATAGCGCGCCGCTGCCTGTGGCCGCGCTGTTCATCGGCGTGCCGATGGCCCTGGGTTTTGCGGTGTTCCGCCGCCGCTCGCTCAACTACGGGCTGATCGCGCTGCTGCTGCTGGCGCTGGTGATCCTGGGCTGCGGCTACGGCGCGCACCGCGCCGACCTGCTGCTGCCCTCGGCGCATGCGCTGATCGGCCTGGCCGCGGTATTTCTCGCCTCCAGCGCGTTTCGCATGACCAAGAGCGAGCGCGATCGCACCCACATGCGCAAGCTGTTTTCCAGCTATGTCTCCAACGACGTGGTCAACGCGCTGCTGGCCTCGCCGCAACTGCCGCAACTGGGCGGTGCCGCGGTCAACGTCACGGTGCTGTTCTCCGACATCCGCAACTTCACCACCATCAGCGAAAAGCTCAAGCCCGATGAGGTGGTGGGCATGCTCAACGCGTATTTTGAAAGGATATGCCCGGTGATCCTGGCCGAAGGCGGCTGCATCGACAAATACATCGGCGACGCCATCATGGTCGAATTCGGCGCGCCGCTGCCGCAGGCCGACCACGCGCTGCGGGCGCTGCGCGCCGCCTTGCGCATGCAGGAAATCGCCGCCGACTTTCGCGCCTGGATGGAGCAGCATTTCGGCGGCCGCGGCCTGCCGGAATTCGCCGTGGGCATCGGCATGCACTCGGGCGAGGCGGTGATGGGCAACATCGGCTCCTCGGCGCGCATGGAATACACCGCCATCGGCGACGCCGTCAACCTCGCCTCGCGCCTGGAGAGCGCCTCCAAGGAACTGGGCTGGAAAATCGTCGCCAGCGAATCCACCATGCAGGCCGCCCTGCGTTTCGGCGAGGTGGGCATCGTTTTTGGACAATCGGCTACAATAAATGTCAAAGGGCGGGAGCAGGCGGTCAAGGTGTTCGAAGCCTTGCGGCCGAGCCCTGCGGCAGGCTGAACGCCTGGACGAGAGATGACGTTGGCATGGTGTCTGGGCTGGGAGGTCCATGCGTCGACTGATCTGTTGGTGCACGATGTTGCTTTGTGTCTTCGGCAGCGCCCCGGCCGCGGCGGCGGACATCATCGCGCTCGTCACCAAGGTCGAGGGTGATGTGGCGCTCACTGGCCCCAAGGACCAGCCGCTGACCCAGCCGTTCATCAAGTTGCGCGAGGCTGACGTGCTGCGCCTGGGCGTGGGCGCTGCCCTGACCCTGACGTTTTTCGAATCCGGCCGGCAGGAAAACTGGAAGGGGCCGGGCAGCATCAAACTGGCGGCCGATCAAAGCCAGCCCGCCGGCGGCGCGCCGGTGCTCAACGTCAAGCAGTTGCCGGTCAGCCTGGTGCGGCAACTGGCGCGCACCCCGGCGCCGGATACCGACGGCAACGTCGGCATGCTCAGGCTGCGCAGCATTCCGACCGCCGAAGCCCTGGGCAAGCTGGAAAAAAACTACAACGACCTGAAGGCCGCCGCCGCGCCGGGCGACCGCGATCCCGATTTGTATTTGCTGTCCGGGCTGTTCGAACTGCACGAATACGACCGCCTGGAAAAAGAATTGGCGCGCCTGACCGAGGCCAAT
>DATAZV010000199.1:0-10205 GCA_036271855.1 Burkholderiales bacterium
ATCGACTGCGCCGAAACCGCCGACGGCCGCCTGCTGGTGTTCGAAGTCGACCCGGCGATGGTGGTGCATGCATTGGACCCGGTCGACCTTTACCCCTACAAGCCGGCGGCGATGCACAAGCTGTTCGCCGCCTTCCGCGCCATGCTGCTGCGCGCCGCCGGTGGCCGCGAGCCCGCCGCCGCCGTGGCGGGTTACTGCTGAACTCCTTTCAAGACGAGTCGACGATGAACAACCAACTCAATTTTTCCGGCGGTCCCGGCGTGCTGCCGCAATCGGTGCTCGACGAAACCCAGCAGGCCATCGCCGAAGTGCCCGAGGTCGGCCTGTCGATCTTAGGCATCAGCCACCGCTCCGACTGGTTCACCGCCGTGGTCGACGAAGCAGAGCGCAACATCCGCCAACTGATGGGCCTGCCCGACAGCCACGCCGTGATGTTCCTGCAAGGCGGCGCCTCGCTGCAATTCTCGATGGTGCCGATGCTGCTGCTGCGCGGCTCCGGCAGAATCGCCGAATACGTGCGCACCGGCTACTGGAGCGGCAAGGCCGTGCCCGAAGCGGCGCTCGAGGGCGACGTGCGCATCGTCTGGGACGGCGAGAAATACGGCTTTCGCCGCCTGCCCGCGCCGGGCGAACTCAACTGCTCGGACAAAGGCGCCTACCTGCACTATTCTTCGAATGAGACCGTCGAAGGCACGCAGTTCCACTACATTCCCGGCTTCGACAGCGTGCACCGCGTCTGCGACATGTCTTCCGACTTCCTGTCGCGCCCGATCGATGCGGATCGCTTCGATATCATCTACGCCCACGCGCAAAAAAATTTGGGGCCTGCCGGTGTCACCGTGGTGATCATTCGCCGCGACCTGCTGGAGCAGGTGCCCGCCGGCCTGCCGACCCTGCTCGACTACCGTACTCACCTGCAGGCCCACTCGATCTACAACACCCCGCCGGTGTTCGCCATCTACGTCACCATGCTGGTGACACGCTGGCTGCGCGATCGGATCGGCGGCCTGGCCCAAATGGACGCGATCAACCGCCAGAAGGCCGCCTGCCTGTACCAGGGCGTGGACGGCAGCGCAGGCTTTTATCGCGGCTGGGCGATGCCCGAATACCGCTCGCTGATGAACGTGGCCTTCAAGCTGCCGACCCCGGCACTGGAGGCGGCTTTCTTGCGCGAATCTGCCGAAGCCGGCTTCAGCGGCCTGGCCGGGCACCGTGCCTTGGGCGGCATCCGCGCCTCGATCTACAATGCCATGAGCCTGCACGGCGTGCAAAAGCTGCGCGGCTTCATGGATCACTTCGCCGCCGCTCATGCCGATCTAGCCGAAACCGAGGGCGTCGCCGCCTGATTCGCGCCGGCGCATAAAAGGCCGCCCGTGGGCGGCCTTTTTGTTGTCGCGGGCAACCGGCATTGCGTGTGAGGCAAGCGCAATGCTTCGCGACAGCGCCGCCCGCAGGGCTGCGAGGACTGCCTGTGCGAAAGTGACAGAGGGGAACACCGATTGCGACAGGCGTTTGCCTGCCTTTGCCGCGTCGGTCGCTAATTTGTAAACAACTACACTTAGTGATCGAGCCGGCGTATCTTTGATTCCATGGCCGCGGTGCAGGCTGTTGCGCCCTTGGCCGGACCGCGGGCGATGGCTACAACCTATGTGGTCGCACCACGGGACTGAACCAGGGTGCGGACGCAATTCACGCAAAAAACCTCAGGTTTTATCAGGTTCGCCCCAGACTGGACCACCAGCGCGTTGACCCGGCGCCGCAGGCAGGCGCCGACTGGGGCACAATATCGGCCGAATCCTCACGCAACCGGAGCCCATCATCATGACCGAACGCATCAAGGGCGTACTTTCGCCCATCGTCACCCCGTTCAAGGCCGACTACAGCCCGGACACCGCCCGCTTCGCGCGCCAGTGCAAATGGCTGCTGGCCAACGACGTCGGCCTGGCGGTGTTCGGCACCAACTCGGAGGCCAACTCGATTTCGGTGGACGAGCGCATGAAGCTGCTCGACGGCCTGATGGAAGCCGGCATCGACCCCAGGCGCATGATGCCCGGCACCGGCTGCAGCGCCATTACCGACTCGGTGCGCCTGACCGCGCATGCGGTGAAACTGGGCTGCGCCGGCGTGCTGATGCTGCCGCCGTTCTACTACAAGGGCGTCTCCGACGAGGGCCTGTTCCGCAACTACGCCGAAATCATCGAGCGTGTCGCCGACCCGCGCCTGCAGGTCTACCTGTACCACATCCCGCCGGTGTCACAGGTGCCGATCACCCTCAACCTGATCGAACGCCTGCTCAAGGCCTATCCGAAAAGCGTGGCCGGGATCAAGGACTCCTCCGGTGACTGGAACAACACCAAGGCGGTGCTGGACAACTTCGCCAAGGAAGGCTTCGACGTCTACCCCGGCAGCGAAACCTTCCTGCTCGCGGGCTTGCGCAACGGCGGCGTCGGCTGCATCAGCGCCACCGCCAACGTCAACCCGAAGGCCATCGCCAATCTGTACCAGAAGTGGCAAACGCCGGAAGCCGACCAGTTGCAAAAGGAACTCGACGCGGTGCGCGGCGCCTTTGCCAAATACCCGATGATCCCCGCGCTCAAGCAGGCGGTGGCGCACTGGAGCGGCGACGCTGGCTGGGCCACGGTGCGTCCGCCATTGGTCGAGCTGACGCCGGAGCAGATCAAGGGGCTGTTGAATGATCTCGAAGCCCTGCGCTTCGACATGCCGGGCCTGAAGAACTGAGCAACTGACCAACAACTGGCGGAGACAAAAATGACAATGAAACTGTATGGCTTCTGGCGCTCGATCGCCACCTTTCGCGTCCGCATCGCCCTGAACCTCAAGGACGTCGCGGTCGAGGATATTTCGGTGCACCTGCTCAAGGGCGAGCAACTCAAGCCCGAATTCCTGGCGGTCAACCCGCAAGGCGCCTTGCCGGCGCTGGTGCTGGACGACGGCACCACGCTGGTGGAGTCGCTGGCGATCATCGAATACCTGGACGAGACCTATCCGAACCCGCCGCTGTTGCCCAAGGATGCCAAAGGCCGCGCGCGAGTGCGCGGCCTGGCCCTGATTCCCACCGCCGACGGCCACCCGCTGATCGTGCCGCGCGTCCGCGGCTATCTGGAAAAGGAACTGAAGGTCGATGAAGCCGGGCGCAACAAATGGCTGGCGCACTGGACCGGCGAAGCGCTGAAGGCCCTCGAAGGCCACCTGGCCCACGAAAAGGAAACCGGCAAGTTCTGCCACGGCGATACCGTCACCCTGGCCGACCTCTGCCTGGTGTCGCAAGCGGTGGCGGGGAAGTTTTTCAACGTGGATACGGCGGCGATGCCCACCGTGATGCGGATTTTCGACGAGTGCATGAAGCTCGACGCCTTCGCCCGCGCCCACCCGCTGAAGCAGCCGGACGCGCA
The DNA here is from genome assembly GCA_036271855.1 of Burkholderiales bacterium. Taxonomy (GTDB): domain Bacteria; phylum Pseudomonadota; class Gammaproteobacteria; order Burkholderiales; family JAEUOS01; genus JAQGMJ01. The sequence goes on from DATAZV010000199.1 coordinate 3,414, forward strand.
GCAGGGGCACTAGGCCACGCAACTGCCGTGCACAAAAGAAAACGGCCGCTCCCGTGAGGAAGCGGCCGCAAATGTGGTGGAGCCGGGGGGAATTGAACCCCCGTCCGTAAGCACTCCACAGTAAGTTCTACATGCGTATCCTGTCTATTTGGATTTAACCAGCGACTTAGCCGACGGGCAGGCCGGACTCTGGCGAGTCACCTAAATTTAAGCCGGTGCCAAGTAACCCGACACAAGCCGATTCCCTGTAAATGACGCTGCTGTGGGCTTTTACACCCAACCCGATCCAGAGAACTATCGGTGCAGCGGCTTCGCTAGTTTTTTAGGCTGCGAGAGCAAAACGCTCATCATTGGCGTTTGTGGTTTTCCAGATGGATTTACGAGGATACTGGGCCTCGGCATGCCCTCACTGCTTCGCAACCCACGTCGAAACCAAGTCGGCCCCGATTGGTCGATGGTTTGCCGCTGATCTGGCAAGCCATCCTGAAAGCAATTCCGGTAGGCGCATTGTAGTCCAGTTTGGCCCAGACCACGCTGCGTGTAGGTGTATTTGGCGCCGCCGTCCCGGTTTTTCAAGTGGGCAGGGCGTTTACGCCGGGGGCGCAAATGCCGTAAAGTTTGAGGGTGGCGCAGCGCCCCTGTTGCACCTGCCGTATTCAAGAACATTTGATCGAACAATTCCATGGCTCTGACGCTTCCCGCTTCCTCCCCGTCCTCCCGTTTCGGCACCTCGCAGGCCTTTAATCGTTTCGAGGACAGCCGCCTGATCCTGGGCCAGGGCCGCTTTACGGACAATCTGAAGTCGGACCAGGCCTTGCACGTGATATTCGCGCGCTCGCCGCAGGCCCATGCGCGGATCGTCTCGATCGACAGCAGCGCGGCGGCAGCGATGCCCGGCGTGGTGAAAATCCTGAGCGGCGCCGATCTTGAGGCCGCCGGCCTGGGCACCCTGCCGACGGTGCCGATATTCAAGCGCGCCGACGGCCAGCCGATGTCGATGCCGCCGCGCCGCGCCCTGGCGCATGAGTTCGTGCGTTTTGTCGGCGAGGCGGTGGTGGCGGTGATCGCCGAGACGCGCGCCCAGGCCGAAGACGCCGCCGAGGCGGTGCAGATCGAATATGAGGAGTTGCCCGCCGTCACTGACCCGCGCGATGCGCTGGCGGCAGGCGCCCCGGAAATCTGGGCCGGCGCCCCCGGCAACCTGGCGGCGGTGAACAAGCACGGCAACGCGGAAGCGGTGGCCGCGGCCTTTGCCGCGGCGGCGCATATCGTCAAGCTCGACCTGGTGAACCAGCGCGTTTCGCCGAATGCGATGGAGCCGCGCGCGGTGATGGCGAGCTTCGACGAAGCCAGCGGCCGCATCACCCTGCAGGTCGGTTCGCAGACGCCTACCGGCACCCGCGACACCCTGGGCGATGCGGTGCTGAAAATCGGCAAGGACCGCGTGCGCGTGCTGGTGGGCGACATCGGCGGCGGCTTCGGCATGAAGACCTCGGTGTACCCGGAAGATGCCTTTGTCGCCTACGCCGCGCGTGAAATGAAGCGGCCGGTGCGCTGGCGCGGCGAGCGCGCCGAGGAATTCCTTACCGGCACCCACGGCCGCGACCTGATCAGCGAAGCCGAACTGGCGCTGGATGAGAGCGGAAAAGCGTTGGCACTGCGGGTGAAGTCGCTGGCCAACATCGGCGCCTATGCCAGCCAGGCCGGGCCGATCATCCAGTTGCTGATCGGCCCCTGGGTATCGACTTCCGTCTACGACATTCCGCTGATCGACTTCGACCTGCGCGCCGTCATCACCAACACCGCGCCCACCGGCGCCTACCGCGGTGCCGGCCGTCCCGAGGCGATCTACATCATCGAGCGCCTGATGAACGCGGCGGCGGGCGAGATGAAAATCGATCCCGCGGAAATCCGCCGCCGCAACCTGATCCGCCCGGAGCAGATGCCCTACAAGAACCCGATGGGCCAGGTGTACGACTCCGGCAAGTTCGAACAGATGCTCGATGAAGGCCTGGAACTGGCGGACTGGAAGGGTTACGCGGCGCGCAAGGCGCAGTCGCAGAAAAACGGCAAGCTGCGCGGCCGCGCCGTCTCCACTTTTCTCGAGTGGACCAGCGGCAACGTGTTCGAGGAAAAGGTGTTCTGCACGGTGAACGACAACGGCCGCATCACGGTGTCTTCCGGCACCCAGTCGATGGGGCAGGGCATCGAGACTTCGTTCATGCAACTGGTGTCAAAGGTGTTCGGCATCGGCGCCGACAAGATCGACGTGATCCTCGGCGACACCGACGTCATGACCGGCGGCGGCAGCGTCGGCTCGCGCTCGCTGTTCGTCGGCGGCTCCGCATTGAAGGTGGGCGCCGAGCGCACCATCGACCGCGCCAAGGAGCTGGCGGCCGAGGAGTTCGAGGCAGCGGTGGGCGACGTCACCTACGCCGCCGGCAAGTTCAGCGTGGCCGGCACCGACATTTCCATCGGCCTGTTCGAGCTTGCGGCCAAGCAGGCCGACCGCCGCATACACCTCGAGTCGGTGAGCGCCGTGGGCGCGCCCTCGTGGCCGAACGGCTGCCACGTTGCGGAAGTCGAGATCGACCCCGATACCGGCGTGGTCGAGGTGGTCAAGTATTCCTCGGTGAACGACGTCGGCAACGTGGTCAATCATCCGATCGTGCACGGGCAGATCCAGGGCGGCGCGGTACAGGGCATCGGCCAGGCGCTGGGCGAGCAGGTGGTATACGACCGTGAGAGCGGACAAATGCTCACCGGCTCCTTCATGGACTACACCGCGCCGCACGTCGGCATCGTCAGCGACTTCGTCACCGCCTTCGACGAGACCGTGCCCTGCCTGACCAACCCGCTGGGCGCCAAGGGTATCGGCGAGCTCGGCACCATCGGCGCCACGCCGACGGTGGTCAACGCGGTGATCGATGCGCTCAGCGCGCGCGGCATCACCCACCTCGACATGCCGCTCACACCGTCGCGGGTGTGGGAGGCGCTCAAGGCCTGAAGGTAAGACGCATGCGCGCGCGCCAGCGCAAGCCCAGGGGCCAGAGCTTCGACGAGCTTTATGCCGCCGCCGATGCGCGGCGGTTGCAGCCGACCGCCTCCGAAGCCGCATTGGAGCGCATCCTCAACGAACTCGGCCAAGGCGCCTTGCGCGGCGAGTTCAGGCGCGAATGGCCGTTCGAAGGCTGGTTCCTCGACTTCTACTTCCCGGCGCCGGGCCTGGCGATCGAAGTCGACGGCGGCTACCATCGCATCCAGGCGCGCTGGCGCGAAGACCAGTTGAAGGCGGCGGCGCTGGCGGCGCGCGGCATCACCCTGTTGCGCCTGAGCGACCGCGAAGTGCTGGGCGACCGCGAGCGCCTGGTGCAGCGCCTGCGCAACGCCTGGCGCGAGGCCTTGCGCAAGCAGCGCGCCACCGGGGTGCGCGAACAGCGCGCCGCTTATGTGGTGCAGCGGGAAGCCGGCCTGGCTTCCCGCCTGTCGCGCAGGCCTACTTGCCGTACATATATTCCCGGTTCCATGGCGTCGGGTTGAGGGTGCTCTCGGCCCCGGCCTTGCACACCAGCACCTGGTAGATCGAAACCCAGTGCTGGGCAAAGGCATAGGCGCAGCCCGCCAGATACACGCGCCAGACCCGGTAGGTCAGGTCAGGCACCAGTTGCTTGATTTCTTCGGTGTGCGCCTCGTAGTTCTCCGCCCAGATCTGCAAGGTGCGGGCGTAGTGGCGCTTCAGCGACTCCACATCCAGCACCTCCAGGCCGGCGGCCTCCATCTCCTTCAGCGCCAGGCTGATATGCGGCAGCTCGCCGTGCGGGAACACGTACTTGCCGATGAACTCGGCAGCGCCGTAGGGCGTGCCGCCGCTGTCCGGATCGGTCGAGGTGATGCCATGGTTCATCGCCAGGCCGCCGTCGCGCAGCAGCTTGCGGATGGTGCCGAAATAGGCGTTCAGGTTCTTCAGCCCGACGTGCTCGAACATGCCCACCGAGGTGATCTTGTCGAAGCTGCCGTCGACGTCGCGGTAGTCCTGCAGGCGGATTTCGACTTGGCCCGCCAGGCCTTCCTGCGCCACCCGTTCGCGCGCCAGGTCAAACTGGTTTTGCGACAGCGTCACGCCCACCACCCTGGCGCCGCGCTGCGCCGCGCGGATGGCGAGGGCGCCCCAGCCGCAGCCGATGTCGAGCAGGCGCTCCCCCGGCTTGAGCATGATCTTGTTCAGGATGTGGTCCAGCTTGGCGGTTTGCGCGATGGCCAGGTCTTCGGTGCCGCTGCGGAAATAGGCGCAGGAATAGACCATGCGCGGGTCCAGCCAGAGTTTGTAGAAATCGTTGGAGACGTCGTAGTGGTAGGCGATGTCCTCGGCGTCGCGCTTTTTGGTGTGCACCGCGGCATGCATCATGCGCCCGAAGCGGCCGGTCTTTTCCACTCCCGTGCGCGCCAGTGCGGAGGCGGTTTCGATGATGTCGGCGGCCTTGCCGGCGACGTCGAAATGGCCGCGCACATAGCCTTCGGCCAGATTGTCCAGGCTGGGCGGCAGCAAAAACTTCAGCGCCTTGGCGCCGGGCAAGGTGATGGTGACCTTGGGCGATTTGCCGAAGGCGTACTCCCCGCCATTCCATAGCTTCAACTTCAGTGGCACATTGGCCCGCTCGCCGATGCCGTGGACAAACTGATTCAACTGTTGTTCCCAAAACATGCTGGACTCCCACTCGAAGTCCGCGGCGAAAATCAGCATGCCGCGTTGCCGGGCTATGGGTTGGTTATTGGCCCTGGCGCATGGCTCCCTGGTAAGACGGTACGGGATTTGACCGCGTGATCAAAAGAATGTTCCGCAAAGGGGATGGCAGTCCTTTGCCGGTGCGATCATCCCATGCCGTGGCTAGGGCTGTTCGCGCGATTGTGCAAGCGCTTCGCGTTCCCAGGCATCCAGTTCGGCGGCGGTAAAGCCGCCGCGCAGCCGGCCTTCGCGGTTGAACGGCGGGCGTACCTTGGGAGCGTTGTAGCGCCGGCTCAGCGCGGTGAATTCGGCAACCGGGTCGAGACCATGTTGCGCGCACAGCCAGCCATACCAGCGATTGCCGATGGCCACGTGGCCGACCTCGTCGCGCAGGATGATGTCGAGTATCTCCGCCGCGCGGCTCTCGCCGTGGCGCAGCAATTTGGCCTGGATCGCCGGCGTCACGTCCAGCCCGCGCGCTTCCAGGATGCGCGGCACCAGGCCCATGCGCCCGACCACATCGTCGCGGGTCTTCTCGGCCATTTCCCACAGGCCGTTATGGGCATCGAAGTCGCCGTAGGCGTGCCCCAGGCCCTGCAGGTGCGCCACCAGCAGGCTGTGATGCAGCGCCTCCTCGGCGGCGACGCTGATCCAGTCGCGGTAGTACTCCTCCGGCAGGCCGGGGAAGCGGCAGACGGCGTCCAGCGCCAGGTTGATGGCATTGAACTCGATGTGGGCGATGGCGTGGATCAGCGCGGCGCGCCCGTGCGCGCTGCCCAGGCCGCGCGACGGCACCCGCGCCGCGTGGACCAGCGCTGGCCGGGCCGGCCGGCCAGGCTCTTGCGCGGCATAAGCCTGCGCGAGGTCGTCCAGCGGCGCGTCGCGCAACGCGAAAGCGGCACGCGTCAACTCGACCTTGCGTGGCGGATCAGGTTCGAGCAGGGCCCGGTACGCGGTCTGGCGCATGATGGCGCGGGCGCCTCTTCAGAGGTGCTGCAACACTTCCGGCGGGGTGGCGATGACGGCGTCGGCGCCCCATTGCTGTACCGGCTCGCCGTCGCCCATGTAGCCCCAGGTCACCGCCAGGGTCTTCATCCCGGCGGCGCGGCCGGCCTGGATGTCGCGCAGGTCGTCGCCGACATAGATGCAGGCAGCCGGGTCGACCTTGCACAGTTCGGCGGCATGCAGCAGCGGTGCCGGGTGCGGTTTGGCATGCGGCGTGGTGTCGCCGGAGACCACGCAGGCGGCGCGGCCGGTGAAGCCGATCAATTGCGATAGCGGGTCGGTGAAGCGGCTGGCCTTGTTGGTCACCACGCCCCAGGCAAGCTCGCGCTGTTCCAGACTGCCGAGCAGGGCATCGATACCGTCGAACAGGCGCGAGTGGACGAACAGGGCGGACTGGTAGTTGTTCAGGAACTCCGTCTTCAACTCCTCATAGCCGGAGTCACCGGGTTTAATCCCAAACCCGACGCCGACCAGGCCGCGCGCGCCGCTGGAGGCCATCCGCCGCAGGGGCTCGAGCGGCATCGCCTCCAGGCCACGGTCGGCGCGCATCTTGTTCAGCGCGCCCGCCAGGTCGGGGGCGGTATCGGCGAGGGTGCCGTCGAGGTCGAACAATACGCAGCGGATCATTGCGGTGGCGATTTCAATTTGTTGGACTAACGTTCTCCTTCCCCTCGGGGAAGGCCGGGATGGGGTCGTCTTGGTTAGTCTTTGGTGGTGTGGATCAGGTAGTTCACGTCGGTGTCCGTGCCCAGGCCGTAGTAGCGGGTCAGCGGGTTGTAGGTCATGCCGCGAATCTCGCGCACGTTCAGTCCTGCCTGGCGGCAAAAGCGCGTCAGCTCGGAAGGCTTGATGAATTTGGCGTAGTCGTGGGTGCCGCGCGGCAGCATGCCCAGCACGTATTCGGCGCCGATCACCGCCAGCGCATAGGCCTTGGCGTTGCGGTTGATGGTGGAAAAGAATACGTGGCCGCCGGGCTTCACCAGCGCGGCGCAGGCGGCGACGATGGAGGCGGGGTCGGGCACGTGCTCCAGCATTTCCATGCAGGTGACGACGTCGCGGCTGGC
>DATAZV010000200.1:0-4235 GCA_036271855.1 Burkholderiales bacterium
GGTGGCCGGCGGCATTCCCATCATCAAGGCGCTGCGCGAGGGCTTGACGGCCAACCGCATCGAATGGATCGCCGGCATCATCAACGGCACCTCCAATTTCATCCTTTCCGAAATGCGCGACAAGGGCCTGGCCTTTGCCGATGTACTGAAGGAGGCACAACGCCTGGGTTATGCCGAGGCCGATCCGACTTTCGATATCGAAGGCGTCGATGCCGCGCACAAGCTGACCATCATGAGCGCGATCGCCTTCGGCATCCCGATGCAGTTCGAAAAAGCCTACGTCGAAGGCATCTCGAAGCTGACGCGCGAGGATATTGGTTACGCTGAAGAACTGGGCTACCGCATCAAGCTGCTGGGCATCACCCGCCGCGCGGCGCATGGCTTTGAGCTGCGCGTGCATCCCACCCTGATCCCGACCAAGCGCCTGATCGCCAATGTCGAAGGCGTGATGAACGCGGTGATGGTCAAGGGCGACGCCGTCGGCACCACGCTGTATTACGGCGCCGGCGCCGGCTCCGAGCCGACCGCTTCCGCCGTGATCGCCGATCTCGTGGACATCACCCGCCTGCACACCGCCGACCCGGAAAACCGCGTGCCGCACCTGGCCTTCCAGCCGGACCAGATGGCGAACACGCCGATTTTGCCGATCGGCGATGTCCAGACCAGCTACTACCTGCGCCTGCGGGTGAAGGACCAGCCCGGCGTGCTGGCCGATATCACGCGCATCCTGGCGGACCAGCGCATTTCGATCGACGCCATGGTGCAAAAGGAACCGGCCGAAGGCGAGGAGCAGGTCGACATCATCATGCTCACCCACAAGGCGGTGGAAAAAGACGTCAACGTGGCGATTGCCGGCATCGAGGCACTGGCCGTGGTGATGGGCAAGGTGACGCGGATTCGCCTGGAGGAGTTGCAGTAATGCGTTCATGCCTTGCCCTGCTGTGCCTGAGCGGCGTCCTGGCGGCCTGTACCGACGCGCCGCTGGCGCCTTCGCTGCAGACCGCCATCAGCGGCACCCGGCTGGAAGCGGACAAGGTGGTGCAACTGGTATACGACCAGGCGCCCGCCGCGGCGATCACGCGCCTGCCCTATCACGGCGGCAACATCACGCCGGCAGTGACGCGCATGCGCGAGCGCTGGCCGCAACTCAAGCCTTACCTGGCGGACGGCGTGGTCGGCATCGGCAGCCGCGGCCTGCTGTCTCTGCGCGAGCCCGGGGGCACGGCCGATGCCGTGCTGGCCGACCTGCTGCACCATGAGAACAACGACCGCACCGTGCTCTACGTCGCCAGCCGCGGCGATGTCGGCCATGGCGACGATCGCAACTACAACTGGACCCCGACCACCGAGCAGATATTTGCCGAGGCGTGGGCGGCGCAGGCGCCCGAGGGCTGGTGGGTGCAGGACACTTACGGCAAATGGCAGCGCAAGCAAACTCCCGCACAGGCACCCGGCGAGCCGCCCGCGCCCATCCTGTCCAGCGCCTCGCAACGATGAAATACGTATCGACCCGCGGCGGCATGGCCCCCGCGCGCTTCACCGAAATTCTGCTTGAAGGCCTGGCGCCCGACGGCGGCCTGACCGTCCCCGAGGCCGGCTACCCGAAGCTCGCTTCGGCCGACCTCACCGCGATGCGCGGCATGAAGTATGCGGACCTGGCCTACGCCATCCTGTCGCGTTTCATCGACGACATTCCGCCGGCCGACCTGAAGGCGCTGATCGACAAGACCTACACCAGGGCGGTCTACGGCAGCGACGACATTACCCCGCTGAAAACGCTCGAACCCGGCCTGTATCTGCTCGGCCTGTCCAACGGCCCCACGCTGGCCTTCAAGGACATGGCGATGCAGTTGCTCGGCAACCTGTTCGAGTACGTGCTGGCCAAGGAAGGGCGCGAGCTGAACATCCTCGGCGCCACCTCGGGCGACACCGGTTCGGCCGCCGAGTACGCGATGCGCGGCAAGAAGGGCGTGAGGGTATTCATGCTCTCGCCCAAAGGAAAGATGAGCCCGTTCCAGACCGCGCAAATGTTCAGCCTGCAGGATCCGAACATTTTCAACCTCGCGGTCGAGGGTGTGTTCGACGATTGCCAGGACATGGTCAAGGCGGTGTCGAACGACGCGGCCTTCAAGGCGCGGCAAAAAATCGGTGCCGTCAATTCGATCAACTGGGCACGCGTGGTGGCCCAGGTGGTGTATTACTTCAAGGGCTATTTCGCGGCGACCAAGTCGAACGACGAGCAGGTCTCGTTCGCCGTGCCCTCGGGCAATTTCGGCAACATCTACGCCGGCCATGTCGCCCGCATGATGGGGCTGCCGATCAAGAAACTGGTGCTGGCGACCAACGAGAACAACGTGCTGGACGAGTTCTTTCGCACTGGCATGTACCGCGTGCGCAAGAGCAGCGAGACGAAGCACACCTCCAGTCCCTCGATGGACATCTCCAAGGCGTCGAATTTCGAGCGCTTCGCCTACGACCTTACCGGCCGGCGCGGCGAACTGGTGAACGAACTGTGGCGCGAGGTGGAGAGTCACGGGTCCTTCGACTTGTCGGAGACACCTCTCTGGAAAAAGATGCCGGAGTACGGCTTTGTCTCTGGCTCCAGCACCCATGCCGACCGCTTGGACACCATCCGCACCGTGCATCGGAAGTACGGCCAGCTGATCGACACGCATACCGCCGATGGCCTCAAGGTGGCGCAGCAATACCGCGAGAGCGGCGTGCCGATGATCGTGCTGGAAACCGCGCTGCCGGCGAAGTTCGAAGAAACCATCGTCGAGGCGCTGAACATCAAGCCGCCACGCCCGGCCGGTTTCGACAATATCGAAGCGCTGCCGAAACGTTTCGACAGCCTGCCGGCCGAGGTCGACGAGCTCAAGGCGTATATCGCCGCGCGCACCAGGCTGTAGGCAGCGCGGCGGGACGTACGGCGGATAACCAGGAGACAGCATGTCCAAGCAGGCAGACGGCGCGCAAGGCCAGGGTGGCACGCACTACAAGGACGCACGCGCAACCTGGGACAAGCGCTACAGCGGCGACGAATATCTATTTGGCACCGCGCCCAACGCATTTCTCGCCGCGCAACTTCCCCGCCTGCACGCGGGGCAGACCGCGCTGTGCGTGGCCGACGGCGAAGGGCGCAACAGCGTCTGGCTGGCTCGGCAGGGTCTCAAGGTCGTGGCCTTCGACAACTCGCCGGTGGGCGTGGACAAGGCGCGCAAGCTCGCCGCTGCCCAGGGCGTGACGGTAAGCCACGAAATCAGCGACGTGGCCGGCTGGACCTGGCCGAAGGCCGCGTTCGACGTGGTCGCCGCCATCTTCGTGCAGTTCGCCGACCCGCAATTACGCGCCTTCATGTTCAAGGCCATGCTGGAAAGCCTCAAGCCCGGCGGTCTGCTGCTGGTGCAAGGCTATACCCCGAAGCAGCTCGAATACAAGACCGGCGGTCCGCCCGAGGTCGAGCACCTGTACACCGAGGCCCTGCTGCGCCAGGCTTTCGGTGCGTGCGAGATCATCGAGCTGCGCGTGCATGAAAGCGAGATCAGCGAAGGCGCCCGGCATATCGGCATGTCGGGCCTGGCTGACCTGGTCGCGCGCAAGCCCGCCTGAGGCCATAGATCGAACGCCAATGCATAAAAACGTCTTCGGCTTCGCCGGCTATTCGGGGTCGGGCAAGACCACGCTGATCGAGCAGCTGATTCCGCGCTTCGTGCAAGCCGGCCTCAGTGTGTCGCTGATCAAGCACGCACACCACGACTTCGATATCGACAAGCCGGGCAAGGACTCGCATCGCCACCGCCAGGCGGGCGCGAGCGAGGTGCTGATCACCTCCGACGCACGCTGGGCATTGATGCACGAGCTGCGCGGCGCCCCCGAGCCGGGGCTGGAAGTGCAACTGGCGCGGCTCTCGCCCTGCGGCCTGGTGCTGGTCGAGGGCTACAAGCGCTCGGCGATCCCGAAGCTGGAAATCCATCGCCCGGTGTCGGGCCAGGCGCTGCTGGATCCGCAGGAACACAACATCATTGCCGTGGCCGCCGATGGCCCGGTCGAAACCGCGTTACCGGTGCTGGACTTGAACCAGCCGGAAAAAATCGCCGAATTTATAATGGCGTATCTAGGCTTGGTGCAACGATGAACAAACCCGCGATGCTTTCGATGGATGAGGCGCTGGAGGCCCTGCTGGCCGCCGCCAGCCCGGTAGGTGAGACCGAGACCGTCTCCACCTTCGAGGGCCA
>DATAZV010000201.1:0-3371 GCA_036271855.1 Burkholderiales bacterium
CCCTGCTGGAACGAAAGAACGGCCCCTCCCTTTATTACGAGCTGGACGACTTCACCGACCCCTGGCGCGACGCGCCCTACATCATGCTGCAGCACGGCTATGCGCGCTCCACCAAGTTCTGGCGCGCCTGGGTGCCCTACCTGAGCCGCTTCTATAAGGTGATCCGCATGGACCTGCGCGGCCTGGGCCAGTCGTCGAAGGATTTCGACCTCACCACCGGCTTTTCCGCGAAAAACCTGTTGCAGGACTTCAACGACCTGCTCGACCACCTGAAGGTGGACAGCGCGCACTACTGCGGCGAATCCTCCGCCGGCACCCTGGGCCTGGCCTTCGCCGCCGAGTGCCCGCAACGCGTGCGCAGCCTGACGGTGATCTCCTCCCCGGTGGCGATGAGCGAGGAAGACAAGGTCAGTTCGCTCGGCCAATACTCGAACCGTATCGACGCACTGCGCAAAGGCGGCGCGCGCGGCTGGCTCGAAGCCTCCAACGCCGGGCGCCGTTTCCCGGCAGATGCCGACCCAGCCCTGCTGGCCTGGACGCTGGACGAAATGAGCAAGTCCGACACCGAAGTGCTGGTGGAGATGTTCAAGTTCGTGTCGAACGTCGACACCGCGCCGATGCTGCCGAAAATCGCGGCGCCGGTGCTGGCGATCTACCCGAAAGCCGGCGTCATCACCAAGGACGAACATACCGAGGCGCTGAAACAAAAGATTGGCAACCTGAAAATGGTGCGCGTGCCGCTACAGGCGCACAGCCTGCAGATCGTCGCGCCGGCGCTGTGCGCCAGCGAGGTGCTGTATTTCATTTCGCAGCACGACGGCATCGTCTGCCGCGAGCAGTAGCGCAAACAATGTAAGAGCCGGGCGCATCAGCCCGGCCTGAACGAGACAAACCGCGGGTGCCATGCAGGCGTGGCGTTCCGCTCCGGGAGACCCGCATGTCCAGCCAGCCCGCAACCCTGACTCCAGCCCAGCCAGGCACTCCCCTGCCGCTGCGCAAAACCATCGGCCTGGCGCTGGGCGTGCTCGGCCTGATCACCGTCATTCTGCTTCCGCCCGCGCAGGGCCTGCCGGTGGCGGGCCAGTACATGCTGGCGATTTTCGTCTTCGCCGTGTTCATCTGGTTCACCGAAGCGATCGACTACGCCGTCAGCGCGGTAGTGATCGCCACCCTGATGACCTTCCTGCTCGGCATGGCGCCCGACATCGCCAAGCCCGGCCACGAGCTGGGCACCAGCGCCGCCCTGTCGCTGGCGATGATCGGCTTCACCAACACCGGCGTGGTGCTGATCGCCGCCGCCCTGTTCATCGCCGAGGCGATGGAAGTCACCGCGCTGGACAAGCGCATCGCGCTGAACATCCTGGCCAAGGTCGGCAGCAGCACACGGCGCATTTTGATCGGCGTGCTGCTGGCGCAAGTGGCCTTGAGTTTCGTGCTGCCTTCGACCACCGCGCGCGTCGGCTGCCTGGCGCCCATCATGCTGGGCATTGTCGCCGCGCTCGGGCTGGAAAAGAAGAGCCGCTTTTCCGGCATGCTGATGATTGCCGTGACGCAGGGGGCGACCATTTCCATCATGGGCGTGAAAACCGGCGCCGCGGCGAACCTCATCACCGCCGGTTTCATGGAGACCCTGCTCCACTACAGCATCACCTGGCTGGACTGGCTGATCGTCGCCGGGCCCTACGCGGCGCTGATGACCATCGCGCTTTATTTCATCATGGTCAAGCTGATGCCGCCGGAGATGGAAGAGATTCCAGGCGGCAAGGAAGCGATCCAGAGCGCCGTCGGCGCCCTGGGTCCGATGTCGTACAACGAGAAAAAACTCACCGTGCTACTGCTGGTGTTGCTGTGCTTCTGGGTCACCGAAGGCAAGCTGCATCACTTCGACACCGCATCGACCACGATTGCCGCGATCTCGCTGATGTTCCTGCCGAAGATCGGCTTTCTCGAATGGAAGCTGACGCAAAAACGCATCGCCTGGGGCATCATCCTGCTGACCGGCATCGGCGTGTCATTGGGCACCGCGCTGCTGAAGACCCACGCGGCGGACTGGCTCACCCATTTCGTGGTCGCCGGCTTCGGGCTGCAATACGCGTCAGCCTATGTGATCTTCGTCACCATCGCTGCGTTCATGATCGTGGTCCACCTCGGATTTTCCAGCGCGCCTGCATTGGTCTCGACCATGATTCCGGTGGTCATCGCCGTGCTGCAAAGCGTGAAGAGCCCGGGCCTGAACATCGCCGGCATGACCTTGCTGCTGGGTTTTGTCGCCAGTTTCGGCTTTGTGCTGCCGGTGTCGGGGCCGCACCACATGATCGCGCTCGGCACGGAGACTTTCGAGGTGCGCGACTTCATTCGGGTCGGCAGTGTGCTGGCGGTAACCGGCTATTTTCTGTTGCTGGTGTTCGGCGCCACTTATTGGTCCTGGCTCGGCTACTTATAACGCACCGCACGTCACGGCACTCGATCCGATAAGCAAGTCCTGATACAGTGAGTCCTTGATTGACTCTCGCGTGTCAACCATGGCCGCCACACCGCAGCACCGCAACAATCCGTTCGCCCAAGGCCTGATTCTTCTTCTCGGGCTGGCGCTGTGTGCCGTCGCGCAGGCGCAGACCTGGCCGCAAAAGCCGGTGCGCATGGTGGTGGGCTACCCGCCCAGCGGCACCACCGACGTCGCCGGGCGCCTGTTGGCCGAGCGCATGTCGCGCAGCCTGGGCCAGCAGGTCGTGGTGGACAACCGCGCCGGCGCCGGCGGCATGATCGGCGCACTTTCAGTAGTGCATGCCGACCCCGACGGTTACACGCTGCTGCTGGCGGCCTCGCCCGAAGTATCGATCGCGCCGGTGACGGTGAAGGCGATGCAGTACGACCCGGCGAAGGACTTGATTCCCATCACCCTGGTCGGCCAGGTACCCTTCCTGCTCGTGGCCAACCCCGCCTTCCCGCCCAACACCGTGGCCGAGCTGATCGCTTACGCCAAGACGCACCGGGGCCAGGTCAACTACTCCTCCTTCGGCAACAACACTTCCAACCACCTGGGCGGCGAGCTGTTCAAGCTGAAGACCGGCATCGACGCCACCCACGTGCCCTACAAGGGCAGCGGCCCGTCGATCATCGACGTGATGGCCGGGCAGATCCAGTACACCTTCGATGCGCCGCCCGCCGTGCTCAACCAGGTGCGCGCCGGCAAGTTGAAAGCGCTGGCGATCGCCGCCGCCAAGCGCCTGCCGGGCGCCGACAGCGTGCCGACGATGGCCGAAGCCGGCGTGCCTGGCTTTACCGCCGGCACCTGGTTTGGCCTGCTGGCGCCGGCGAAGACGCCGCGCGCGGTGATCGAGCGCATCAATGCGGCGGCGGTGGCCGAGCTC
>DATAZV010000202.1:0-7041 GCA_036271855.1 Burkholderiales bacterium
CAAATCGGCTGGTACGGCACCGCGATGCTCTGCTACGTGACCCCGAAGGAACACCTGGGCCTGCCGAACAAGAAGGACGTGAAGGACGGCATCATGGCCTACAAGATCGCGGCGCATGCGGCGGACCTGGCCAAGGGCCACCCGGGCGCGCAGATTCGCGACAACGCTCTCTCAAAGGCGCGCTTCGAATTCCGCTGGGACGACCAGTTCAACCTCGGGCTGGACCCGGATACGGCGAAGGACTTCCACGACGAAACCCTGCCCAAAGACTCGATGAAGGTGGCGCACTTCTGCTCCATGTGCGGCCCACATTTCTGCTCGATGAAGATCACGCAGGACGTGCGCGAATACGCCGACAAGATCGGCTCCGATGCCGAGAGCGCCTTGGCCAAGGGCATGCAAGAGAAGTCCATCGAGTTCATAAAAAAAGGCGCGGAGATTTATCACCGCGCCTAAATCTAGCGAACTAGAGGAGACAAACTGGCAACTGCAGGGGAAACTGGACGATAGCGCTGGGCCCTAAGGCCGGCGCGCCGTGTTGGCGGCGCGCCGCAGGTGCAACGCGATGCTGGGTGGTGCGAAACGGAGAGGGCGGGTCAGTGGACCGGCTTATTCCTCGGCGGCGGTTTCTTCGTCGATATCGCTATCGATCGAAGCGTCGAATTTGGCGAGGTCGGCCGAACGCTTGCTGCGGTTCGGGCAATCCAGCGGGTGGCAGACGCGGCTTTTCAGGTTCCAGCCTTCGGCTTTTTTCAGGGCTTCTTCGACCACCACGCCGCCAAACAGGTGAGCGAAATGGTTGGGTTGCAGTGCTTGGGCTTGCATGGCATTTCTCCTCTTTCGTTGCTAGTTGCGTGGTTGGTGCAGGGCGATGCGGGATCAGTGAGGCTCTTTCGTTGGATTGCATTGTGCGGGCCTTCGCCAAAACGCAACATCAGAGCTACACCGGTAATCGTGTAGGAAGACTTCCGACACGGTCATAATCGCGATATTTGAATTAATTTCCTTATAAATCAATGGATTGCCGTTCCGGCTGCGGTGCCTGTTGCATCGCTCCCTCGATCTCCTCCGCCATTCCGGGCATGCCGCAAGGCAAACCGGCCGGGGTGCGCTGCGTGCAACTGGACGCGGCCAACCAATGCCTGATCTTCGGCCGCCCGGAACGCCCGGCGGTGTGCGTGAGCCTGATGCCCGCTGCCGAGATGTGCGGCGACAGCGCCGCGCAGGCGATGCTCTGGCTGACCCGCCTGGAGCTGGCGACGGCGGGCGGGGTGGCGGGCAAATAAGGGGCCGCCCGGAGCGGGGTTTCGGGGCAGGGCGGCGGTGCAGGGCGTCGGTGCGGGGTTGCGCGGGGAGGCGGACGCGCGCCCGCGGGGATGGCGGGGCGGCGATCATCTTTCCCGTGTACGCATCCTGTATGATGGTTTGCAGGGGTCGTCGCAATCGCTTGTCTATCGGGGGAAGGCAGCAAGCATGGAATTCGCCAGCCGGCGCGCAGCCGACATCGTCATCGCCGCGCCCGCCGGGCGCATCGATCACGCCAGCGCAGAGGGCTTTCGCCTCGCGCTCGAAGCCCTGTTGGCGGATTGCGCCGAAGGCCGCGACGGCGTGGTGCTGGACTTGTCCGCCGTCGAATACATCAGCAGCGTGGGACTGCGCGTGCTGATGATGGCGGCCAAGCAGGTACGCGCGCAAAAGGGGCGCATCGTCGTCGCCGCCATGCAGCCGGTGGTGAAGGAGATTTTCGACATCAGCCGCTTCAACATGGTCTACGAATCCTTCGCCACGGTGCCCGCCGCACTCGACCGGCTTTCGCCCGCGGCGCGCGCCGCCTACGGGGATTGATTCCGTGAAGGTGCGCTTCTGGGGCACGCGCGGCTCGATCCCTGTGTCACTGACCGCCGCCCAATTGCGCGCCAAGATGGCGGCGCTGCTGCGCGGAGCCAGCGGGCGCGAGCTGCGCGACGAGGCGGCGATCGAGGCCTATCTCGAATCGCGGCCGTTCCACGAGGTCGGCACCTACGGCGGCCACAGTTCCTGCGTCGAGATCGAGACCGGCGGCCCGGAGTACGTGCTGTGCGACATGGGCAGCGGCCTGCGGCCTTTCGGCGAAGCGATGATCGGGCGCCACGGGCCGGGCCAGCCGCAGACCTACCATGTGTTCATGTCCCACCTGCACTGGGACCACATCATGGGCCTGCCCTTCTTTACGCCGGCCTACATTCCGGGCAACCGCCTGGTCATCTACGGCTGCCACGAGCGCCTGCGCGAAGCCCTGGTGCGCCAGCAGGACAATCCTTCCTTCCCGGTGCCGTTTTCCTATTTCGGTGCCGGCATCGAGTTCGTGCAGATGACCCCTGGCGTGCCGGTCGAGGCGGCGGGCCTGAGAGTGACGGCGAAAAAGCAGCAGCACGCCGGTGACTCTTACGGCTACAGGTTCGAGCAACTGGGCGAACAGGCCGGCGCGCCAGGCAAGACCTTGATCTACACCACCGACTCGGAGCACAAGCTCGACGACGTCGCACTGACCCAGGGCTTCGTCGAATTCTTCAGGGGCGCCGACCTGGTGGTGTTCGACGCCATGTATTCGCTCGCCGAGGCGATCTCGGTGAAGGCCGACTGGGGGCACTCGAGCAACATCGTCGGGGTCGAGCTGTGCCAGATGGCGGGCGTCAGGCACCTGTGCATGTTCCACCACGAGCCCGCCTTCGGTGATGCCGCCATCGACGGCGTGCTGGCAGACACCCGGCGCTACGAGGAAATCTCGCGCGCCGGCGCGCCCCTGCGGGTGACGGCGGCCTACGACGGCCTGGTGATCGAGCTATGAGGCAGGGCGCGTGAGGCGCGCCGCGCGTGCCTGAGGCGCAGGTGCCGGCGCGCGGGTGGCGCGGCCTGCTTGGGCGCGAGCGCGTGGCCGGGGTGGCGGTGCTGGCCCTGCTGCTGGTGCTGGCGGCCGGCGGCTCGAACTGGCAGCGGCGCATCCAGCTTGCGTGGTTCGACAGCTACCAGGTGGCGGCGCCGCGCCAGGTCGGCTCGATGCCGGCGATCGTGGTGGCGATCGACGAAAAGAGCCTGGCCGAACTCGGCCAGTGGCCGTGGCCGCGCACCGTGATGGCCGACCTGGTAAAGGCGATCAACCGAGCGCAGCCGGCGGCGATCGGCATCGACGTGCTGATGCCCGAGCCGGACCGCATGTCGCCCGCGCACCTGCTGGGTGGCCTGCCGGTGGACGCCGACCTGGCGCGGCGCATCGCTGCCCTGCCGGACAACGACGCCGTGCTGGCGCAGGCGCTGGCGGGCGCGCCGGTGGTGCTGGGGATTGCCGGCATGCCGGAGGCGACCGGGCGCACCCTGCGCGCCGTGCCGATGCGCGTCAGGGGCGGCGATTCGGGGCCGGGTCTGCAACTCGGTTTGCGGCAATACGCCGGGGTGATGACCAGCCTGGATGAACTGGACCGCGCCGCGCCCGGCCACGGCCTGCTCTCCGCCCCCGACACCGACAGCGGGGTGGTGCGCAGCGTGCCCCTGGTGGCCAGCGTTGACGGCACCCTGGCGCCGGCGCTCTCCATGGAAATGCTGCGCGTGGCCACCGGCATGCGGGGCTTCGTCCTGGGCGCGCAGGGGGCGAAGTTGCGGTCCATCGGCATCGCCGACCTGACCATACCGACGGCCGCCGACGGCGTGGCGTGGGTGCATTTCTCGCCGCGCGATTCACGCCGCCTGGTCTCCGCCTCCGATGTGCTGGCAGGGCGGGTGCCGGCGGAGCGCCTGGCGCACAAATTGGTACTGATCGGCGCCACCGGCCTGGGCCTGCTCGACAACCAGGCCACGCCGATCGGCGTGCGCATGCCGGGCATCGAGATTCACGCCCAGTTGCTGGAGAACCTGTTCGACTCCACCTGGCTGACCCGCCCCGAATGGGCAGCGCAGGCCGAGTTCGCTGCCCTGCTGCTGCTGGGGATGTTGCTGATCGTCCTGGTGCCGGCGCTGACGCCGCGCCTGGCGCTTGTCGCCGGCGGCGCCTGCATCGCCGCCTTGCTCGCCGGGGGCTTCGGCGCCTACCTGTGGGCGCGCCTGCTGCTGGACGCCGCCACCCCTGCCATGGGCCTGCTGCTGCTGTTCGGCGCGCTGCTCGCCTCTTCGCTTTCCGAAGCGACACGGCGCAGGCGTGCGCTGGAACTGGAGGTGCAGGCGCAGCGCGAGCATGCCGCCCGCGTCGATGGCGAACTGCAGGCGGCGCAGCGCATCCAGACCGCCATCCTGCCGCGCGCCGACGCGCTCGCCGGCGAGGCGCGCATCGAGCTGGCCGCCAGCATGACCCCGGCGCGCGAGGTCGGCGGCGACCTCTACGACTTCTACATGCTCGATGCCGACCGCCTGCTGTTCCTGATCGGCGACGTCTCCGGCAAAGGCCTGGGCGCCAGCATGTTCATGGCGGTGAGCAAGGCCCTGTGCAAGAGCGTGGGCCTGCGCGGCGCGGCCAGAGACGACCCCGCCGGTACGCGCATGACCCAGGCCAACCGCGAAGTGTCGCGGGAAAACCCGGAGTCGATGTTCGTCACGGTGTTCGCCGGCATCCTCGACCTGGCCAGCGGCGAAGTCGCCTACTGCAATGCCGGGCATGACAATCCCTACGTGCTGCGCCCGGGCAGCGAGCAACTGCGGCGCCTGGCCGACGGCGACGGCCCGCCCTTATGCGTGATCGATGACTTCGCCTACATTGGCGCCTCCCACACGCTCGCGGCGGGCGAGATGCTTTGCCTGATTACCGACGGCGTGACCGAAGCGCAAACCGCCGCCGGTGAACTCTACGGCGGCACGCGCCTGCAAAAGGTGCTCGAGCAATGCGCGCAAGCAGGCCAGGGCTGCGAGCAGGTGCTGGCGGCGGTGCAGGCCGATGTCGCCGCCTTCACCGGGCCGGTGGAACCGGCCGACGACCTGACCCTGCTGGTGTTGCGCTGGCGCGGGCCGGGGGCGGCGCGATGAACCGGCCGCCCGCAGCCATGGCCGGATCAGCGGACGATGATCTCCACGCGCCGGTTGCGCGGCTCGGAGACGCCGTCGGCGGTGGGCACGATAGGCTCGCGCTCGCCGCGCCCGCTGGCCTGGATGCCGTCCGGCGCGAGGCCGCGCTTGATCAGCTCGCCGCGCACGAACTCGGCGCGTTTGAGCGAGAGGGCGTCATTGGACTGGTCGCTGCCGACGCGGTCGGTATGGCCGACCACCGCGATCTCCGGCGCCGGGCGCCTGGCGATCTCGCCGAATATCTGCTCGACGGTGCGGCGGGTTTCGTCGGTGAAGGTGTCGCTGCCTTCGATGAAATAGAGCTGGAAGGAGCGCGGGCGCGCCGGCTGGGCGGCCAGGGCCGCGCCGAAAATCCCCTGCACGTCGGCGGCGCTCGACTCATAGGCCTGCACCGGGCCGCCGCTGCGGGCGCCGGCATAAGGGTGGTCCAGGGTTACCTGCTGGCCGCCGCTGTTGACGATCACCGCGGTGTGGCGGCCATTCTGTTCAGGCAGCAGGACGATGGTGTCGCGGCTGGCCGGCCCGGGCTGCGCGCAGGCGGCCAGCAGCAGCGCCAGCGCTGCCGTGAAAAGGGCGCGCATCGCCTAGCGCCCGGCCGGCGGATCGGCGCTGACCACGAATTCGGTGCCGCGCACGCCGAGGATGGTGGCGGGGGTGCGCACAGTCATCGACTCCGGCGACTGCTTGGCGATCTTGCCCGAGACTACGGCCAGCGTTCCCTGCTTCAGGGTGGAATCGAACTTGCCCTGGTAGGTGGTGGTATCGAAGGCATACTGGTCCAGCGAGAGCACGCTCTTGGGGCCGGCGGAGAGCAGCGAATTGTCGGTCATGGTGATGCCCACCGAGCCGTCGGCGCCGGTTTTCACCACGTCGGCTGCCTGCAGGCGCAGGCCGGGGGTGGCGGCCAGGGTCTGGCCGGCGCGCTCGATGCTGACCTGTCCCTTGACGATCTTGATCTGGCCGATCTCGGCGGCGTGAACGACACCCGCGGCCAAAATGCCGAGGGCGATGACGGTATGGCGCAAAAGACGGAGTTTCATCCCTGGGGCTCCTTGTTATTGCCGCTGGCCGCGACCCGATGCGAGGCGCGCGCTGGCATAGAATACCTGTCCAGCATACCTGAATTCGCCGCCGGTTCTCCGCCGCAAGCCTAACCTGCCCATTGCCCCGTGCTCGCCGACCGTAGCCATCAATTCACCGCCCGCCTGAACCACCTGGCGGCGGTGACGGTATTCATCGAGGAGTACTGCATGCTGCGCGCGCTGCCGCGCGACACCGCGCTGCGCCTGAACCTGATCGTCGAGGAACTGTTCACCAACAGCGCGCTGCACGGCTATGGCGGCGAATGCGACCGGCCGATCTGGGTCGGCCTCTCCGGCGCCGGCCGGGCGGTCGAGCTTTGTTATGAGGACGCCGCCTCCGCCTACAATCCGCTGGAGCGATTGCAGGCCGGCTATGTCTCCTCGGTGACGGCGACCATTACCGGCCGGCCGATCGGCGGGCTCGGCGTGTTCCTGGTGGCGCAACTGGCGCAGGCCGCGCGCTACACCCGCGAAGACGACCGCAATCGCTTGACCATCACCCTGGCGGTGACGGACCAGGACGGGTAATTTGCGGCCGCGCCGCGGCGCTCGCGGGTAAAATGCCTGCCCATGGATACCCTGCTCCTGCTCAAAGCCGCCTTGCTCGGCGTGGTCGAAGGCCTGACCGAATTCCTTCCCGTCTCCTCCACCGGCCACCTGATCTTGGCCGGCCAGCTGGTGGGCTTCACGGGCGACAAGGCCAAGCTGTTCGAAATCGTGATCCAGGGCGCGGCGATCCTGGCGGTGGTGTGGGAATACCGTACCCGCTTCACCAATGTGCTCACCGGCCTGGGGCGCCAGCGCCTGGCCAACCGGTTTGCGCTGAACCTCACCATTGCCTTCATCCCGCTGGCGGTGCTGGGGCTGCTGTTCAACAAGGCGATCAAGGCGCACCTGTTCAACGCCTACACCGTCGCCTTCGCCTTCATCATCG
>DATAZV010000203.1:0-3923 GCA_036271855.1 Burkholderiales bacterium
GCCGGCGGCTGAAGCGGCCGCCCCTGGGCTCATCGGGGGCTTTGAAATCACGCCCGCCGCCCACATCTAGCCTCAATGAAATACAAGGACTATTACGAGATCCTCGGCGTGGCGCGCGACGCCGGCGTGGAGGACATCAAAAAGGCCTATCGCAAGCTGGCACGCAAGTATCACCCCGACGTCTCCAAGGCGAAGGATGCCGAAACGCGCTTCAAGGAAATCGGCGAGGCGTATGCCACCTTGAAGGACGCGGAAAAGCGCGCCGCTTACGACAACCTGGGCCGCCATCAGCCGGGCGCGGAATTCAATCCGCCGCCGGACTGGCAGGGTTTTGCCGGCATGGGCGGGCGCGGCGGCAATGCCGGCGCCGGCGGAATGCACTTCGAGGATTTCGCCGATTTGTCCGAGCTGTTCGAGCAACTCGGCCTGGGTGGCGGGCGCGGCGGGCGGGCGCGCGGCGCGCAAACGGGCGCGGGTTTCGCCATGCCCGGGGCCGATTACGAGGCGCGAGTGCGCATTAGCCTGGAGGATGCGGCTAAAGGCACCGAACTGAGCTTGAACCTGGCCGGCGCCGACGGCGCGCCGCGACCGGTGACCGTGCGGGTGCCCAAGGGCGCCACCGGCGGTGAGCGCCTGCGGGTGCGCGGCAAGGGCGGCCCGGGCGCGGGCGGGGCACCGGCGGGCGACCTGTACCTGGAGATCGAGCTGGCGCCGCATGCGCTGTTTCGCGTCGAAGGCCATGACCTGAGCATCGACCTGCCGCTGACGCCCTCCGAGGCGGTGCTGGGCGCGCAGGTGGAATTGCCGACCCTGGGCGGCGTGGTGCAGCTCAACGTAAAAGCGGGAGCAAGCTCCGGCCAGAAGCTGCGCCTGGCGGGCAAGGGCCTGCCCTATGCGGGCAAGGGCGCCGAAGCGGGCGACCTCTATGCGGTGGTGCAGATCGTGGTGCCGCCCAAGCCGGGCGAGCGCGAGAAGGCCTTGTATAAGGAACTGGAGGAGTTGGCGCAGGCCGGCCACTATGACCCGCGCGCCCATTTTGCACATTAACATCCGTTAAGCAGCTGCCGCAGCGATAAACGCGCGCCCTGATCGGCGCGCGTTTTTCTTTCGGGCCAGCCAGCGCGGGGGGCGCGTTTGTGTAACCGATGTAACGCTTTGTAACGCCGTGAATTTTCTGCCGGGTCGGCGTCGTCCTACGCACAGACCCGTACGGCACCGCTCCGGTTTTCCGGCCGGCACCCCGGGTCGGCAACGGACTGCGCAGCCCGCGTGACGCCTACGGGCTGCGCTCGGCCGGCCGGCCCATATCGGTCGATACGACCAAGCATCCAGGAGTTCGCATCATGAATAAGCTTTTCCCCCGCGCCGCCCTGTTCGCCCTGCAGGCGGCAGGCGCCGCCGGCCTTGGTTTGAGCAACGCGGCGCACGCGCAATCGATGACCCAATCCCTGGCCCAATCCCTGGCCGACACCCGCTGGTATCTCGGCGCCGGTGTCGGCCATGTCAATGCCAGCCCGAACGTGGGCGACTATGCGGACCTGCGCTCCGGCGCCTCCACCACCATCGGCGTCGACGGCAGCACCGCGTGGAAGGCCTACGGCGGTGCGCAGTTCACCCCCAACTGGGGCCTGGAACTGGACTATGCGGATCTTGGAAAATACAACGTCACTTATGGCCTGCCGCCGGCCGGCAACGGCATGAGCACCAACAAGCTTTCGGCCTGGAGCCTGGCCGGCGTCGGCACCTGGCCGATCAATCAGTATTTTTCGGTGCATGCGCTGGCCGGCCTGGCGTGGCTGCGCAGCGAATACAGCTTCACCGGCGACGGGGTCAGCTATCCGGCCGGCACCGGCGGCAGCGCGCGCGCCCTCAACCCGACACTGGGCCTGGGCGCCGATTACAACATCAACAAGACTTTCGCCATCCGCTTCGACTACCAGAGCTTCGGCAAGGTGGGCCAGCAGACCAATAACTTCACCAACCCGGGCGCCACCGGCGAAGCACGTCCGGCCCTTACTTCGATCGGGCTGGAAGCGAAGTTCTAGCAGCAGGCGGCTCGAATCCGCAAAGCCCCGGCGCGTTTCGCGACCGGGGCTTTTATTTGCTCCCCTGGAATGTCACGCCCGGGTCATTTGCGGCTGGCTTACTACGCGGTTCCGCTGCCACCAACATGCCGTGCCCAACCTTCCGTGACCCTTTCGCCGCCCCTTGCGCCCGTCGTCGACGCCGAATTGCTGCCGGCGCTGCATGCGGTGTTCCAGCCGATCATGCGCGCCTCCAGCGGCAGCATCGAAGGCTATGAGGCGCTGATCCGCGGGCCCGAGGGCACGCCGCTGCATGAACCGGCAGGGCTGTTCGCCCATGCGCGCGCCAACGGCGGCCGGGCGCGGGTGGAACTGGCGGCGCTGATGACGGCGGTGCGCACCTTCGGCGAACTGGAGCTGCCGGGGCGCCTGTTCCTGAACGCCTCACCGGCGCTGGCGACGCGCCATACCGAAGCCTTTCTCGGTTTCGCCCGGCGCGCCGCGCGCTACGGCCTGACGCCGGAACGCATCGTCATCGAGTTCACCGAGGGTGACAAGATCCACGACCACGAGCGCATGCGCCAGGTGGCGGGCGAGTTGCGCGCTTTGGGGCTAGCGATCGCGCTGGACGACCTCGGCGAAGGCTTTTCCAGCCTGCGCCTGTGGAAGGAACTGGCGCCGGAGATCGTGAAGATCGACAAGCATTTCATCACCGGCATCGACAGCGACCCGCTGAAGCGCCAGTTCCTGCGCGCGATCCAGGACATCGCGCTGGCTGCGCAAAGCCAGCTGGTGGCCGAAGGCATCGAGACCGAGGGCGAGCTGCGGGTGATCCGCGACCTCAAGGTGACTTACGCGCAGGGCTATTACCTGGCGCGGCCGGCGCGAATTCCTGCGCGCGAGGCCGGCGCGCACCTGGCCGCGACGGCGCGGCGCGCGCGCCTGTACCCCGAGGGCTTGAGCGACATGGGGGTGACGGCGTTCCAGCTGGCGGCGCGGATCGAGCCGATTTCGCCGCGCCACACCGGGCAGCAGGTATATGAGCGCTTTGCCCGCGACGCCGCCGCGCATGCCCTGCCGGTGGTGGAAAACAGCAAGCCGATCGGCCTGATCTCACGCTTTTCGCTGATCGACCGCTTCGCCCGGCCGTATCGCCGCGAGCTCTATGGCAACAAGTCGTGCACCGCGCTGATGAACCCGGGGCCGCTGGTGGTCGAGCATACCGCCGGCATCCAGGAGATCGGCTGGCGCCTCTCCGAAGGCAGCGCCGGCCACGATCTGGCCGAGGGGTTTATCGTCACGCAGGACGGCCTGTACGTCGGCGTGTGTTCCGGCCAGACCCTGCTGCGCGAGCTTTCCGAATTGCAGGTGAAGGCGGCGCGCTATGCCAACCCGCTGACCCTGCTGCCGGGCAACGTGCCGATCACCCAGCACATCGAGCGCCTGCTCGACAGCGAGCTGGCATTTTGCGTGTGCCATGCCGACCTCGACAACTTCAAGCCCTTCAACGACCTGTATGGTTACCGCCGCGGCGACGACATGATCCAGCTGGTGGGGCGCCTCCTGGGCGCGGTGGCCGATCCGCAGGGCGACCTGGTGGGCCACGTCGGCGGCGACGACCTGATCGTGGTGTTCCAGAGCGAGGACTGGGAGTCGCGCATCAACGACGCGCTGGCGCGCTTCGCGGCCGAGCGGATGGAATTGTTTTCCGCCGACGACATCGCGCGCGAGGGGTTTTCTTCCACCGACCGCAGCGGCGCGCCGCAATTTTTTCCGCTGACCACCCTGTCGGTCGGCGCGGTGCAGGTGCCGGCGGGGGTGCGCACCAGCTCGCACCAGGTTGCCGCGCGCGCGGTGGAGGCGAAGACGCAGGCGAAAAAGATGCCGGGCAACGCCCTG
>DATAZV010000204.1:0-5106 GCA_036271855.1 Burkholderiales bacterium
TGCGCTCCTCGCCCTTGGCCACGCCAACCAGCAGCGGCGAACTCAGGCCCACCTCGGCCAGTACCTGGCGCGCGATCTCCACCTGGCCCTTGCCGCCGTCGATCAGCACCAGGTCGGGCGCCACGCCCTCGCCGCCCGCCACCTTCTCGTAGCGCCGCGTCAGCACCTGGCGCATCGCCGCGTAATCGTCGCCGGGCGTGATGCCGGTGATGTTGTAGCGGCGGTAATCGCTGCTTTGCATCTTGTGATGGTGGTACACCACGCAAGAGGCTTGCGTCGCCTCACCCATGGTGTGGCTGATATCGAAACATTCGATGCGCAAGGCTTCAAAGCCTCCCTCCGGCTGTTCCAGCCCCAGCAGATCGGCCAGCATGCGCGTACGT
Organism: Burkholderiales bacterium; assembly: GCA_036271855.1. Lineage (GTDB taxonomy): Bacteria > Pseudomonadota > Gammaproteobacteria > Burkholderiales > JAEUOS01 > JAQGMJ01. Next base: position 384 of record DATAZV010000204.1, read on the forward strand.
ACCTGCGCCGTGCCGCGCTCGGAAAGCAAGCGCTCCAGCGCCAGCTCGGCGCCCTTTTCCGCCATTTGCAGCCACAGGCGGCGCTGTTCCTGCGGAAAGCGCACCACCGTGACCTTGCGCCCGGCGTCGCTGGATAGGGCATCGGCCAGTTCCTCGACGTCTTCGAGGTCGTGATTGATCACCAGGGTCGGTGGAATAAAGCGGCCGGGGTAGTGCTGGACCATGAAGGCCGTCAGCACGTCGGCCGGCGTCGCATCCTCCACATGCTGGGGGAAGAACTGCTTGTCGCCGAGGTGGCGCCCGCCGCGCACCATCGCCAGATTGACGCAGGCATAGCCGCCGCGCGTCAGCGCCACGATCATGTCGACGTCGCTGTCGTTGCCGGCTTCGGCCGACTGGCTTTGCAGCACGCGCGACAGCGAGCCGATGCGGTCGCGGATGGTGGCCGCCTGCTCGAACTGCAATTGCGTCGCCGCCGCTTCCATCTTGCCCTGCAGCTCGGACAGTACCTCCTGCGACTTGCCGGACAAAAAGCGCGCGGCATCGCGCACGTCGCGCGCATAGTCCTCGGCGCTCACCGCCTTGACGCAGGGCGCGCTGCAACGCTCGATCTGGTGCAGCAGACAGGGCCGCGAGCGGTTGGCGAACACAGTGTCATCGCAGGTGCGCAGGTGAAAGACCTTTTGCAGTATTTGTATGCTTTCGCGCACCGCCCAGGCATTCGGAAATGGCCCGAAGAACTGGTTTTTCTTGTCCAGTCCGCCGCGGTAAAAGCGGATCTGCGGATAGGCATGCCCGGTGATCATCAGGTAGGGGTAGGACTTGTCGTCGCGAAACAGGATGTTGTAGCGCGGCGCCAGTTCCTTGATCAGGTTGTTTTCCAGCAGCAACGCTTCCGCTTCGGAGCGGGTGATCGTCACTTCCACCTTGGCCACCTGGCCCACCATGTGGGCGATGCGCGGCGAGGCCTGGGTTTTCTGGAAGTAGGAGGAAACGCGCTTTTTCAGGTCACGCGCCTTGCCGACGTAAAGCACCTCGCCGGCGGCGTTGATGTGGCGATAGACCCCCGGCAGGCTCGGGCAGTTTTTCAGGAATTCCTGCACGTCGAAGGCCGGCGGCGGCACATCGACCAGCGGCGTTTGCGCGGCCGGTGCAGCCGTTTCCGCCGCCTTCGGCTCCTCGGGCGCTTGCGGATCGGACGGGTTCACAAGATACCCCGCCACATTGTCGCTGGCGCCAGAATTCACGCGTCCACCAGTTCACGCGCCCGGGCGAACACCGTCTCGAACATCTCGGTGGTCAGGCGCCGGGTGTTGGTGTTGTAGCGGCTGCAGTGATAGCTGTCGAGCAAGTGCACGCCGCCGGATAGCGGATAAGCCACCCCGTGCTTGAAGCCGAAGGCGGATTTCTTCATCCCCAGCGCGGTCAGGATGGCGCCGTGGGCAATGGTCCCGAGCGCCAGCAATACCTTGGCGCCGGGCTGCGCCAGATCGGCCCCCAGGTAATGGTTGCAGACCTTGATCTCGGAAGGCTCGGGCTTGTTGTCCGGCGGCAGGCATTTCACCGCGTTGCTGATGCGGCAGCCGGTGAGTTCGAGGTCATCATCGCCGTCGGGGGAAAACGAGCCGCGGGCAAAGCCGTACTTCCTCAGCGTGTCGTAGAGCAGGTAGCCCGCGTAGTCGCCGGTAAAAGGCCGTCCGGTGCGATTGGCGCCGTGCATGCCCGGCGCCAGGCCGACGATCACCAGCGGCGCATCGGCGGCGCCGAATGGCGGCACCGGCTTGCAGAAATACGTCGGGTTGGCGGCCTTGACCCGGTCGAGAAAGCCGGCCAGTCGCGGACAGTCGCGGCAGCCCGCATCGTAGACCGCGCTGGCGGCAGGGCTGGAATTGAATGACATAGCGTGATTTTACCGCTTGCCCCAGCTGCCCGCGCGTTTGGGCCGCCCCTTTGTAACCGCCTAGACGGTGGCGATCGGCGTCGCCGGCGAGCCGACCGCACCTGGCAAACGCAAGGGCGGCGCGGTGAGAAAGCAGCGATAGCGCTGGTTCGCCCGCAGCCAGTCCGCCAGTTCCTTGAGCCAGAAAATCTCGCCTAGCGGCACGCCCAGCTTGAACAGGCAATGCTGGTGCAAGGGCAGCGCAGGCCGCCGGCCTTCCATCGGCCGCGCCGGATACTGCTCCACCGCATAGTTGTCGGCAAATATTGCCGCCGTGCCGCTGTCGGTGATCCACTGCAGCAGCTTTTCGTCGCGCCCGTCGAGACAGGCGCAGGCATGGTCCAGCACCTGCATATCCGGCTGCTTGTTCATGCCCATGATGAGGTCGGAAAAGCCGGTGTAGAAGAGCAGGATGTCGCCCTCCTCCACTTCCACCTTGTCGGCCTCCAGGATGCGCATCAGCTGCTCGTAGCCGACGCCCACCCGCGCGTCGCCGCAGTGCGCGCGCAGGTTCACCATCACCCCGCGCCCCTGCATGCCCTGGACGGCGAAATGCTCGATGCCGAGTTCGCGCGCCCCACCGTGTTCGCCGCAATCGTGCTCGGCGCCGCCGGCATCCAGCGCGTCATAACGCTTCGGCCCGCAGATGTCGATGTCGCCACGATAGCCGTTGTAGTAGACCTTTTCGTCGACGCCGTCGCCGTCGGCGTCGAACCAAGCGCCGACGTGGGCGAAGGAATCGATCTGCGTCGAGTATTGCAGGAACATCAGCACGGCATCGTCGCTGATGATGTCGGTATTGCGGGCGTCCAGGCGCTCGATCGGGAAATTGACGAAAGGCTTGCCGTCGCGAAAAGTGGGTTTCAGCGCCGGCGCGAAGCGGCGCACATTGAGCTGGTTGCCGCCGGGGTAGTCGAGGGGAATCGACAGGCAGAAAGTGCGGCCCTCGCGGATTTCCAGTGCGGCGCGGCGCACCCGTTCGGGCGTCAGCAGGTTAAGGCGGCCGAGCTGGTCGTCGGCGCCAAAGTCGCCCCAGTTCGAGCCTTGCGGCCTTTGCTTCCAGCGCATGCTTGTCTCCTTGTTGGTGTCTTGCCGGCAGCGCCATTAAACACCAAGCCCGGAGGACGCGCTAATCGTCGGCGTCGTCCATCTCGGGAAACAGCACCGAGGTATAGCCGAAGCGGCTCATGTCTTCGATACGCATCGGGTACAGGATGCCCCACAGGTGGTCGCACTCGTGCTGCACCACCCGCGCGTGGAAGCCCTCGGCCTCACGGTCGATCGGGTTGCCGTATTCATCGAAGCCGGTATAGCGGATGCGCAGGAATCGCGGCACCACGCCGCGCATGCCCGGCACCGACAGGCAACCCTCCCAACCCTCCTCCTTCTCGCCGTCCAGCGCCTCGATCACCGGGTTGATCAGGGTGGTGCGCGGCACCACTGGGGCATCGGGATAACGCGGATTGAGCTCGTCGGAGCCGAAAATCACCGCCTGCAGGTTGACGCCGATCTGCGGCGCCGCGATGCCGGCGCCGTTGGCCGCCTTCATCGTATCTTCCATGTCGGCAATCAGCGCCAGCAGCTCCGGCGTGCCGAACGCCTCCACCTTGGCCGAAGGCTCGAACAGGCTGGGCATGCCCATCTTCAGAATCTCGCGGATCATGCGGGTCTCACTATGGTCGCTATGCCTTTGCCGCCGCTGCCGGCCCCGGCAGCGCCACAAGAGCTTCCAGGATGCGGTATACGCTGGCCATCGCCTTGCGCGCCATCTCGTCGAGATGCTCGACCGAAATCATCTGCTTGCTGTCGCCCAGGCCGGCGGCATGGTTGACCACCACCGCCAGGCAGGCATAGGGCAGCCCCAGTTCGCGCGCCAAGGCGGCCTCTGGCATGCCGGTCATGCCGACCAGGTCGCAGCCGTCCCGCTCCATCCGGCGGATCTCCGCCGCGGTTTCCAGTCGCGGACCCTGCGTCGCCCCATAAACCGCGCCGTCCTGCAGCGTCTCGCCGGCCGTCTTGGCGGCGGCCAGCAGGCGCTCGCGCATCGACGGCGAATACGGCCAGGTGAAGTCGATGTGGGTCACCGGCGCGCCGGTACCGTCGAAATAGGTGTGACCACGGCCATGGGTGTAGTCGATGATCTGGTCCGGCGCCAGCAGGTCGCCCGGATTGAGCGTTGCGCGGATCGAGCCGACCGAGGCAATCGCCACCACGCCCTCGACCTTGGCCTCGCTCAAGGCCCACAGGTTGGCGCGGTAGTTGATGCGATGCGGAGGAATCGTGTGGCCATGGCCGTGGCGCGCCAGAAACACCACGTCGTTGCCCTTCAGCTTGCCGAAAGTAAAAGCGCTCGAAGGTTCTCCATAGGGCGTGCGCATGACCTCGCGGCGCACCACTTCCAGGTCCGCCAGCCGGTCCAGCCCGGTACCGCCGATGATTGCGTACATGAGCCCTAGGACCCCTTCAACGCGTACACGGCGGGCAGGTTGCGCCACAGGCCGGCAGCGTCCATGCCGTAGCCGAAGACATAGCGGTTCGGCACCATGACGCCGAGAAAATCGGGCTTGGTCGGCTTCGCCTTGTTGAGCTGCTTTTCACAGAACACCGCCGCATAGCAGGCGGTGGCGCCCAGGGACAGCACCCGCTGGCGGATCGCCGCCATGGTCTCGCCTTCGTCCAGGATGTCGTCGATCACCAGCACCGTACGCCCGCTCACGCTTTCCTTCGGCTCCACCTTCCAGTTGAGCTTGCCGCCGGAAAGCTTGTCGCCATAGCGCGAGACAT
>DATAZV010000205.1:0-3995 GCA_036271855.1 Burkholderiales bacterium
GGCGAAAAGATGCCGCCGCCCGCGCAAACAGGCGCGGGAAACCGCGGGCGGCCTGCTAGAATTTGCCCGAACCTGCCGCAGCCGCAAGGCTGCGGCGGGCCTCACGTAACTGATCGCAGTGGGCGAGGCGCGGAAACACACAAGATGCGCCGCCCGCATCAAGCCGGAGGAGTGCATGTCCAACGAACTTTTCGAGCGCCACAAGGCCCTGCTGGAACTTGCGCTGGCCGCGACAGCGACCCGCGGCGCTTTCAGCGCCTGGCCGGACAAGCCCGCCGATTACAACGAGGTGCTGGCCGCCGAAGGGCGCCAGGCCTTTACCAACTACTGCGATTCGTATTTCTACCTCGACCAGCCCGGGGTGGGCGACCGCATCGGCCGCGAGGTCTCGCCTTACGGCTTCGAGCTGGGCATCCAGTACCCGAAGACCAACCTGGCGGCGATCATGCCGGCGGCGCACCGCGCCGGCGAGAACTGGAGCCGGGTCGAGCCCGACGCCCGCGCCGGCGTGCTGCTGGAGATCCTGCATCAGCTCAATACGCGCAGCTTCGAGCTGGCGCAGGCCACCATGCACACCACCGGCCTGCCGTTCGAGCTGGCTTTTACCTCCGGCGGCCCGCACGCCCAGGAGCGCGGCCTGGAAGCACTGACCCTGACCTACAACGAGCTGAAAAGCATCCCCGCCGAGGCCCTGTGGGAGCGCGGCGAGGGGTCGGAGGCGGTGCGCATCAGGAAAACCTTCCGGGTGGTCGGGCGCGGGGTGTCGCTGACCATCGGCTGTTCCACCCAGCCCAACTGGAGCGCCTACCCCGGCATGTTCGCCAGCCTGATGGCCGGCAACGCGGTGCTGGTCAAGCCCCATCCGCATGCCGTGCTGCCGCTGGCGATCACCGTCGGCGTGATGCGCCATGTCCTGAAAGATGCTGGCTACGACCCCGACCTGGTGATGCTGGTGGTGGACGACGAAGTGCGGCCGATCACCCAGGCGGTGCTGAGCCGCCCGGAAATCAAGATTGTCGACTACACCGGCAATCCGGATTTTGCCGCCTGGCTGCTGGATAGCGCCCAGGGCAAGCTGGTGCATTGCGCCACCGCCGCGGTCAACCCGGTGGTGGTCGACGGCACCGCCGACCTGCCGGGCCTGCTGAAACACCTGGTGCAGTCGGTGGCGCGCGCCGGCGGGCGCACCTGCCTGTCGCCGCGGGTGATTTTCACCTCGGCGCTGGGGGTGCAGACGCCGGCCGGCGGGGTCACCACCGAAGAATTCGACGAGCGCCTGACGCAGTCCTTCCAGCGCTTCACCAATGACGCCGGCGCCGCCTGCGACGCCATGGGCGCGCTGCCGCGCCACGATTTCGACGCCCGCATCGACGGCGCCGCCATGTTCGGCGAAGTGGTGGTGGAGTCGCAGCCGCTGATCCACCCGATGTACCCGGACGGTTATTTCCGCAGCCCGCTGGTGGTGCGGGTGCGCGCCGACCACGCCGATTCCTACATGCACGAGTGGTTCGGGCCGATCGTTTTCCTGGTCGAGTGCGAAACCATCGCCGAGGCGCTGACCCGCGCGGCCGCCCTGGCGCGCGAAAAAGGCGCCGCCATCGCCTCCCTCTACAGCCTGGACGCCGGCGTGTGCGCGGCGGCCGAAGAGGCTTTTGGCGCCACCGGCACCACCCTGTGCGTGAACTTCACCGGCGAGGTCTTCCCCGGCTCCAGCGTGGCGTTCTCCGACTTCCACCTCTCCGGCATGAATCCTTCCGGCAATGTCACCCTGACCGACGCCGCCTTCGTCACCGGGCGTTTTCGCGTGGTGCAGACCAAGACTTTGCTTTAGTCCCGTCGCCGGTGCGCATGCCGGCGCGGCATATTTCCTCCACGGAGACCGGCATGGCCTACGAATACATCCTCACCGAAACCCGCGGCAAGGTCGGGCTGGTGACCCTGAACCGTCCGAAACAGCTCAATGCGCTGAACGACGGCCTGATCAACGAGCTGGGCGCCGCCCTGCAGGCGTTCGATGCCGACGAGGCGATCGGCGCGATGGTCATCACCGGCAGCGAGAAGGCGTTTGCCGCCGGCGCCGACATCGCCGCCATGGCGAACATGAGCTACATGGACGTCTACAAGGGCGAATACATCGCCCATAACTGGGAAGCGCTGCGGCGCCTGCGCAAGCCGCTGATCGCCGCGGTAGCCGGCTACGCCCTGGGCGGCGGCTGCGAACTGGCGATGCTGTGCGACATCATGATCGCCGCCGACAACGCCAAATTCGGCCAGCCGGAGATCAAGCTGGGCATCATTCCGGGCGCCGGCGGCACCCAGCGCCTGCCGCGCGCCGTGGGCAAGGCCAAGGCAATGGACCTGATCCTCACCGGCCGCATGATGGACGCCGCCGAGGCCGAGCGGGCGGGCCTGGCGTCGCGCATCGTCGCGCCGGACAAACTGGTGGAGGAGGCGGTGGCCGCCGCCCAGGCGATAGCCGCCTTTTCCCTGCCCTCGGTGATGGCTGCCAAGGAGGCGATCAACCGCGCCTACGAGGCGCCGCTCTCCGAAGGCCTGTTGTTCGAGCGGCGCGCGTTTCACGCCATGTTCGCTACCGAAGACCAGAAAGAGGGCATGCGCGCCTTCCTGGAAAAACGCGCTCCGGCGTTCAAGAACCAGTAGCTTCGCATGGCCCGCAGAGGGCGCCTTGTCTCTCTGGCGCGGTGGCAGGCCATCGCCGGTCGCTGCTTGCCGGGCCTGCCCTCTCGCCCGATTCATGCGCCGCCGCCAAAACCTCGGCTAAGCCCCTGATTTTGCTCAAAGGGCAATTTGTGGGGCATAAATCTTCATCAAATCGTCATCAAAGATTTGACACTGCGCTTTTTAACCTGTTATAGTCGCGCCTCTTGACGTTAACCAAACAAAACGAGCGCAAAGCAGGGCAGCGCAGCGTGGTTTGAGAGGCGAAAAGAAACAGCACCGCGAAAAAATTTCTTAAAAAAGTTTGATCAAAGTGTTGACAGGAAGTTGGAAACAAATCATAATTCCGCTTCTTCGCTGCTGATTAATTTGAACGGCGCGAAACACCAGAAACAAGGTGTGACGCGAAGGGAAAATGAAGTCAAGGCAGCACTGCTCTTTAAAAATTAACAGCCGATAAGTGTGGGCGTTTGGTTGCGGGCTCTCCGGGCCTTGGATCACGGTGCAAACCTAGATCCGAACCGGAATAGCACATAGCAATAAAATGCTCATACTTGAAAGAAACAAGATTGTTTGCATAGCAATATGTGAAAAATCTCTGTCAGATTTTGAGTTGAGCGATACAGACGCAAGTTTGTAGCGGACGAAAGTTCGCACCACAGTGATTAAACTGAAGAGTTTGATCCTGGCTCAGATTGAACGCTGGCGGCATGCCTTACACATGCAAGTCGAACGGCAGCGCGGGAGCAATCCTGGCGGCGAGTGGCGAACGGGTGAGTAATGCATCGGAACGTGCCCAGTAGCGGGGGATAACGCAGCGAAAGCTGTGCTAATACCGCATATTCTCTACGGAGGAAAGAGGGGGATCGCAAGACCTCTCACTATTGGAGCGGCCGATGTCTGATTAGCTAGTTGGCGGGGTAAAAGCCCACCAAGGCTTCGATCAGTAGCTGGTTTGAGAGAACGACCAGCCACACTGGGACTGAGACACGGCCCAGACTCCTACGGGAGGCAGCAGTGGGGAATTTTGGACAATGGGGGCAACCCTGATCCAGCCATGCCGCGTGTGGGAAGAAGGCCTTCGGGTTGTAAACCACTTTTGTCAGGGAAGAAATTGGCCAGGTTAATACCTTGGCTAGATGACGGTACCTGGAGAATAAGCACCGGCTAACTACGTGCCAGCAGCCGCGGTAATACGTAGGGTGCGAGCGTTAATCGGAATTACTGGGCGTAAAGCGTGCGCAGGCGGTTATGCAAGACAGATGTGAAATCCCCGGGCTTAACCTGGGAACTGCATTTGTGACTGCATAGCTAGA
>DATAZV010000206.1:0-8810 GCA_036271855.1 Burkholderiales bacterium
GCGTCGTAGGCGGCCAGCGCGGCGGCAATGTCGGCGTGGCTGGCGAGTTCATAGGCAAGCTGGCGCGCATCGAGCACGGCTTGCGAGGCGCCGTTGGAGCCGATTGGGTACATGGCGTGCGCCGCATCACCCAGCAGCGCGACGCGGCCGAATATCCAGGAGGGCACCGGGTCGCGGTCGCTCATCGGGTATTCGTAGATTTTTTGCGCGCCGCGAATGATCTCGGGCACCGGCATCCAGTCGAAATCCCAGCTTTCGAAAGCAGGCAGGAAATCTTCCAGCTTGCCCGGACGACTCCAGTCTTCCGGGGCGTGCATGTCGGTGAATTCGAAGGTGCGCTCGGCGATCCAGTTGATCAGTTGCAGGCCGTCGCCCAGTTCGCGGATCGGGTAGGTGACCCATTTTTGCCAGGCGTGGCCGGCCAGCACCATCGAGGCGCCGCTGAGAAAGGGCTTGCCGACCGTGGTGCCGCGCCAGAGGATGCGGTGGCTCCATTTCGGCGGGCCTTCGTCGGGATAGAACAGGCCGCGGATGGCCGAGTGGATGCCGTCGCTGGCGATCACCAGGTCGCCGCTGACGGCAGGAGGCGTGACACCGTCGCGCGCCGCGAAATGCACGATGGCGCTACCGGTGTCCTGTGTGACGTTGACGGCCTGATGTTTGGTGAGTACTGCGCCCGCGCCGAGGCGCTGTTGCACCGCTTCAAGCAGCATCATCTGCAAATGCCCGCGATGCACCGAGAACTGCGGCCAGCGGTAGCCGGCGAATTCGCCGCGCGGCTCGCGCCAGACGATTTCGCCGCGCTTGGTGGCGTAGACCACTTCCTGGGTGCGGATGGCGATGCGTTCGAGCGCCGGCAGCAGGCCCAACTCATCGAGCTCGCGCACCGAGTGCGGCAGCAGGTTGATGCCTACGCCCAGCGGGCGGATTTCCGACACGCCTTCGTAGACGCGGCAGGCGATGCCGGCGGCGTGCAGGGACAAGGCGGTGGTGAGACCGCCGATGCCTCCTCCGAGAATGATGACGTTCATGAGGCTTGTGAGTTGCCGCTTTATTGCGGCTTGACGGCTTTGGGTGTTACCATAGTAACACTTTGGTCAGGAGTCTGTTCATGTCTACCACCTCGCTGAAATTGCCGGAAGAATTGAAGAGCCGGATTGTCCAGATGGCGGAAAAATCCGATCGTTCGCCGCATGCGCTGATGCTGGAGATTCTGGAGCAGGGAGTGACGGCGCAGGAAAAGCGCCAGGATTTCCTGGCTTCGGCACTCGAAGCGCGGAAAGAATTTTTGCGCACGCGGGAAGGTTATGCCGCCGAGGATGTCGCCGCTTATTTCGAAGCCAAGATGCGCGGTGAAAAACCGCCCAAGCTCAAACTCAAAAAATGGCCCGGCTAGTTTATTCCGGGTGCGTGCGCGACGACATGGACCGGCTTTTCGATTTCCTCGCGCATGAGGATCCGGTTTGGGCAGTCGATGCAATGACCGTGATACTTGATGGTCTGGAGCTGCTGAAAACGCATCCACTGATCGGCCGGCCAGTCGAGTTTTCGACGCGTGAACTGGTGATTTCAAAGGGCAAGACCGGTTACCTAGCCCTGTACGACTACGACGAATTCAACGATGTGGCGCTGGTCCTGGCGATCCGCCACCAGCGCGAGTCGGGCTACAACTGAACGGTTATAGCCAATTTCAAAGATCGATGTGGCCGCGCCCCAACTCGATCACCTCGCCGGTGACCAGCACGCGGCCGTCGGCGGCGATGGCCAGTTGCAGCTCCGAAGGCCGCCCGGTGAATTCGCCCTGGTGCAGGGTGCGCGCCAGCGGCAGCGTGCGCCCGGTGTGGACGATGTAGCCGCCCAGATTGGCGCAGGCCGAGCCGGTGGCCGGGTCTTCGCCGATGCTGCTGGAAGTGCGGTGGAAAAAGAAACGCACCAGCATTTCCGGCTCGTCCAGCGAGGAAAAGGCGTAGACCGAGACCTTGCCGTTGATGTTGCGAAAGTCGGCCAGCGCCGCGCCGGGGACGATGCGCTTGACGGCGTAACGCGAAGTCAGCGGCACCAGCAATTGCTCCATGCCGGTGTCCACCCAGATCGGGTCGGCCGCCAGATCATCGCGCGCCAGGCCGAGCGCCACCAGCAGGATTTCGAGACGCTCCATGTCGAAAGGCCGCGTGGTCGCTGCGTTGGCACGCAAGGTCCAGCGGTCGCCGCGCGCGGATACCGGGATGTTGCCGGCCTGCATTTCCAGCGTCACCTGGTCGCCGGTGCCCTTCAGGTCGCGCACGGTGTGCGCGGTGCCCAGGGTCGGATGGCCGGCGAAGGGCAACTCGGCGCCGGGCGTAAAAATGCGCACCTTCGCCGTCGCCCCGCCCGAAGGCGGCAGGATGAAAGTGGTTTCGGAGAGGTTGAACTGCAGGGCCAGGGCCTGCATTTGCGCGTCGGTCAGGCCCTCGCCGTCTTCGAACACGCACAGGGGGTTGCCGGTGAGGGTCTGGCCGGCGAGGGCGAATACGTTTTGCAGGCGGTATTGGTATCTCATGACGATTCTTTGCGGACTAAGCCAGGAACATGCGGTAAACGGGATTGCTGCTCTCGTCCCAGCAAGGGTAGCCGAGCGAGTCGAGGAATTTGCGGAAGGCGGGCATCTCCTTGCCCGGCACCTGCATGCCGACGAGCACGCGGCCGACATCCGAGCCGTGGTTGCGATAGTGGAACAGGGAAATATTCCAGTCCGGGCGCATGCTGGTCAAGAATTTCATCAGCGCGCCGGGGCGCTCGGGCAACTCGAAGCGGTAGAGCATTTCGTCGTGCGCCAGCGGCGAGCGGCCGCCCACCATGTGGCGCACGTGCAGCTTGGCCAGTTCGTCGTCGGTCAGATCCAGGGTTTTAAAGTTATGCCGGTTCAGGGTCTTGGTCAGGCGCGTGATGTCGGCACGGTCGTGCACCGACAGGCCGACGAAAATATGCGCCTGCCTGGAGTCGGCGATGCGGTAGTTGAATTCGGTGACGCTGCGGCTGCCGATCAGTTCGCAAAAACGGCGAAACGAGCCGCGTTCTTCAGGTACGGTGACGGCGAGGATGGCTTCGCGTTTTTCCCCCACCTCGGCACGCTCGGCGACGAAGCGCAGCCGGTCGAAATTCATGTTGGCGCCGCAGGCCACCGCCACCAGGGTTTCGCCGCGCAGCTTTTCGCGCTCCACGTAGGCTTTGGCGCCGGCAATCGCCAGCGCGCCGGCGGGCTCGAGTATCGAGCGGGTGTCCTCGAACACATCCTTGATGGCGGCGCAGATGTCGTCGGTGTCGACCAGCAGGATTTCGTCGACCAGCTCGCGGGTCAGGCGAAAGGTTTCTTCGCCGACCATCTTGACGGCCACGCCGTCGGCGAACAGGCCCACTTTGTCCAGGCGCACGCGTTTTCCCGCAGCGACTGAGCGAGCCATCGCGTCCGAATCCTCCGGCTGCACGCCGATCACCTTCACCTCGGGGCGCACGCGCTTGATATAGGCGGCAATCCCCGAGATCAGGCCGCCGCCGCCGATGGCGACGAACACGGCGTGGATCGGCCCCTGGTGCTGGCGCAGGATCTCCATCCCGATGGTGCCCTGCCCGGCGATCACGTCGGGGTCGTCGAAGGGATGGACAAAGGTGAGGTTCTGCTTTTGTTCCAGCCCACGGGCGTGGTCGTAGGCTTCGTCGAAGGAGTCGCCCACCAGCACCACCTCGCCGCCGCGCGCCTTCACCGCCGCCACCTTCACCTGCGGCGTGGTCACCGGCATCACGATCACCGCGCGCGCGCCCATGCGCTTGGCCGCCAGCGCCACGCCCTGGGCGTGGTTGCCGGCGGAGGCGCAGATCACGCCGCGCGCCAGTTGTTCCTTCGACAGCTGCGCCATTTTGTTGTAGGCGCCGCGCAATTTGAAGGAGAACACGCTTTGCATGTCCTCGCGCTTGAGCAACAGGGTATTGTTCAGGCGCGCCGAAAGGGCCGCCGCCTTTTCCAGCGGCGATTCCTGGGCGACGTCGTAAACCTTGGCGGTGAGGATTTTTTGGAGATAATCGGTCTTCGACCGGGATGCTGTCGCGGGCATTGGTGCGCTTGCCTGGGTAGATTTCTGGAACCCCTCCGGGAGGGGTATCCAATTTAGCCGCTTTTGGCGATTTGGGCAAATGTTTATGAGGGTTGGATCGAATGTGCAGACGTAGCCCGGTGGAAAGAAATTCGCGGCCGGCGGTCGCTGCCGGGGGAGACGGGGCCGGCCGATGGCCGCTTGCACGATCCCGCAAAACCGGGCCTTGCGGCGGTGTGCGTTGACGGAACTGGCGGCGCTACTGGAGATCCTGCAGGGATTTTTCACCCAGGAAGCGAGCCTGTGGTCGCTGCTGCTGGGCAGTTTTGTGGCGGCTACCCTGATCCCGATTTCCTCCGAGGTGATGCTGTTCGCCGTGCTGCGCCTGCATCCGGAGCTGTTCTGGCCGGCGATCGCGGTGGCCACGCTGGGCAACAGCGCCGGCGGCATGGTGAGCTATGCGATGGGGCGCTTCATTCCGCATCATCGCGAGATCAGGTATGAGGCGCAGCTACAGCGCCACGGCGCTTCGCTGCTGTTGCTGGCCTGGGTTCCGCTGGTGGGTGACGCCTTTTGCATCGGGGCGGGCTGGCTGCGTTTGGCCTGGCTGCCCTGCCTGCTCTATATGGCGGCGGGCAAGGCGGCGCGCTATCTGGTGGTGGCGGTATTGTCCTGATGTCATGCGCCTGCAATCAGGCGCGATTAAGCTGGCGTTGCGGTGCCTGTTTGAGAATCTCCTCCTCACTCGAACCCAAAACAAGGGCATTCCCTTCCGCGATCCGCGAGTAGCACACGGATGTTTGCCGGGCCTGATGCCCGGCTTCTTTTTTGGGGCGCCGGCGCCTCGGGAGCCGCGCCGACCCGGCTCAGCTTGCCCCGAAACGCCTGAGTGCACTGGGAAATATTTTTCCGCACGCCCGCGGTGCACCGGAAGGTGCGAGCGTCCCGGCATGTAATGCACCGGACCGCGCCTGCCGCGAGAGCCGGCGCACCGCCTCAGTGCCTCTTTGCCGGAGCGACCCGGTTGATGCACCTGCATACGGCCTTGCATCCAATGGCATGCAATTTGCCTCGATCAGTCCATCCTGATTGAAGGGCTGTAGGCCATGACTCTGCTGAGCGTACCGATTATCGACATGTCGCCGTTTTACACCGGCAGTCCCGCCGAGCGCACCGCCCTGGCGGCAGAAGTGGACCGCGCCTGCCGCGACATCGGTTTTCTGGTGATCACCGGCCACGGCGTGTCGTCCGAACTGCTCAAGCGTATCGACGCCACCTCGCGCGCCTTTTTCAAGCTGCCGCTGGAGCAGAAGCAGGCTCTCAAGCGGCCCAAGGACGACCAGGTGCGCGGCTATAGCGCGGTCGGCGACGAGGGCCTGTCCAACAGCCTGGGCGAGAAATCGCCCGGCGATCTGAAGGAATCGTTTTCCGTCGGCCCGATCGATCCGCCCAACGAGCTGTACTACAACGGCCCGGCCGCCGGCCCGCATTTCGCCCCCAACCTCTGGCCGGCGCTTAAGGACTTCAAGGCTAGCTGGTCGGAATACTTCGGCGTGATGTCGCGCCTCTCGTCGGACCTGATGAAGGTATTTGCCATCGGCCTGCAACTCCCCGAATATTATTTCGAGGACAAGATCGACCGCCACATCAGCATGTTCCGCGTGCTGTCCTACCCGAACCAGCTGGAAGAGCCGCAACCCGGGCAACTGCGCGCGGGCGCGCATTCCGACTACGGCAGCCTGACCATCGTGCGCGCCGAGGACAAGCCGGGCGGCCTGCAGGTGCGCAACAAGGCGGGCGAATGGGTGACGGTGCCGATCGCGCCCAATTCCTTCGTCGTCAACATCGGTGACCTGATGATGCAGTGGACCAACGACGAGTGGACTTCGACCCTGCACCGCGTCGCCAACCCGCCGCGCGAAAAGGCCGGCGATTCGCTGCGCCAGTCGCTGGTGTTTTTCCATCAGCCCAACTACGACGCCATGGTGAGCTGCCTGCCCGGCGTGCTGAAGGAAGGCGAAAAGGCCAAGTACGAACCGATTTCCTCCGGCGACCACCTGCGCAACAAGTTCGTCAAGCAGACCACCTTCGCCGAAGCGGCGTAGCCGCAAACCCGTCACGACAACCGCCGCGGCAACCAGCGCCTGATCCATGGCCCATCTCTCCTACGTCAATGTATTCGCGCGCGATGTCGTCGCGCTGTCCGGCTTTTACATGAAGGTGTTCGGTTTTGCCGAAATCGAGGAAATCCGTTCGCCGATCTTTCGCGGGCTGGACACCGGCAAGAGCAGCCTGGGCTTCAACGCGCTGGACGCCTACGACCTGCTCAAGCTCTCGGACTATTCCGACACGCGCGGCGTCAAGTTCCTGCTCAACATCGACGTCGACAGCAAGGAAGAGGTGGACAGCATGGTGCCGGTGGCAACAGCGGCCGGCGCGACCCTGATCAAGCCGCCTTACGAGACCTATTACCACTGGTACCAGGCGGTTCTGCTGGACCCCGAAGGCAATGTTTTTCGCATCAATCACATGTTGTAGGGCGCGCATTTTTTACGAATCGCGCGCGATACGTTTTACCGCATCTCACTGAAAGGGGAATAATGATGAAAAGCAGATGGGTATCGATGTTGCTGGGTGCGCTGGCGCTGGTCGGCCTTTCCGGGCCGGCCATGGCCGACGGCTTCACCCTCAAGGGACCGCCGAAAATCGCCATGCTGTATTTCGACGCCAAAAACGATGGCGGCTGGACCCAGGCCTTCGACGAGGCGCGCATCAAGACCGAAAAGGCGATCGGCATGAAGATCGCCTACGTCGAGAAGGTGCCGGAGGACGCTTCGGTGATCAAGCCGGCGGCCGAGAAATTCATCCAGCGCGGCGCCAACATCATCATCGGCACCGCCTTCGGCTATTCGGACGCCTTCAAGGACCTCGCTGCCAAATATCCGGACGTCGCCTTCCTGAACGGCTCGGGCACCACCAACGGCGCCAACCTCGAATCCTTCTACGGCCGCACCTACCAAAGTCAATACCTCTGCGGCATGGCCGCCGCCGCCGCCAGCAAGACCGGCAAGCTTGGCTTCGTCGCCGCCAACCCCTTCGGCGTGGTGATCTGGACCGTCAATGCGTTTGAAATGGGCGCCCAGAAGATCAACCCGGCGGCTACGACCACCGTCATCTATACCGGCGCCTGGAACGACCCGGTGAAAGAGCGCGCCGCCGCCACCGCCCTGATCGACCAGGGCGCGGATGCCCTCGGCCAGCACGTCGACACCCCGACCCCGCAGATCGTCGCGCAGGAACGCGGCAAGGTCGGCACCGGCCACCACCGCGACATGCGCCAGTTCGCCCCCAAGGCCACGGTCTGCTCCTCGGTCTGGGTGTGGGACAAATTCCTCGCTCCCGAGCTGAAGAAGATCATGGCCGGCGGCTGGAAGCCCGCGCCGTATGGCGCCTTCATCCCGATGTCCGCGGGCGGCACCGACATCGCCTGCTGCGGCCCGGCCGTGCCCAAAGACAAGGCCGCCCTCATCATGAAGGAACGCGACGCGCTGATGAAGGGCAAGGAAATCTATGCCGGTCCGCTGAAGGACAAGGACGGCAAGGAAAGGGTGGCTGCCGGCGCGGTATTGGCCGATGGCGACCTATGGAAGATGGACTGGTATGTACCGGGTGTAATCACGCAGAAGTAGCGGCAGGCCGGCACCGTCCGGTGGCGTAGGGATGCGCCGCCGGACCATCGTGCCGGCAAAGCGTTGATGGCCGAAAATGTCGCGGCCGGGACAAGAAAGGGGGGAGGCCTTGGGCCTCCCCTTTGACCGCATGCCTGATGGCGTGCGCGGCGGATTGCCTGCGGCGGTCCGCGAAAGGCTGAAATGAACGAAGCGCAGTTTGAATTCGAAGGTTTGCCGGTCACCTACTACCACCTTGGCCGTGGCCGCCCGCTGTTGCTGATCCACGGCTCCGGGCCGGGCGCCTCCTCGATCGGCAACTGGCGCCGCGTACTGGAGCCGTTGGCGCAGGATTTCGAAGTCTTTGCCATGGACCTGGTCGGCTTCGGCAAGAGCGCGCGCAAGCCGGCGCCGCCCTATTTCGACTACGCCCTGTGGGCGCGCCAGGCGGCCGCCATGCTGGCGCGCATGCCGGGCAACGAGGTCGGCGTGCTCGGGCACTCGATCTCGGGCTCGCTTGCGCTGACGCTGGCCGCGCGCGAGCCGCGCGTGGCCGCGGTGATGACCACCGGCACCATGGGCGCGCCCTTCGCGCCGGCCGACACCACGCGGCGCTGCTGGACCTGCCCGACCACCCGTGAAGAACTGGTGCTGGCCCTCTCCGGCCTGATCCACGACACCTCGGTGATCGACGAGGCTTATCTCGCCGCGCGCGAGCCGGTGGTGTTTGCCCCCGGCTACGCCGACTACTTCAATTCCATGTTCGCCGGTGACGCCGCGCAGTACGTGCAGGCGGCGGTGCTCTCGCCGGAGACCATCGCGAAGATCCAGTGCCCGGTGCTGTTGCTGCACGGGCGCGACGACACGGCATTTCCTCCCAGCAGTTCGATCGAGATCGCGGCCAGGCTCAAACATGCCGACCTTGCGCTGCTGGCCGATTGTTCCCATTCGGTGGCTTTCGAGCGCACCGATATCTTTTTGAGCCTGGCGCGGCAATTCTTCAACGGGGCCTTGCCCAAGGAAGGCGCATGAGCGGAAAAAAGGGCTATCTCCTCAAAGGCAGGGTGATCGACGG
>DATAZV010000207.1:0-5579 GCA_036271855.1 Burkholderiales bacterium
GCCGGCTCAACCGCATCCGCCGTGAAAACCCGGCCCTGCATGCGGACTGGCGCCTGCGCTTTCACCCGATCGACAACGAGTCGATGATCTGCTATTCCAAGTCCACCGCGGACATGGAGAACGTCGTCATCACCGTGGTCAATCTCGATCCGCACAATGTGCAATCGGGATGGGTCAGCTTGCCCCTCGAGGATCTACGCGTGGATGCAGGCCACAGCTACCAGATGCACGAACTGCTCTCCGGCGCGCGCTACCTGTGGAACGGGCCGCGCAACTTCGTACGCCTGGAGCCGGGCCGCGCACCGGTGCATGTCTTCCGGCTTGGCCGCCACCTGCGCACCGAGCGCGATTTCGACTACTTCCTCTGATCATCATGGACCTGCTGCCGCCCCTGCCCGAGGACAAGACCGCCGCGAATGCCGAGGATGCCCTCTGGTACAAGGACGCGGTCATCTATGAGCTGCACGTCAAGGCATTCTTTGATTCGAACGGCGACGGCATCGGCGATTTCCGCGGCCTGACGCAAAAGCTGGACTATATCCAGGATCTCGGCGTCAACACCATCTGGCTGCTGCCGTTTTATCCCTCGCCGATGCGCGACGACGGCTACGACGTTTCCGATTACAGCAACATCCACCCCGCCTACGGCACGCGCCAGGATTTTCGCAACTTCGTGCGCGAGGCGCACCGCCGCGGCCTGCGGGTGATCACCGAGCTGATCGTCAACCACACCTCCGACCAGCACCCGTGGTTCCAGGCGGCGCGCCGCGCCCCGCCGGGCTCGCCCAAGCGCGGCTACTACGTCTGGACCGACGATCCGAACAGGTACGCCGGCACGCGCATCATTTTCACCGACACCGAGTCCTCCAATTGGTCGTGGGACGCGGTGGCGCAACAGCACTATTGGCACCGCTTTTTCAGCCACCAGCCGGACCTGAATTTCGACAATCCCAATGTGCTCAAAGCGGTGCTGCGGGTGATGAACCACTGGCTCGACATGGGCGTGGACGGCTTTCGCCTGGATGCGATTCCCTATCTGATCGAGCGCGAGGGAACCAACAACGAAAACCTCACCGAGACCCACGGCATCATCAAGAAGATCCGCGCTGCCCTCGACAGCAAGTACAGCGGCAAGGTCCTGCTGGCCGAGGCCAATCAGTGGCCGGAAGACGTGCGCGAGTATTTCGGCAACGACGACGAATGCCACATGGCCTACCACTTTCCGCTGATGCCGCGCCTGTTCATGGCCATCGCGATGGAAGACCGCTATCCCGTCATCGAAATCATGCAGCAGACGCCGGAGATTCCGGCTAACTGCCAGTGGGCGATCTTCCTGCGCAACCACGACGAACTGACGCTGGAAATGGTTACCGACCGCGAGCGCGATTATATGTACCAGCGCTTCGCCAACGACCCGCAGATGCGCATCAACGTCGGCATCCGCCGCCGCCTTGCGCCGCTGATGGAAAACAGCCGCGAGCAGATCGAGCTGATCTCTTTCTTGCTGATGACCATGCCAGGCTCGCCCATCCTCTACTACGGCGACGAGATCGGCATGGGCGACAACATTTATCTCGGCGACCGCAACGGCGTGCGTACGCCGATGCAATGGAGTCCGGACCGCAACGCCGGCTTTTCGCGCGCCGATCCGCAGCGCCTGTACATGCCGCCTATCATGGACGCGCTCTATGGTTATGAGGCGGTAAACGTCGAGGCGCAGTCGCGCAGTCCCTCCTCGCTGCTCAACTGGACCAAGCGCATGATTGCGGTGCGCCGCAGCTTCAAGGCCTTCGGCCGCGGCAACCTGACGTTTCTGGACCTCGGCAACCGCAAAGTGCTGGCCTACCTGCGGGAGCATGACGGCGAAAGCCTGCTGTGCGTGATCAACCTGTCGCGCCACGCGCAGGCGGCCGAGCTCGACCTGTCGCGCTTTGCCGGCCGGGTGCCGGTTGAAATCTTCGGCAAGGAAGCGTTCCCGCCCGTTACCAAGCTCCCTTATGTGCTGACCTTGCCGGGCCACGGCTATCTGGCTTTCCGCCTGGCAGCCGATGTCTCGCCGCCGGTGTGGCACGAGAAGCGGGTGGCGGCCAGCGAATTGCCGGTACTGGTGATGTCCGAAAGTATCTCCACCTATTTCGCCCGCGACGAAGCGGCGCGCGGCGCGCGGCAATTGATCGTCAACATGACGCGCGAGCGCATGCGCGACGAGATTCTTCTGCCCTACATGTCGAACCGCCGCTGGTTCGCCGCCAAGGGAAAAAAGATACTCGACATGCGCTTTCGCGAAGCAACGGAGTGGAATACACCGGAGGGCAGCTGGCTGACGGGTTTCTTGCAGGTGGACATCGAGGGCGAGGAGGCGCATCTCTACTTCCTGCCCCTGGCTATCGCCTGGGAGGGCAAGGGCTACGATCCGCTGCAGACGCTCGGCCCCTGGGTGATGGCCAAGGTGCGGCAAAAGGAGCGCATTGGCGTCCTCTATGGCGCATTCGGCAACCCGGATTTCTCGCGCGCCCTGGCAGGCGCCATGGCGCGCAACGAAGAGATTCCGTTCGGCAGCGGCAAGCTGCGCCTGTCTTCCACTTCGGTCTATCCGCAACTGGCAGGGGCGATCGCGCAGGACGTGCGCATTCCGCCGCTGGAACAGAGCAATACCGGTGTGTTTCTCGGAAACCAGCTCTACCTCAAGGGCTATCGGCGCATGCATTTCGGCGTCAATCCGGAAGTCGAGATCGGCCGGTTTCTCACCGATACATCTCCCTATCCGAATATCGCGCCGATGGCCGGTGCCGTCGAATATATCGATGCCCAGGGCAAGTTGCGCACCCTCGCCACGCTGGCCAGATTCGTCGAAAACCAGGGCGACGTCTGGACCTATACGCAGGAATACCTGGACCGGTTCCTGGTCACGCGCAGCATGCCGGCCGAGTCGCCCGGCCAGGTGGAGGAGGCGGAGCCGCACGCCTTTTTCAAGGCGCAGGCCGAAGTGCTGGGCCGGCGCATCGGCGAGCTGCACTGGGCCTTTTTTCGCGCCGGCGGCGATCCAGCGTTCGAGCCGGAGCCGACCACGGCGCAAGATCTCGCCGCCTGGAAGGACGCCATCCTGCGCGAGGCGGAGCAAACCATGGACGAACTCGGGCAGCGGCTGCCGCAGCTCTCGGACGCGGTGCGTGTCCAGGCGGAGGCGCTGCTGGCGGCGAGGCCGCGCCTGCGCGAGCGCATCAGCGCCTTCACGGTGAGCACCGAGGGCCTGATGAAGACGCGTTATCACGGCGACCTGCATTTCGGCCAGCTCCTGCTGGCGCAGAACGACTTCATCGTGCTCGACTTCGAAGGCGAGCCGACACGGCCGATCGAGGAGCGGCGCCGCAAGCACAGCCCCTTGCGCGATGTCGCCGGGATGCTGCGCTCCGCCAGTTACGCCGCCTACGCCGCCTTGCAGCGCTCCATCGCCGACCATGCGGAAAGGCAGGAAAGCGTGCGTGAGGCCTTGCGCGAATGGGAGGGCATGATTGTCGCCGCCGCAATGCAGGGTTATCGCGAAAGCGTGCGCGGCTTGCCCTCGGTTCCCGCCGACGCCGCGGAGATGCAGGCGCTGATCGACCTGCTGGTGATCGAAAAGGCGCTTTACGAAATGCGCTATGAAATGAACAACCGTCCGGACTGGCTGCCCATTCCCATGGCCGGGCTAAAGGGAATCCTGGAAAGATGAGCAGCCTGCTCGAACAGCAAATCAGCGCCGTCTGGCCCGGCAAGCCCTATCCGCGCGGCGCCACCTGGGATGGCGAAGGCGTCAATTTCGCCCTGTTCTCGGAACACGCGGAGCGGGTCGAACTTTGCATATTCGATGCCGCCGGCCGGCGCGAAATCCAGCGCGTTGCCGTGAAGGAACGCACCGACGAAATCTGGCACTGCTATTTGCCGGAGGCGCGGCCCGGCATGCTTTACGGCTACCGCGTGCATGGCCCGTACAAGCCGGAGGAGGGGCACCGCTTCAATCCGCACAAGCTGTTGCTCGACCCCTACGCCAACACCATCGTCGGCGACTTGCGCTGGAGTGACGCGCACTTCGGCTATACCATCGGCCACAAGCGCGAAGACCTCTCCTTCGACAAGCGCGACAACGCCGGCGGCATGCCCAAATGCAAGGTGATCGACCGCGCATTCACCTGGGGCGAGGACCGCCGCCCCAACGTGCCCTGGCACGAAATGGTGGTCTACGAAATGCATGTCGGCGGCTTCACCATGCAGCACACCGGCGTTCCGGCGGCCCTGCGCGGCAGCTATGCCGGGCTGGCCTGCCCGGCGGTGATCGACTATCTGCGGCGCCTCGGCGTGACTACCGTGGAACTGATGCCGGTGCATGCCTTCGTCGACGACCGCTACCTGGTGGAAAAAGGACTGCGCAACTATTGGGGCTACAACACCATCGGTTTTTTCGCGCCGGACATGCGCTACAGCGCCTCCGGCAAGATCGCCGAGTTCAAGACCATGGTGAAGTCCTTCCACTCGGCGGGCATCGAGGTGATCCTCGACGTGGTCTACAACCACAGCGCCGAAGGCAACCACTGCGGGCCGACCCTATGTTTCCGCGGCATCGACAACGCCGCCTACTACCGGCTCACCGCCGACAACCCGCGCTACTACATGGACTACACCGGCTGCGGCAACACCTTCAATATGCAGCAGCCGCGCGTGCTGCAGATGATCATGGATTCGCTGCGCTACTGGGTCACCGAAATGCACGTCGACGGCTTTCGCTTCGATCTTGCCGCTACCCTGGCGCGCGAACTGCACGAGGTAGACCGCCTGGGCGCGTTCTTCGACATCCTCCGGCAAGACCCGGTGCTGTCGCAGGTCAAGCTGATCGCCGAACCCTGGGACCTGGGCGAGGGCGGCTACCAGGTGGGAAAGTTTCCGGTGGGCTGGGCGGAATGGAACGACAAGTACCGCGACGCCATGCGCGGCTACTGGAAGGGCGACGGCGGCAAGATGGGCGATTTCGCCCTGCGCCTGACCGGCTCGAGCGACCTCTACGGCCGCAGCGGGCGCAAGCCCTACGCCAGCATCAACTTCGTCACCGCGCACGACGGCTTCACCCTGAACGACCTGGTGTCGTACAACGAAAAGCACAACGAAGCCAACGGCGAGGAGAACCGCGACGGCAACGACAACAACGTGTCGTGGAACTGCGGCGTCGAAGGGCCCACCGAAGACCCGGAAATCCTCAAACTGCGGGAGCGACAGAAGCGCAACATGCTGGCCACCCTGATGCTCTCACAGGGCATCCCGATGATCGTCGCCGGCGACGAGGTCGGCCGCACGCAAAACGGCAACAACAATGCCTACTGCCAGGACAACCCGATCTCATGGATCGACTGGAAACTGGACGCGTCGCGCCAGGCATTGCTCAAGTTCACCCAGCGCCTGATCGCCTTTCGCCGCGCCCATCCGACCTTGCGCCGCCGCGACTTCTTCCAGGGCCGGTCGCTGCGCGGCAGCGACATCAAGGACATCATGTGGCTCAAGCCCGACGGTACCGAGATGACCGACGAGGAGTGGAACAACGAATTCGCGCG
>DATAZV010000208.1:0-25142 GCA_036271855.1 Burkholderiales bacterium
CCGCCTATATCGACAGCATCGGCGGCCTCAAGGCGCCGGCCGACCTGCGCCGCGCCACCCTGCTGCGCCACCCGCTGCTGTTCTGGCAGCCCTGGTTCGAAGCCGCCGGCCTGGACTGGCTCGAACCCGTCAGCGGCCCGAGTTATGAAGACGCCATGATGATGTACGAGGCCGCCGCTGCCGGCCACGGCGTCGCGCTCACGCCCAAGACCCTGTTCGACGCCCAGGGCAAGACCCTGGTCCAGCCGTTCGAGCTTGAATTGCCGGATCGCGCCTATTACATCGTGCTGGCGCCGGAAGCCGCGGAACGGCCGCTGACGCGCCTGTTTATCGACTGGCTGCTGCAAGCAGCGCTTGCCGGTTCGGCCAGTCGCCAAACAGCGACCTAAATACTTCACCGCACAGTCGGTGCAGGGTGTAGAATCCGCGCCTTTTCGCAAGCACCGGATCGCCACAGCACCATGGATGAAGCAGACGTCGCACAAAACGAAATCGAGTTCCACGAGCGCGCCATGCGCGCCAAAAAAGGAGATGAATTAGCCGCCATCGGCGAGTGCCACAATTGCGGCGAAACCCTGGCCGCGAACCAGAAATTCTGCGACCCCGATTGCGAAGCGGACTTTCGCAAGCGCCAGTGGCACGTCAAGCAGCGCAACCTGCCGCCGCCCCTGGTGCCCTGAAGCCCGTTTGCGCGCAATCGCATCTGCTGCGCGCGAATCTCACCCTGCAATTCGTTCCAGCGCCGGCTTGCGCTGAGACCATGAACGCAGCCGGCGTTGCGCGAACACGCGCCCGCTTCGCCTGAATCGGATTCAGCCGACCCGCAAAACTATTCGTTTGCGGCAGGGTGCCCGCAAGCGGCATTCTCCCAACTGCGCCAACCGCGCATCTGCATCACGCCGGCCCACCTCGCCGGCCTCTCTCTGCCCAAAAGGTCTCCCCTGGTTCTGCATCGGCTCCCACCGCGGCCGCCTGCGCCAGCCATTTCATCGGGTTGATGGCATTCGCCAGTCCCCGGACCGACACGAGCAAGGAGAAACAAAATGTCAATGAGCGAAAAAAACGGCTGGATCTGGTTTGACGGGGCGCTCAAGCCCTGGGCCGAATGCGCCACCCACGTTCTCACCCACACCCTGCATTACGGCCTGGGCGTATTCGAAGGCGTGCGCGCCTACTCGACTTCGCGCGGCACCGCAGTGTTTCGCCTCGGCGACCATACCAAACGCCTGGTGCAATCCGCGCACATCCTCGGTATCGAGCTGCCCTATGGCAAGGAAGAACTGGAAGCCGCGCAACTCGAAGTGCTGCGCGCCAACAAGCTCAAGCAGGCCTACATCCGCCCACTGGTATTCATGGGCTCGGAGCGCCTGGGCATCTCCACCGAAGGCGTTTCCACCCACGTCGCCATCGCCGCCTGGGAATGGAGTGCCTACCTCGGTGCCGCCGCGCTCGACAAAGGCATCCGGGTGAAGATCTCGTCGTTCGCCCGGCATCACGTCAACGTGCAGATGTGCCGCTCCAAATCCGTTTCCACCTACGCCAACTCGATCCTCGCCAACCGCGAGGCGAAGCAGGACGGCTACGACGAGGCGCTGCTGCTGGATACCGACGGCTTTGTCGCCGAAGGCTCGGGCGAAAATATTTTCCTGGTGCGCGACGGCAAGCTGATCGAACCCGAACTCGCCTCCGCCCTGGAAGGCGTGACGCGGCGCGCGATCATCGATTTCGCCTACGAAGCCGGCATCCCGGTGCAGGCGCGCCGCGTCACCCGCGACGAGGTGTACATCGCCGACGAGGCCTTTTTCACCGGTACCGCCGCCGAAGTGACGCCTATCATCGAAGTCGATCGCCGGCGCATCGGCAGCGGCAAGCCGGGGCCGATCACGCAAATGATGCAGCAGAAATTCTTCAACTGCGTGCACGGCGAGGACGCGACCCGCGCCGACTGGCTGACCTATGTGTAACAGCGGTGTGTCAGCGGTCTGACACGCTCTGAAGGCACCGGGGCGCGCTACGCGAGCAGCGCGCCCTCGTGGCGCAACAGCCAGGCTTTGGTGGCAATGCCGCCGCCAAAGCCGGTCAATGCACCACCGCTGCCGATCACCCGGTGACACGGCAGCACGATGGCGACCGGGTTTTGTCCATTGGCCGCGCCGATCGCCCGCACCGCGGCCGGCTTGCCGATGCGCGCGGCCTGCGCGGCGTAACTGGCCGTCTTGCCGACCGGGATCTGGCGCAGCGCCAGCCAGGCGCTTTGCTGGAACGCGGTGCCCCCCAGGCTCACCGGCAGATCGTTGATCGCCTCCAGTTCGCCCGCCAGGTAGGCGGCAATGCGGGTGCCGAAGCCTTGCGGGTTCCGGCTTTCGACAAAGCGATAGCTGCCATAGCGGCGCTTGAGCAATTTGTCCATGCGCGCCTCATAGCCGGCGAAATCCACCGCGCACAGCTTGTCGCCATCGACGGCGTAAAGCACGGCTTCGAACGGCGCGCCCTTGGGCGCGGCAACGTGGTCGAACAGCAATTCAATCGGTGCATTCATGCGGCACTCCTGACTTCATGATTCCACAAGGTTTGCGCGGCGTAAGCCCGCCAGGGGCGCCAGCGCTCGGCGTAGTGCAGCAACTCCTTCGGTGTTTGCGCGATCCCCAAGGATTTGGCGGCGCGCACCAGCCCGAGGTCGCCGGAGGGAAAGGCATCCGGGTCGGCAAAGCCGCGCATCGCCACGTACTGCGCGGTCCACGGACCGATGCCGGGCAACTCGCAGAACTCGGCGCTGAATTGTTCCAGCCCGACATAGCGCTCGCGCCAGGACAAGTTGGTGGCGACGTGTTGCCCGAGCGAAATCAGGGTTTGCGCCCGCGCCCGCACCAGGCCGATGGCGCGCAAATCGTCCACCTGCGCGGCACCCAATACCTCCGGCCGGGGAAAAGCCAGGCGCAAACGTTCCGCGTGCATGCCGGCAACGCTGAACGGTTCGCCCAGTTTCGCTACCAGACGCCCTGCCAGGGTGGTGGCGGCAGCCACGCTCACCTGCTGGCCCAGCACGGCGCGCACCGCCAGTTCATACGGGTCCCAGGCGCAAGGCACGCCGATGCCGGGCTTTTTCAGCGCCGGCTTAAGCTTCGGGTCGCGCAACAAATGCGCACGGATCGCCGCCGCCGGCGCATCCAGGTCGAACATGCGCTTGACCCGCGCGACAATGGCCGGCAGGCGCGCCGCTTCCGGAAAATCGCAATTGAGCAACAAGCCATCGGCATCGGCGCGCACGCCGAAGGTGCCGACCGCGGCGCCGATGCGGATCGAGCGCGCATAGTCAAGTTCGCCCACCGACTCGACCCCGGCGAACGCACGCGCGCGGTAAAAATCCAATAGCCCGGCAAAGCGCCCGGCGTCGATGCCGCCCAGGCGCAATTGCACCTGCTCCGCGGCATGGGCGATCTTTTTGCGCCGCAGGCTGCCCGGCGCGCGGCCATACGCGGTGCTCAGGGTCGCATTGAAGCGGCGCACGCTGCCGAAGCCGGAAGCGAATGCGACCTGGGTCAGCGACAGCGCCGACTCCTCGATCAACTGCTTGGCGAACAGCAGGCGGCGCATTTGCGCCACCGCGATCGGCGAGGCACCCAGGTGCTCCTCAAACAACCGGCGCAAATGGCGCGCGGTGACGCCGATGCGCGCGCTCAATGACTCCAGCGATCCCTCGTTGAGCGCACCGGCGTCGATCGCCTCGAGCGCGCGCGACACCAGCGCCGCGCCGCCGCTTTCCTGGCCGCGCACCGCCGGCGCGCGCTCCGGACGGCAGCGCAGGCAGGGCCGGTAGCCGGACTCGAACGCGGCGGCGGCACTCGGATAGAAGGTGACGTTCGCCCGCTTGGGCGTGCGCGCCGGGCATACAGGCCGGCAAAAAATCCCGGTGGTGCGCACTGCGACGAAAAAACGGCCATCGAAGCGCGGGTCGCGGGTTTCGTAGGCGCGGAACAGGTTTTCGGCCGCGCTGCCCTGATCCTCGTGATGGCGCAGGGCCTGGCCGAGGTAACCGCCGGCGTCGCCTGTATCGATGTAGTCCATACGGCACTGTACGCCCGCGGGGCGCCGCTGACTAGCCGTTTTCGGACATCAATGGGAGCGGTTAATCCGCGTGTTTGTGCAGTGAAATGTCGCCATACCAGGCATGCACCCGCTCGCCGGTGTTGTCGGTGTCGGTCATGATGCCGATGGCGGTGATCGCACCGGGCTCCTCGCCGAAGGCGCGCTTGTAGTCCTCCACCAGGTTGCGCCTGACTTCCTGCCAGCGGCCCACCTTGTCGCGGCCCGATTCGGCCACCACCATCTTGATGCGCCCGGTATGCCTGTTCGCGATCACCATGTCCTTTTTCGCGCGGTTTTCCCAGATGTACATCAGCGTGGCATAGGGCATCTGCTGGCCGGTCATCGCCTTCACCTGGGAGTAGAAGATCTTTTCGCCGAAATCGAGCTTGTCCATGTCGCCGGCGAAGGTCACCACCAGGCGCACCGGCGAATCCTCGCGGCTGCCACGGGTGTTGTCGGCGCCCTTGATCAGGTCTTCGACCTTCCAGCGCCAGGAGAGCTCGGCATAGGCACGCGGGTCGAGATTGGCCAGCGGGTGGATCAGGCCGGAGGCAGAAGCATCGGCGCGCGCGCTGATCACGGTCTTGCCGTCATCCTGCACCATGCGGTAAGCGGTGGGTTTTTTCAGCCGCGACAGCGTCCAGGGCTGCCAGCTGCCCGGCAGCACTTCGCCCGGCTTGCCGGTGGAAAAGCGCGTCACGTCGGCCAGCGCCACGGTCTCCAAAGCCGGCTTGTGCACGGCGCAGCCGGCCAGTACGCAAGCCAGCACGCAAATGAGCGCGAGCGCCCAGAATTGGTGATTCAACCTACGCACTGCTTTTCTCCTCGAACCTCGCCGGCCCTTCCGCTGTCGTGTGCTGCTGCGCGGAATGGTGCCGGCAAAGCAAAACGGACCGTACTTTAACGCGAACACCGATTCTGCGGCATACAGCGTCACCACAGTTTGCAGATAAACGCCCGAATTCGGCCATATTTGTTCATCAGGCCGGCGGATTCGGCCCTGGCGGCGCCAGCGGCGGCGGTTGAAATGGCATGCATCGGCAGCCGCCCCGGCCGCCGACCCCCGAGGAAACAACCATGCCCACTTGCCTTCGACCCCTCGCCGTTTCACTGCTGGCCGCCTTTTCGCTGCACTGCGGCGTGGCCTTGGCCGCGCCGGCGGACGCAAATCCGGCGCAAGGCGTATATGTGGGCGAAATCGGCCCGGGCAATGCGGTGTTGCTGACCCTGGAGCCGGCAGCGCCGGGCAGCGCCGTCACCGGCGCCTACCACCCAGCGCTGGGCTGGAACCAGCAAGACTGGCAACTGAGCGGGCAACTGTCCAGCAGCCGGCGCCTGAACCTGCGCGCCACCGAGAGCAGCGCCCATGGCAAGGCCGCCGAAGCGGGCCGTTTTGACGCCCGCGTCAGTGAAGACGGCGCCCGCATAGCCGGCACCTGGACCAGCGCGGACGGGCGGCGCAGGCTGCCGGTCAGCCTGACCCGCGCCGCTTCCTGGAGCACCCAGGCGGTCGAGGCCGACGGCGGCGTGCGCACCTGCGAGCGCCCGCAATTTGCCGATGCGCGCTATGAGCGGGTGAACCGCGAATTGGCCGAGGCCTGCGATTATTTCCTCGCCGACGGCCATGAAGGGCCCGGCAAACTGCGCCTGGAAATAGACAGTCTGGGCCAGTATATGGTCGCCGCCATCGCCTACGCCAGGAATCGCGGCGCCGAACTGCCGCCGGAGGTGATTGCCGTCGACCTCGGCAGCGAGGACGACAGCCTGCCCGGCTATTCTCCGGCGCGCACGCGCGCCATCGCTTCGCGCCCGTAAGAAGCAGGGCGTGGCCGCGCATCCGTTCCGGCCCGAGCCGCAATAATTTCCCTTCCCGGTACAGGAACTCGCCACCCCGGCTTTCGTCAAACTCCCCGACATCGCGGCGGGTCGCCGCCGATCCACCCAACAATCCGAGGTTCCGAGAGAATGCCCGGCAATCTGCCTTTTTCCATTCTATTCCCGCTGTTTCTGCTGTTTACCGGCAGCTTGCTGCTCGGCTTTGCCTACCACTGAGGCGGCAGCAGCGCGCTTGCGCAACGCCGCGATTTCGTGTGCAATGCACCGCATGGGCGGCAAATACGAAATTACGGTCAGCGTGCGCACGCAGTTTGTGCCGGAACAATCCGATACAGCCAGCGGCCCGTTCGTCTTCGCCTACTTCGTCACGCTGAAAAATACCGGCAGCATACCGGCGCAGCTGATCAGCCGGCACTGGATCATCACCGACGCGGAAGGGCACAGCCAGGAGGTCAAGGGCTTGGGCGTGGTCGGCCACCAGCCGCTGCTCAAACCGGGCGAAGAGTTCCAGTACCAGAGCGGCACCCCGCTGGGCACGCCCGTAGGCACCATGCGCGGCAGCTACCAGATGGTGGCCGAAGACGGCACGCAATTCGATGCGGACATTCCGGAATTCGTGCTGTCGATGCCGCGCACCCTGCACTGAAAATCGGACCTTCCCGTAGAGCTATCGCCATGCGCCGCCCCTTACGCACCCTCTTGATGCCGCCACTGATGCTGCTGGCCGCGCTTCTCATGTTCGTCGAGGAAGTGCTGTGGGAAGCGCTCCAGCGCATCATGGCCGCTTTCGGCCGGCTGCCGGTAATGCGCTCGATCGAAGCGTGGATCAGCCGCCTGCCGCCCTACGGCGCCGCCGCCGCCTTCCTGTTTCCCGGCGCCCTGTTGCTGCCGGTCAAGCTGGCCGCGGTCTGGCTGATCGCCCATCATCACGCCATGTTCGGCTGCCAGGTGATCCTTGCCGCCAAACTCGTCGGCACCGCGCTGGTGGCGCGCATTTTCACCCTCACCAAACCCCAGCTGATGACGCTCGCCTGGTTCGTCACGCTCTACAATTTCGTCATGCGCTGGCGCGTCACGCTGTACGGCTGGGTAATGGCTTCCGGCGCCTGGCAAAGGGTGGAGGCAATCCGCGCCGCCGTCCGCGCCTGGTTTTCGCGCTGGAAACCGGGCCGCTTCGGCATGCGCCTGCGCGCGATCCAGCGCTACCGGCGGCGATCCGCCTTCCGGTGAAAAACGGCGCGACAGGCAGGCGCGCTTTTCGCCCCGCCCCTAGCCGCCTTCGCGCTGGTTCTTTTTCTCATCTGCTTTTTCGCCCGCTTTTTCGTCCCGTGCCGGCGGCTTCGGTTTGCGCGGCCAGGTCCACCAGATGATGAAGGCACCCAGGCCGAAGGCACTACACATTTCCAGCACGATGACCCACAAACCGCTCTCGAACACCTTGCTCTCCATTCTCAACCCGGCCGGCGCGATTCACCTGCCACGCGGCGCATGGCGCATTGTAGCCGCCGCGCTGCTATTGGCCGGCTGCGCTGCCCCGACCCCGCCGCGCACACCGCCGGCCAACCCGGTGGCGCAAGCCTGCGCACCGGCCGCCAATACTTGCGCGCCGTGCAATTGCGAAAAGCCGGTCGAACCGCCGCCGGCAAAGCCGGGCTGGAAGCCTGCGGAATTCAGCCAGTTGCCGGGCTGGAACGACGAATCGCAACAGGAAGCCTGGGCGCCCTTTCTCGCCAGTTGCAAGAGCCTGCGCCGCCAAAGCGCCTGGACAGCGGTCTGCAGCGACGCGCAGAACGCCGGCCCGGCGCAGGCGCGCGCGTTTTTCGAATCGCGCTTCACGCCGTGGATCCGCGATGCCGCGCCCGGCATCATCACCGGCTATTACGAGCCCCTGCTCAACGGCAGCCGCGGTAAAAAGGCGCCCTATCTCTACGCCGCCTATGCCACGCCCGACGACCTGCTGACCATCGACCTGGGCGACCTGCGCCCCGACCTCAAGGGCCAGCGCCTGCGCGGCCGCCTCGACGGCCGGCGCGTGGTGCCTTACTACTCGCGCGAGGAAATCGAATCCGGCGCCGCCACCGGTCTCGCCACCTCGAAACCGCTGCTCTATGTCGATGATCCGGTCGAACTGTTTTTCCTGATGATCCAGGGCTCGGGCCGGATCCGCCTCGACAGCGGCGAAATGGTGCACCTGAACTATGCCGACCAGAACGGCTATCCCTACAAATCGGTGGGCCGCTACCTGATCGACGCGGGCGAGATGAAGCTCGAGCAGGCCTCGATGCAGGGCATCAAGGCCTGGGCCGTCGCCAACCCGGCGCGCCTGAATGAAATGCTCAACCACAATCCCAGCTATGTGTTTTTCCGCGAGTCGCGCGCCGGCGACGAGGGGCCGCAAGGCGCGCTTGGCCTGCCGCTGACGGCAATGCGCTCGATCGCCGTCGACCCGCGCTACACGCCGCTGGGCGTGCCGGTGTGGCTTTCCACCACCTGGCCCAACTCGCCCAAGCTGCTGCAGCGCCTGATGCTGGCGCAGGACACCGGCGGCGCCATCAACGGCCCGAATCGCGCCGACTTTTTCTGGGGCTTCGGCGAAGACGCCA
Source organism: Burkholderiales bacterium (assembly GCA_036271855.1). Taxonomy (GTDB): domain Bacteria; phylum Pseudomonadota; class Gammaproteobacteria; order Burkholderiales; family JAEUOS01; genus JAQGMJ01. The sequence continues at coordinate 8,526 of DATAZV010000208.1, forward strand.
CCCGCGAAGCCGGGCGCATGCGGCAGAACGGCGAGCTCTACGTGCTGTGGCCGAAAGACGCCGGCGAGCCGCCGCGCTGAAAGCGACCGCCGCTATATCGAAATGCAGTGCCCGGGCCCGGTGGCCACCGAGCTTGCCTGAGTACCGCCTTGTGCACTGCGATGGACGAAAATGCCAGGCGCCATTGCCGTGAAGTGGAACAGCGCATGACCATCCATTAATGCAATGGATGCAACAATCAATAGCGAAGTTGCACTTGTCTTCCGCGCGGCGCGGGCGCATGATTGTCGCGATTGGCCCACCCTGGCGACGCTCGCCTGAGCGCCCGGGAGAACAAAAATCCCTGTGCGGCGTACGCCGCACGAAGGAGACAGAAAAGCGGCGAAGACAAATTGCAGCGCGGATCGCAGTGCGCCGGCGTATACAGCCGGCGGCCGGTTCCCGCTGTACGCACCAATCACCCTGGGCGCGAGACCCGGGTGCAACCAAGAGGAGAGAGACAAGTGAATAAAAATCGATACGCGTGCGCGCGGCTGGCTGCCGCAATCGGCATCGCGCTGGCCGGCGCGGCGCTCACGCCCGCCGCCATGGCGGCGTCCCCGGCCGTACGCATCGGCGGCGCCGACATCGGCGGCACGGTGACCGGCCCGAACGGCCCCGAGGCCGGCGTATGGGTGATCGCCGAAACCAAGGATTTGCCCACCGGCTTCGCCAAGATGGTGGTCACCGACGACCAGGGACGTTTCGTCATTCCCGAATTGCCGAAAGCGAACTACCAGGTCTGGGTGCGCGGCTACGGGCTGGTGGATTCGGCCAAGGTCGAAAGCAAACCCGGCAAGCAGCTGGCGCTAAGCGCCACCCCCGCGCCGAATGAAAAGGCGGCGGCGGAATACTACCCCGGCGTCTACTGGTATTCGTTACTGAAGATTCCGCCGGCAAGCGATTTCCCCGGCACCGGCGAGAAAGGCAACGGCATCCCGGCCGTGATGAAGACCCAGGCTTACTGGATCGACTCGATCAAGAATTCCTGCCAGTCCTGCCACGCGCTGGGTTCGGCGTGGATCCGCCACGGTACCCCGCCGAGCCTCGGGCATTTCGACTCCAGCCTCGCCGGCTGGGCGCGGCGCACCCAGTCGGGCCAGGCGATGATCAACATGGCGCTGACACTCGGCCGCATCGGGCCGGAGAAGGGCCTGTCGCTGTTCGCCGACTGGACCGACCGCATCGCCGCCGGCGAACTGCCGTTCGCCAAGCCGGAGCGTCCGCAGGGCAAGGAACGCAATGTAGTGATCACCAGTTGGAACTGGTCGACGCCGAAATACTATCTGCACGACGCCGTCTCCACCGACAAGCGCAAACCCACCGTCAACGCCAACGGCCTGATCTACGGTTCGCCCGAGGAAAGTACCGACAACGTGCCGTGGCTGGACCCGGTGCACAACAAGGCCGGCTTCGTCACCCACCCGTTCGAGCCGAACACGCCTTCTTCCAAGACCCTGGCGATGCAGCCTTCGCCGAACTGGGGCGAGGACCCGATCTGGGACGGCCATTCGAGCATTCACAACCCTATCCTCGACGAGAAGGGCCGCCTGTGGCTGACCGCGCGCTTCCGCCCCGACGACAACCCGGCCTGGTGCAAGACCGGCTCCTCCCTGCCTTCGGCGCAGCTCGCGCCGCAGAACGGGTCGGCACGGCAGTTGTCGATGTATGACCCGAAGACCAAGAAGTGGGCCAACATCAATACCTGCTTCACCACCCAGCACCTGTATTTCGCGGCCGACGCCAACAACACCCTGTGGACCTCGGCGGGCTCGCCGCAAAGCGGCGTGGTCGGCTGGCTCAACACCAAGATGTACCTGGCCACGCATGACGAGCAGAAGTCGCAGGGCTGGACGCCGCTGATCATCGATACCAACGGCAACGGCAAGCGCGACGAGTACACCGAAGCGAACCAGCCGATGGACCCGAACAAGGACCGCCGCATCATGGCCGCCTTCTACGGTGTGCAGCCCAGCCCGGTGGACGATTCGATCTGGGGCCAGTCGATGGACGTCGGCTTTTCCCGCATGGACCAGCCCGGCTACATCCTGCGTCTGATACCGGGCAAGGATCCGACCCACACCTCGATGACCGAGGTCTACCTGCCGCCCGACGGCATCTTCGGCGCGCGCGGCATCGACCTGACCAGCGACGGCGTGGTGTGGAGTGTGTTCTCCAGCGGCCACATGGGCAGCTTCGACCGCCGCAAGTGCAAGGGTCCGCTCAATGGCCCGACCGCTGCCACCGGCAAGCAGTGTCCGGAAGGCTGGACCATGTACAAGTTCCCCGGCCCGCAGTTCAAGGGGGTCTCCGACCAGGGCGCCGCCGACCACGCCTATTACATCTGGGTGGATCGCTTCAACACCCTGGGTTTGGGTAAGGACGTGCCGATCGCCGAGCTCAACGGCGGCGAATCGCTGCTGGCGGTCGTTGACGGCAAGTTCGTCAACCTGCACGTGCCCTACCCGATGGGCTTTTTCACCAAGAACGTGGACGGGCGCATCGACAATCCGAACACCGGCTGGAAGGGCCGCGCGGTCTGGACTTCGTCCGGCACGCGCACCGTGTTCCACAACGAGGGCGGCACCAAGAATACGCCCAAGGTCTACAAGTTCCAGGTACGTCCGGACCCGCTGGCGCATTGATCCAGCGGCAGAAGCGGTTTCGGCCCTTGCGCCGAAACCGCGGCGCCGGCTTCGGCGCCGGCGTGACGTTTCGACTCCATCCTGGTTCGCATAGATCAATCACATGACCACGACCATCCTTCTGATCATCCACGGCCTGCTGGCGGTGGCGCTGCTCGGCGCCATCACCCATCAGGCCTTGAGCGTGTGGTGGAAAGCGCGCAAACCGGCCGACTCCTTTGTCGGCCGCGTGCGTTCGGTGCCCTCCACTTCCTACGCCGGCGCCGTGGTGTTGCTGTACCTGCTGACTACCCTGCTCGGCGGCATCATCTACCCGGACTACCGCCTCAATGTGCGCGTGGTGCTGGAGCAGCTGGAAATGCCGGCCGCCAACGGCAGCTTCGAACTGAAAGAGCACTTCGCGGTGCTCGGCCTGGCGATGCTGCCGGCCTACTATTACTTCTGGCGTACCCCCCTGGCCGAAAATTACGCGCGCGCCCGCGCCGCGCTGACGCTGATCATCGCCTTCATCGTCTGGTGGAATTTCCTGGTCGGCCATATCCTCAACAACATCCGTGGATTCGGCTCATGAAACCCTCCGAGCGCCTGCCGGTGTTCGTCACCGTGTTTTCCGTGGTCTGCAGCGTCGTCTACATCGTCTCGGTGTACAAGAACTACGCCCTGTTCACCTACCATCCGGCGATCGGCCAGTTTGGCGCCGGCGTGGAAAAGGCGGGCCCGGACGGACCGGCGATGTACTGGTACGGCTGGATCGCCACCTCCGCCATCGCCGGCGCGCTTGCCGGCCTCTTCGCCTGCGCGCTGCCGCGCGGGCTGGCGCAACGCGTATCGCCGGGCTGGTCATGGGCGATCCCCCTGGCCGGCATCGCCGTTTTGCTATACATTCTGCGCAACTACTTTTTGCACTAGACCGGACAGGCACTGCAATCTTGCTTCTCTTCCGACGCCAACCCTTCGGCTTGCCGGCACTGCTGGCTTGCGCGATTCTGGGCAGCGCGCCCGCGCATGCCGGCGGCGAAATGGGCGATCCCGACCATGTCGATGAAGGCACGCCCTATTTCGGCTTCGTCAAGGACGCCAACGGCAAACCGATCGTCGACGCCAAGGTGGTCGCGGTGGTGAAGGACGGCACCCGCCTGATCGCCCGCTCCGCGGTCAATGGCATGTACAACTTCGGCAGCCTGAACAAGGACCTCAAGCCGGACGACGTCACCATCTCCTGCACCAAGGACGGCTACAAGCCATTGCGCGTGATCCGCCGCCCGCCCGCTGCCACCTCGACCAACAAAGCGGTGGAAACCGAGTGCCGGTTGCAGCAGGGCTAGGCAGCACGGCAATCCGATGAGAGTACCCCGCTGCCCGCAGTTGCGGCGCGCCACTGGCGCGTGCGCAATGCTGCTTGCGTTGATGCTGCCTGCTGCGGCACCTGCGGCCGCCGCCGTCAATCTCGATGGACGCATCACCTCCATTGCCGAAGGGCCGATGCAGGGCGTGCTCATCAGCGCGCGCCGCGACGGCTCTTCCATCAGCTACACCGTGGTCAGCGGCAGCGACGGCCGTTACGACTTCGGCCCCGCCCATCTGCTACCCGGCCGCTATGCGCTATCCATCCGCGCTGCCGGCTATCAGCTGTCGCAGCCCGCCAGCGCCGATCTTGCCGCCGGAAAAATCGCGCATGCCGACCTGCAACTGCGCAAGGCGGACGACCTCGCCAGCCAGCTCTCGAATGCCGAGTGGCTGCTCAGCATGCCCGGCGAGCCGGCGCAAAAGCGCCCGCTGATCGAATGCATGAGCTGCCACACGCTGGAGCGCGTGGCGCGCAACAAGTACAACGCCGAACAAATGCTGCCGGTATTGCAGCGCATGGCCACTTACGCCAACAACACCACCATGGCGGCGGTGCAGATGCGCCACGTAGACCGCGCCTTCGACCCCGAGAGTTTTCGCAAGCTCGCCACTTATCTCGCCGGCGTCAACCTCAGCAGCGCCGCCACCTGGCCCTACCCGCTCAAGACCCTGCCGCGCCCCAGCGGCCGCGCCACCCGCGTGCTGATCACCGAGTACGACCTGCCGCGCAAGAGCATCGCGCCGCACGACGTGCTGCTCGACGCGCGGGGCATGGTCTGGTACACCAACTTCGTCGAGAACTTCCTCGGCCGCCTCGACCCTGCCAGCGGCGCGCACAGCGAATTTTCCTATCCGCTGCTCAAGCCGGGCTTTCCCACCGGTGCGCTGGGCATGGACGCGGACCGCGAGGGCAACTGGTGGCTGGCGCCGGTGTTCCAGTCGGGCGTCATCAAATTCGACATCAAGACACAGAAGTTCGACATCTACCGCCTGCAGCCCGAACTCGACGGCGACGCCGCGCAGCAGACCATGGTGATGCCGCGCATGGCGCAGATGGACGGCAAGGTATGGGCCAACGAAGGCAGCAAGCAGTCGGTGCTGCGCCTGGATCTCGCCACCCGCAAGTTCGAGCGCATCGACCCGTTCAAGACCCTGCCCTCCAGCGGCAGCCATTTCCCCTATGGCCTTGCGGCCGACGCCGGCAACAATCTCCACTTCATGGATTTCGCCGGCGAGTCGCTGGTGCGGGTCGACGCCAAGACCAGGCAGACCACCATCTACCCCACGCCGACGCCGCGCTCGCGCCCGCGCCGCGGCATGATCGATGAACGCGGCCGCATCTGGTTCGCCGAGTACGCCGCCAACCAGGTCGCGATGTTCGATACCCAGCGCGAAGAGTTCAAGGAGTGGCCGGCGCCGACGCCTTACACCTACCCCTACGACGTCGTGCTCGACCGCCATGGCGAGGTGTGGAGCGGCTCGATGGCCACCGACCGCGTGCTGCGCCTGGACCCCGCCACCGGCAAGTCGGTGGAGTATCTACTGCCGCGCCAGACCAATATGCGTCGCGTCACCGTGGACGACCGCACGAAGCCCGCGAGTCTCTGGACCGGCAGCAACCACGGCGCCTCCATCATCAAGCTCACGCCGCTGGACTAGCTCGCTATTTCACCGGCCCGCAGACCATCCCAGTAAGTCCAGACGCCCCAGGGCCACGCCCTACATAACAATAGCGCCGCGAAAGCGGCGCTATTGTTCCTGGCCTTTTAGGCCCAGTGAAATCGTCTGGCTCTGCCAGCGATTTCATCCCAATCAGGCCCGAAAAAAGTAGGTGGGTACTTTTTTCGGAAGCGGCTACGCAGCGGCGCGATCGGCCTTGCGGCGATCATGCTCTTTCAGATAACGCTTGCGCAGGCGGATGCTCTTGGGCGTGATCTCGACCAGCTCGTCGTCGGCGATGAATTCCACCGCCTTCTCCAGGGTCAGCTCGATCGAGGGCACCAGGCGCACCGCTTCGTCGGTGCCGGAGGCGCGCACGTTGGTCAGTTGCTTGCCCTTGATCGGGTTCACCACCAGGTCGTTGTCGCGCGAGTGGATGCCGATCACCATGCCTTCGTACAGCATCTCGCCGGGGGTGACGAACATGCGGCCGCGGTCCTGCAGCTTCCACAGGGCGTAGGCCACTGCAGCGCCGTCGTCCTGGCTGATCAGCACGCCGTTGCGGCGCTCGTCCATCTCGCCCTTGACCACGCCGTAGTCGTCGAAAATGTGGCTGGCCATGCCGGTGCCGCGGGTGAGGGTGAGGAACTCGCCCTGGAAGCCGATCAGCCCGCGCGCGGGGATGCGGTATTCCATGCGCGTGCGGCCCTTGCCGTCAGCGGACATGTCCTGCAGGTCGCCCTTGCGGCGGCCGAGCTCTTCCATCACCGCGCCCTGGTGGCCGTCTTCCACGTCCACCGTCAGCAATTCGTACGGCTCCTGCTTGACGCCGTCGATTTCCTTCATCACCACGCGCGGGCGGCCCACTGCCAGCTCGTAACCCTCGCGGCGCATGTTTTCCAAGAGGATGGTCAGGTGCAGTTCGCCGCGTCCCGAGACCACGAAGGTGTCGGAGTCGGAAGTGAATTCGACGCGCAGCGCGACGTTGGATTGCAGCTCGCGCTCCAGGCGTTCACGAATCTGCCGGCTGGTGACGAACTTGCCTTCCTTGCCGGCCAGCGGCGAGGTGTTGACCATGAAGTTCATCGTTAGGGTAGGCTCGTCGACCTTCAGCAGCGGCAGGGCCACCGGATTGGCCGGGTCGGTGATGGTGACGCCGATGCCCACTTCTTCCACGCCGTTGATCAGCACGATGTCGCCGGCTTCGGCTTCTTCCGTCACGGTGCGCTCCAGGCCCTTGAACACCTGCACCTGGTTGACCTTGGCCATCTTCGGCGTGCTGCCCGGGCCGTTCATCACTGCCACGGCTTGGCCGGAGCGAATGCGCCCCTGCGTCACGCGGCCGATACCGATACGGCCGACGAAGGATGAATAATCCAGCGAGCAGATCTGCAGTTCCAGCGGCGCATCCGGGTCCGCCGGGCGCACCGGCACGTATTGCAGCACCGCTTCAAACAGCGGGCGCATGTTTTCTTCCTGCTTGTTGTAGTCCAGCGTGGCCCAGCCGTTCAGGGCGGAGGCGTAGACCACCGGGAAGTCGAGCTGCTCTTCAGTGGCGCCGAGCTTGTCGAACAGGTCGAAAGTCTGGCTCACCACCCAGTCCGGGCGCGCGCCCGGGCGGTCGATCTTGTTCACCACGACGATGGGTTTGAGGCCCAGGGCCAGCGCCTTGCGGGTGACGAAGCGGGTCTGCGGCATCGGGCCTTCGACGGCGTCGACCAGCAGCAGCACGCCGTCGACCATCGACAGCACGCGCTCGACTTCACCGCCGAAGTCGGCGTGACCGGGGGTGTCGACGATGTTGATGTGGGTGCCTTCATAGGTCACGGCGCAATTTTTCGCCAGGATGGTGATGCCGCGTTCCTTTTCCAGGTCGTTGGAGTCCATCACCCGTTCGGCGACGTGCTGGTGCGCGGCAAATGTACCCGACTGCTGCAGCAGCTTGTCCACCAGGGTGGTCTTGCCGTGGTCGACGTGGGCGATGATGGCGATGTTGCGAAGCTTGCGTGACATGATGAATCCTTGAGGGATGCGGCCAGCCGAGACGCACAGAATTGCTGCGGCCGCATTGCTGCGATGCAAAACCCGCCATTGTACGCGGTTTTTGCCATCAGAGCATGACAATTTCCTTTAAATTGAGTCACATACGCCACATTTCCAGTGCCTCCGAGGCACCGGCGTGGGGCGCGAGGCCGACAAAACAACAGTAAATCACAGGTTTTTTGCGCACTTGTGGCGCCTGCCGCATTCCGAAACTACCTGCAAAAACCGGCCAACCTGATAAAATCTGAGGTTTTTTCCATAACCGGGCACCCCATCGCCCCGGGCACCACAGAAGTGGTGAGTGTGTGCAAACCGACTCACTGCCTGCCTAGCGGCTCGCCGCCATTCAAATAGCGCAAATCCAAAGGCTCACCGGCCACGATCGACACTGGTTTCAAACATACGCTGGTCGGACAACTAAGTGTGGATGATTTGCTAGGGTCTGCAGAAAGGATTCTCTACAATGGCTGCAGAGCCGGCGCCAAGCCGGCCGCCAATTCGGAGACAAGATGAACAGACGTACCTTGATGGGGCTGCTGGCCGCCCTGCTGGCCGGCGCGCCCCCGGTGCAAGCCGCCGACCCCGTGGCGGAATTCCCCAAAAACCCGATCCGCATCGTCGTCAACTTCCCGGCCGGCGGCACGGTGGACAGCCTGGCGCGCATCGTCGGCCAGAAGCTCTCCGAGAAGTGGGGCCAGCCGGTGACCATCGACAACCGCGCCGGCGCGGGCGGCAACATCGGCGCAGGCATGGTGTACACCGCCGAGCCGGACGGCTACACCCTGCTCGCCAGCCCGCCCGGCCCGCTGTCGATCAACCAGAACCTGTACAAGAAGCTGCCCTACGACCCGGTGAAGTTCGTGCCGGTGGCGATGCTGGCGAGCATACCCAACGTGATCACCGCGCGCGCCGACTTTCCGGCCAATACGCTGAAGGAACTGCTGGCCTATGCGAAGGCGCATCCCGGCAAGGTGACCTACGGCTCGCAGGGCAACGGCTCGACCTCGCACCTGGGCGGGCAGATGCTCGCCAACATGGGCGGGGTCGAACTGGTGCACGTGCCCTACAAGGGGGAAGGCCCGGCGCTGATCGACCTGGTGGCGGGACGGGTGGACCTGTTCCTCGGCAACATCTCGGCGGTGGTGAAGTTCCGCCAGGAGAACAAGGTGAAGTTTCTGGCCGTGGCCGCGCCGGTGCGCGCGCAAACCGCGCCGGATGTGCCGACCAGCGCCGAAGCCGGCCTGCCCGGTTACGAGGCCAGCGCCTGGTTCGCGCTGGTGGCGCCGCCCGGCACGCCGGCAGCGCTGGCGCAGAGACTCCATGCGGCGGTCGCCGAAGCGCTGCTGATGCCGGACGTGCGGCAAAAAATCATTGCCCAGGGCGGCGAGCCGGCCAGCGGCTCGCCCGCCGACCTCGCGGCTTTCATGGTGCAGGAACGCGCGCGCTGGAAAAAAGTGATCGACACGGCGAACGTGACGGTGGACTGAGGCGGCGCGGGCGCTGCCTCCCCCCTCTCCGCGCTACCTCGCGTAGAGCTTGCGCAGACTGCGCACGTCACGGATCTTCTCGATGTTCCACAACGCTTCGAGCAAATCGGCGCAGCGTTGTTTGCCGAGTATCGGCGCGATCAGGTCCACCGCTTTTTCCTGCTCTTCGGCGGGGTTGAGCGGATTTTCGAAGCTGCCCTTGGCCGCCATGGTCTGGCCCTTCAACACGCGGCCGTCCTTCAGGTGCACTTCCATCACGCAGCGCCAGCGCCGCTGCACATCCGTCAGCGATGGGTCGCCGACGGCGGCCACCTTGATGCGCATCGCCAGCACCTTGGGGTCTTTCATCCGCTCGAAGTCGTGCGCCGATTTGAAGGTGAGCTTGCGGTCGAGCATCATCACCGCCAGCAGGTGCTGCACCGAGATGTCGGGCATCGGGCGGTTGTTGACGATCTCCAGTTCCTTGTCGGGCATGTAGGCGATCACCTTCTCGACCTCGGCGGCCTTGAAGTCGTGCTCGGCGATCAGCTCGTTCATCACGTGCATCGGCCCCTGGATCGGGCCGCCGATGGGCCAGCGCTTGATCGAGGCACGCATCATTTCGTAGTTCTTGCCGAGATCCTTCACCAGGTCGTTGCGGTCGATTTCTTCCGGCTGGAAGGTGTAGAAGAAATCGCGCTCGCCGGAGAAAATGTCTTCGACGCCAGTCCAGCCGGAAGAGGCCATCAGCGCCGCCTGCAGGCCGTTGTGCGCCGGCATGCCGCCCATGGCATAGGCCTTTTCGATGTGCTCCGGGTCACGGAACATGGTGTACAGGCCCGCGGTCTGCTGGCCGGTGTAGGAGAGCATGTAGCGCACCTGCAGCGGTGAGAGCTTGAGCATCGCGCCGGCGGAAGCGGCGGCGCCGAATACCTGGCCGGTGGCGCCGGCGTGATGGCCGGAGCGCAGGTAGGGCATCGGGTGCAGGGTGAGCAGCATGCGCGCGCAGATATCGTAACCCGTCACTACCGCTCGCAACATCTCCTCTCCGGACATGCGATTGCGCTCGCCGATGGCGAGAGCCGCCGGCACGCAACTGGTGCCGGGGTGGGTGAGCGAGGGCGGATGGGTGTCGTCGGTTTCGTCGGCGTGGCCGCACATGCCGTTGGCCAGCGCGGCATTCTGCGCGCTGGTGACGATTTTCGAGCCGATCACACCGGCCTCGGGCTTGCCGCCCAGCGCTTTCACATACTTCAGCGCCTGCTTGCCCGGCTCCAGGCGCGAGCCGGAAATCATCGCGGCGAAAATATCCACCATGTGCAGCTTGGCGCGCTCGGCCACTTGTTTCGGCGCGGGCTTGGCGAGGCTGCCGGCGATGTGCTTGCTCAATTTGAGCATCACGTCCGAGACGGCGGGGGCTTTGGTCTTTGCGGTGGTGTTCATGGTTGCGTGTCGTGTTGAAATTGGTGATGTGCGGCGGGTTTTCGTCACCTGGACGTAAACCGGGTTTCGTATCTAGTCGGCCTTGATGTTCAGCTTGGCGATCAGGTCAGCCCAGGTCTTGCTCTCTTCCTTGATCAGGCTGGCGAACTGCGCCGGTGTATCGGTGGCCACGTCCAGGCCCTGGCGCGACATCGCTTCGCGCACCTCGGGCATTTGCACGGTTTTTTGCGCGGCTTCGCCGAGCTTGGCGACGACCGCATCCGGCGTCTTGGCCGGCACCAGCAGCCCGTACCAGGAGGTGACGTTGAAGCCGGGCAGGCCGGACTCGTTGAGGGTCGGAATCTCCGGCGCCACCGCCAGGCGCTTCATGCCGGAGGAGGCCAGACCGCGCAGCTTGCCTTCACGGATGAAAGGCAGCACCGCGGTGACCGAGCCGAACATCATCTGCACGTCGCCGCCGATCAGCGCCACGCTGGCCGGGCCGCCACCCTTGTAGGGCACGTGAATGATGTCGGTGCCGGTGCGCGCCTTGAACAGCTCCGCCGCGAGGTGCAGCGGGCCGCCGGGGCCGCTCGATGAATAGTTGAGCGAGCCGGGCTTGGCGCGGGCCAGCGCGATCAGTTCCTTCACCGATTTCGCCGGCACGCTGCTGTTGACGGTCAGAATGTATTGCGCACCGGCCAGCAGGGTGACCGGGCGCAGGTCGCGGCCAATGTCGAAGGAAAGATTTTTGTACAGCGCCGGGTTGATGGTCAGCGCCGTGTTGAAGCCCATCAGCACGGTGTAGCCGTCGGGCTCGGCCTTGGCGACGTTGTCGGTGGCGATGTTGCCGGCGGCGCCGGGCTTGTTGTCGATCACCACCGGCTGGCCCAGCAGGGCCAGCATTTTCGGCCCCATGATGCGCGCCAGATTGTCGGTGCCCCCGCCGGCGGGAAAGGGCAGCACCAGGCGGATGGCGCGGTTCGGGTAGGGCGCGTCGGCGGCGGGCGCGAGGGGCGCGGCGAGCGCCAGCGCGGCGGCGCATAGCGCGACCATGGAGATGCGGCGCGGCGCATGCCGCGCGGCGATGTGGTGTTGCATGCGGCCTCCTTCGCGGGCGGTGTTATGCCTGCCCGAGTTGCGCGGTGAGTTCGTTGATGTCGGCGAGGGTTTCCAGCCGGTTGACCATGGCGATCGCCTGCTCGGCCTTGTCTGCCGGCCAGCGGCGAAAGGCGGCGCACTCGCGGAATTTGTCGGCGATTTCCGCATCGGTGAGCGGGTCGGCCTTGTTGCCCTTGCCGAAGTCGGCGCGGCGGCCGAAGCTACGGCCGTCCTTGAGCACGATCTCGACATAGCTGGTGACGATGGTGTGCTTCTCGCGCCTGGCTTCTTCGGGCGGGAAGGTCTGGTAATCGACGCGGCGGATCATCGCCTGCACGTCGGGGCGATTGACGTATTCGTCGTTGAACTGATTGAGGCCGCACTGGCGCTCGACGGCCAGCGCGGCGAGGCAAAACTCCAGGCTGAACTTGGCTTCGAGTTCGGTGACCGGGCGATGGTGCAGCAGGGTGTGGTGGATGTTTTCACTGGTGCGCACCAGGATGCGTTCCACTTGCTCCGGCTGCACGTCATGCTCAAGCACCAGCTTGTGCATGGTGGTCATCGCCGGATGGCCCAGGCTGCCGGTGGGATAAGGCTTGAGCCAGACGCCGCGATCAACGAAGCTCCAGGGATTGCCCAGCTTGTCCATCAGGCGCGGCGCTTCGTGGCCGCCGCCCAGCGCGGAGAAAAAGCCCCGCTTGGCTTCGAGGATGATGGGCGAGGCGGTGAAACCGATACGCTGCAGGTCGGCGGCGAAGACACCGACTTCGGCGGAGCGCCCAGCGTGGAAGGGCTTGACGGTGGTGCCGAAATTTTCCGTCAGGCCGCCGGCCTGGCTGGCGGCGATGCCCAGCGTGGTGCGGATCGCGGCTGCATCCGCTCCTTGCAGGCGGGCGACGGCGGCGGCGGCGCCGAGCATGCCGCAGGTCGCGGTGGCGTGAAAGCCATGCAGGATGTGGTTGACGTGGGTGGCATCGAACAGGCGGCAGCCGACTTCGACTCCTACCTGGTAGGCCAGCAGCACCTGGCGGCCAGAGAGATGCCGGGTTTCCGCCACAGCCAGCAGCGCTGAGAGCACCGGCGCGGTCGGGTGGATGCCCTGGAAGCGGCCGGTCTCGGCCTGCAGGGTGTCGTCGTAATCGTCCGCGTGCATCGCGGTGCCGTTGGCCAGCGCCGCGAAGCGCGGCGGCAGCTTCAGCGCGCTGCCGAGCACCGTCGCACCCCCGACGGACTTGAAGGAGTCGAGATAGCGCGTCAGCAGGTGCGAGGGCTCGGAGATCGAGCCGGCCATGGCTGAGGCGAGGCCGTCGAGAATCGACTTCCTGGCCAGTTGCTGGACTTCGCCGGGTATCTGCGCCTCGGTGACGCTTGCTGCGAATTGCGCAACGTATTCGGTCAGCGGCGCGGGGCTGCCGGGTTCATCCATCTTGGTCGTCATGTCTCCGTGTTCCACGTCTTGTGCGTTGCACGAAGATTGCACTCGCTTGGAGCGCCTCGCAACCATGAAAAGCGGAATCGCGCGATAAGCGCAAAGATTCGAATGATTACGGCGTCTGGCGCCCGATTTCACTGTCGCGCGGCGGCGCGCCGCCGGCAAGAAAACGCGCCAGGTAGGGCGCGGTGCGGCTATGCGCCATGCGCGCCACTTCGGCCGGCGGCGCGCCGGCAACGACCTGGCCGCCTTCGTCTCCGGCACCCGGGCCGATGTCGATCAGCCAATCGGCAGCGGCGGCCACGCGCATGTCATGCTCGACGACGATCACGGTGTTGCCGGCGGCCACCAGTTCGTCGAGCTGGACGATCAGCCGGGCGACGTCGGCGGGATGCAGGCCAGTGGTCGGCTCGTCGAGCACGTAGAGCATGCCGCCGCGCGCGGCGCGCTGTAATTCGGTGGCAAGCTTGATGCGCTGCGCTTCGCCGCCGGAAAGCTCGGTGGCGGGCTGACCCAGGCGCAGGTAGCCCAGGCCGACTTCGCGCAGCACCTCCAGGGAGCGGCGGATCGATTCCTCGCCCTCGAAAAAAGCCCAGGCGGCGTCGACCGTCATGGCCAGCACTTCGGCGATGTTCTTGTCGCGGTAATGAATTTCCAGGGTCTTGGCGTTGTAGCGCGCGCCCTTGCACACCGGGCACGGGGCGTAGACGCTGGGCAGGAACAGCAGTTCGACCATGACGAAGCCTTCGCCTTCGCAGTTTTCACAGCGCCCCTTGGCGACGTTGAAGGAAAAGCGGCCGGCGTCGTAACGGCGCGCGCGCGCCGTGCGGGTGGCGGCGAACAGCTTGCGCACGTGGTCGAACAGGCCGGTGTAGGTGGCGAGGTTGGAGCGCGGGGTGCGGCCGATCGGCTTCTGGTCGACGCGCACCAGGCGCTTGACGTGCTGCATGCCGGCGCCGATGCGCCCGCCGAGGGTGACGGGCGCGGCCTCCCGCAACCCGCCGGGCTCTTCCGGCTCGGGCGGCAATTCGTGGCCGAGGGCATGCGCCACCAGTTCAACCAGCGCCTGGCTCACCAGGCTCGATTTTCCGGAGCCGGAGACGCCGGTGACGCAGGTGAAAAGGCCGAGGGGAAAGGCAGCGTCGAGCTTCACCAGGTTGTTGCGCGTCACGCCTTCCAGGCGCAGCCAGTCACGCGGCGCACGGGCCGCCCGCACGGGCGGCGGCGTGTCGACGAACAGGTAGCGCCGGGTGTGCGAGGCCGCGACTTGCGCCAGGCCGGCGGGCGGCCCGCTGTAGAGCACTTCGCCGCCACCCTCGCCCGCTGCCGGGCCGACGTCGACGATCCAGTCGGCGCGGCGGATGACGTCGAGCGCGTGCTCGACCACGAACAGGGAATTACCGGCGGCCTTGAGTTCGGCCAGAGCGGTAAGCAAGGCTTCGGTGTCGGCGGGATGCAGGCCGGCGGAGGGCTCGTCGAGCACGTAGACCACGCCGAACAGGTTGGAGCGTACTTGCGTGGCCAGACGCAGGCGCTGCAATTCGCCGGGAGAAAGCGTCGGCGTGCTGCGCTCCAGGGTGAGATAACCGAGCCCGAGGGCCAGCAACACCGCGAGGCGGGCGCACAGGTCTTGCGCGATGCGCTGGATGACGATGGCTTTTTCGGCGGTAGGCGCGCGCTTGCCCCGGCCGGTCGCCGTGCCCTCGGCGTAAGGATGCAGGAGTTGCGCCAGGCGCTTCAGCGGCAGGCGCGAGATGTCGGCGATGTCGTGGCCGCCGAAGGTGACCGAGAGCGACTCCGGGCGCAGGCGCTTGCCGTGGCACAGGCCGCATTCGCTACTCACCATATATTGCGCGACGCGCTTTTTCATCGATGCGCTTTCGGTGTTGGCGAAAGTCTGCAACACGTATTTGCGCGCCCCGGTGAAGGTGCCCTGGTAGCTCGGTTCCTCCTTGCGCTTGAGGGCCTGGCGCACTTCGGCCGGGGTGAAGCCGGCGTAGACCGGTACGGTGGGCTGCTCGTCGGTGAAGAGGATCCACTTGCGGTCTTTTTTCGGCATCTGGCGCCAGGGTTTGTCGACGTCGAAGCCCAGGGTAACGAGAATGTCGCGCAGATTCTGGCCGTGCCAGGCAGTGGGCCAGGCGGCGACGGCGCGCTCGCGGATGGTCAGGCGGTCGTCCGGGACCATCGATTGCTCGGTGACTTCGTGGATCCGCCCCAGGCCGTGACAGCGCGGGCAGGCGCCTTCGGGCGTGTTGGGCGAAAAGGATTCGGCATAGAGCAGCGCCTGGCCTGCCGGATAGTCGCCGGCGCGCGAGTAAAGCATGCGCAAGGAATTGGAAAGCGTGGTGACGCTGCCGACGGAGGAGCGCGCCGTGGGCGAGCCGCGCTGCTGCTGCAGGGCGACCGCCGGCGGCAGGCCGTCGACCGCATCGACCTCGGGCACCGGCATCTGGTGGAACAGACGCCGCGCGTAGGGCGAGACGGACTCGAGATAGCGGCGCTGCGCTTCGGCGTACAAGGTGCCGAAGGCCAGCGACGACTTGCCGGAGCCGGAAATACCGGTAAACACTACCAGGGCGTCGCGCGGGATGTCGACGTCGATGTTCTTCAGGTTGTGTTCGCGCGCACCGCGTACCCGCACGAAGCCGGCGCGGCCTTCACCGGAAAGCGGGCGGCCGGGTTGGCTGGGATGATCGGACATCAGGCGAAACTCCGGTCGGGTCGGCACGCGGGGCCTGGTGAAAAACAGGCGACTGCGAAATACGACCACCGGCGGGCCGCATTAGTTCTGTCGCGGCAGCGCCGGGCTGTCCGGGTGGTGCCGGCGCCGGCCCTGACCCGCGCCCTACTCTTCTTCCAGGCGCATCAGGCGGGCTTTTTCTTCCAGCTCGATGTCCTCGATTTCCTGCAGCACGCCTTCCAGATCGACTGCCTTTTCCTCGCGCACGAACAGGCCGGTAAGCGGGGTGTCGGGCGCCAGCAGGCCGGCCTGGTACAAGGCCCACATTTCGCCGGCGTAGTCAGTGCTGAGCAATTCAGGGGCGTACTGGCCGAAGTAATTGCGCAGGTTGCCGACGTCGCGGGCCAGCATTTCGGGGGCGTGGTTGTTGCCGGCGGCGTCCACCGCCTGCGGCAGGTCGATGATGACGGGACCATCGGCGCCGATCAGGATGTTGAATTCGGAAAGGTCGCCGTGGATCACGCCGGCGCAGAGCATGCGCACCACTTCGCGGATCAGGATGGCATGGGTGGCGACGGCTTCCTGCGCCGTGAAGCTGCAGTCGTTCAGGCGCGGGGCGGCGGCGCCCTCGGCGTCCGCCACCAGTTCCATCAGCAGCACGCCTTCGTGGAAGTTATACGGCGTGGGCACGCGCACGCCGGCGGCGGCCAGGCGATACAGGGCATCGACCTCGGCGCTTTGCCAGGCCGCTTCCTGCGCTTCGCGGCCGAAGCGCGTGCC
>DATAZV010000209.1:0-3499 GCA_036271855.1 Burkholderiales bacterium
CTGCCGTCGGCGGCGCGGCCTGCGCAACCGGCGCCTGCGGGCGCTGCAGGGCAGCGTCCCGGTGCTCGCCCAGCCAGGCCAGGCCGAGCAGCAAGGCCATGCCGGCCGCGATCAGGGACCTGCCCTTGCGCAGCGCGGCGAAGCGGCGAATCCTGGCAACCGGTTGCGCGGACGGCATGGCGTCTTTCATGGCGCACCGCCGGGCCTAGTTGCGGTCCGCGCGCGGCGGAAGGTCATTCGTCGCGGTGGTGTTGTTGCTGGCCATGCTGGCCGAGGTGTCGGGCGGGGTGGAACTGGCCATCGGCGGGGGCGGCGTGTAGGTCTGCGATGACGCGGCGGGCGCGACAGGGGCGGACTGGTTCTCGGCGGTCCTGGAGGAGTGCTGCGCGCAGGCGGCGGCAGCGAGCGTGGCGGCGGCGACGGCCGCCAGGGCGAAACGTGGATTCATGGGACTCTCCTGTGTACGGGGGCTGGAACGGCAAGGCGCCGCTCTGGCGTAAATTTGTCAGCCGCGCCGGCTTTGGCCCATCAGACGGGTCACTAAAATTCTGTGAGATTCGGCCTACAAAGGCCGCAAGGAAGGGCCGCGATGCGGCGGGTTGCCTACGCCGCGCCCACCGACAAATGATGGTCCGGACCGGTCAGCTCGAAGCGCCCCTCGCCGACCGCGCGCGCCCAGCGCGCGGTGCGCTCGATGCCGCCGAATGAAAACAGGTGGCAGCGGGCGAAGCGCGCGGGCGTGATGTTCACCGCCTGCGCCACCAGGGCCTGCGCGGCCAGCGCCTGCACCACCGGCTCCGGCCCGGCCTCGGAAATCAGGCGCAGCACCGAACCGGACTGCTTGCCCAGCATGCCCACCGAAGCGGCAACGCCGCAGCGCACCGCGTACTTGAGCAGGGTGGTGAGATTGGCCGGCCCGGCGAGTCCCACCGCCACCGGCAGGCCGGGGTGCGCGGCCTGCGCCTTGCGGGTCCAGGCGGTAATGTGCTCGGCGCGAAAGCAGAACTGGGTCATCACGCCCAGCAGCAGGCCCTGCTCGCGCGCCAGCGCGGCCTTGCGCTGCAGCGCCTCTTCCAGTTCCGCCGCGCTGATGTTCGGGTGCCCCTCGGGGTAGCCCGCCACCTCGACTTCGCGCACCCCATGACGCGCCAGCACGCCGGTGGCCAGCAGGTCGATGGAAGAGAAAAACGGGCCGGCGGGCAGGGCGCGGTCGCCGCCCAGCAGCAGCACCTTGTCCACCCCCGCTTCGCCGTGCACGCGGGCGATGAAGTCGGCGAGGGTCTGCGCGTTCACCAGGCCGCGCGCGGTGATGTGCGGCACCGGCGTCAGGCCGGCGCGCGCCAGTTGCACGGCCAGCGCGGCGCTTTGCTGGTAGGTCTGGCCCGGCAGCATGCTGATGTACACCCGCGTGCCGCGCGCGAGAAAGCGCGCGCAGTCGGCGGCGGCGCCCGGCGTGCGCACCGTGGTCTCGATCGAAAAGCCGCGCATCAGGGCGATCAGCGCGGCGCGCATGTCGGTGGGGGCAGTGTCCGGCGCAACTGCGGGCGCAGCGTCGGGCGCGGTGGCGGCAGACGTGACGGGAGAAGCGGCAGCAGCAGGTTCGGGGGTCATCGATCGGTCATCACTCAATCTCGCTTGCGCGAGACGACGAACGATTCGTCCCAGAACCACAGCCCGCCGTATTGCTGCAGCACCTCGCGCGTGGCTTCGATATAGGCGTTGTCGCTCATCACTTCTTCCAGGCGCACGTCCTCGATCTGTGCCACGTACACAGCCGCGTTCCACGCCGCCAGCAGGGTCGAGGTGCCGATCGAGCTGGTCACTTCCGAAGGCAGGGTGTGCATGTCATAGCGAAACAGCGAGCGCTCGTCCGCGTAAGCATTGAAATTGAGGTCGCGCCCGGCAGGGCCCAGCACCGCCTTGGTCGCCTTCAGCAGGTCGTGGCGGTTCGAGGTGAACGGATTTTCATCCGGCCAGATGCGGCGCACGATTTCCAGCCCCGGGTCCTGGCCATGCGAATGCACCACGATCATCCGCCCGCCCGGCCCCAGGCTGCGCGCCAGCGGCGCCAGCACCTTCTCCGCCTTGAAGGCGGTGGAGGCACGCGCGCGGTAGGGCTGGGAGGCGATCACCAGGTCGTAATTCGCCTCGGTAAACCCGCGGCGCGGGCGCACCCGGTCGAGCAAAAACTTGTGGTCTTCACGGTACAGCACCAGCACCACCGGCTTGTCGTACACCGGGTTGCCGGTGGTCTTGCTGATCTTCGCCTGCCAGTTCTGCGCCAGGAAGGGCTGCAACTCGGTGATCTGCTGCTCGAACTCGCTGGAGGTGTTGCCGCGCAGCGCCACCTCGTGCCACACCAGGCTGGTGGCCGCGTCCACCGAGCGCGGCGCCAGCCACGGCGCCTCGGAGTAATACAGGTTGGTCATCACCAGCACGGTGGCGGGGTGCTCGTAGAAACGGTCCGGCGTTTTTTCCAGCGCCAGGCGCACGTCTTCCAGGCTGATCTCCTTGCCCACCACATGAAAGGGCATGGTGGGAAAGCGCGTGTGCATCGAGCGCAGCACGCGCGACAGCACGGTGCCGTCGCCGACCCCGGCGTCGAACACCCGCACCGCCGGCGGGCGCGGGTGGATGTTCGCCAGCTCCATCATGATGCGCTGGGCCACCACCCACTTCTCGGAGCAGGTGTTGACGAACAGCAGGTACTTTTGGCGGTTGTCGTAAAAGCGGAAGTTGCGCTGGTGGTCGGGCTCGGCCTCGGCCTTGATGCCCACGGTGAGCGCCGCAGCCAAGGAAGTGGGCGGAGTGGGCAGGGCGGTGAGCGGGCTAGTGGGCAGCGCAGTGGGCAGCGGATGAGCCCCATTCGCCCCGGCCGGCTTGGCGTCCGGCAAATGCGCCGAGGCTGTGCGCAGCACGCCGCCGGAAGAGGGCGCGGGCGGGTGCTGCTGCATGAAACCGCGCACCCGCTCCAGCGTCGCCGGGCTGACGCGCCCGCCGATGCGCAGGCGGCTGACCAGCTTGCCGTCATTCACGGCATGGCGCCCGAACGTGGTCTCCGCCAGGCCCGCCTGGCGGCAATAGCTGCCGATCTCGGCCAGGAGCTGCTCCGCCTTCGTCTCCGCCCGCATGATTGTCTCCCGCGTATTTTTGGACCGCGAGGTTCATTACATGCCTGCCCACTGGGGCTGTCAACCACATTCTTGCCCACTCAAATGGTGGGCAATTCAGGTGGCGCTGGGCTTGACCTCCAAAGTGTCCGTCAAAGCCCGGCCTGGTGCCCTGCATTCCCGGATTTTTGCTTGAGCCGCATGAAGCGACAGCCCACGAGATCCGCAAGGTTCAGCATCGCGCGTCCCCCGGCCATGCCAAGCCGAACGAAAACATAACCCAAGCCGATGGTGAGCACCGCACGCATATACATCTCCAGTGTCCATGCGTTGAACGGTGTGCTCAGGGCGCCATCCGGCCAGACGAAAAAAAGCAGACGGTAAGAGTC
>DATAZV010000210.1:0-5576 GCA_036271855.1 Burkholderiales bacterium
CCGCACTCCTCGAGCATGATGTGGATTTTGTGGCCGTTGGGCGTGGCCCAGCTGTAGAGGTCAATCATGGCGTGTGTTTTCTCTGTTTACCCCCTCCCTTTCAAGGGGAGGAGGTTACGCAAATGAGGGTGGGGATGGGGAGCATAGTGTAGCGTGCGTAGCACGCTCATTACTCACCCTCCCTTTCAAGGGGAGGGCCGGGGTGGGGATGGGGTTAGGCAGGTTAGGCGGAAGCGATATTAACGCGCCGCGTGCAGGACAACATAGGCGAAGGGAGTTAACGCCTAGCCGCGCGTAATCGGCATCTCCACCTTGTCGGCCGCGCCGGGCACGGCGGAGTGCTTGCCGAGCTCGAGCTTGGCGATGGCGTTGCGGTGCACCTCATCCGGCCCGTCGGCGAAGCGCAGGGCGCGCTGGTGGGCGTACATCTCGGCCAGCGGAAAGTCCTGCGACAGGCCGCCGGCGCCGTGCACCTGGATCGCCCAGTCGAGAATCTTGCAGGCCATGGTGGGCGCCAGCACCTTGATCATCGCGATTTCGCTGCGCGCCACCTTGTTGCCGACCGTGTCCATCATGTAGGCGGCTTTCAGCACCAGCAGGCGCGTGCTGTCGATCATGATGCGCGCTTCGGCGATGCGCTCCTGCGTCACGGTCTGCTCGGAGATGCGCTTGCCGAAAGCGACGCGCGAGGAGGCGCGGCGGCACATGAAGCCGAGCGCGCGCTCGGCAATGCCGATGATGCGCATGCAATGGTGGATGCGCCCCGGCCCGAGGCGCCCTTGCGCGATCTCGAAGCCGCGGCCTTCGCCGAGCAGGATGTTCTCCACCGGCACGTGCACGTTTTCGAACAGCATCTCGGCGTGGCCGTGGGGGGCGTCGTCGTAGCCGAACACTTCCATCGCGCGCAGCATTTTCACGCCGGGGGTGTCGCGCGGGATCAGGATCATCGATTGTTGCGAGTGGCGCGCGGCGCTGGGGTCGGTCTTGCCCATGAAGATGAAAATCTTGCAGCGCGGGTCGGGCGCGCCGGTGGACCACCACTTGCGGCCGTTGATCACGTATTCGTTGCCCTCGCGCACGATGGAGGACTGGATGTTGGTGGCGTCGGAAGAGGCCACGTCCGGCTCCGTCATGGCGAAGCAGGAGCGGATTTTCCCTTCCAGCAACTGCATGGCCCATTGTTCCACATGCGTCGGGCTGCCGTAGCGCAGGATGGTTTCCATGTTGCCGGTGTCGGGCGCGGAGCAGTTGAAGATTTCCGGTGCCCAGTGGATCGCGCCCATGATCTCGCACAGCGGCGCGTACTCCAGGTTGCTCAGCGTGCCGCCGTGGCTCACCGGGCGCCACAGGTTCCACAAGCCTTCGGCGCGCGCCTTTTCCTTCAGCTCGTCGATCAGCTTCAGCGCCACCCAGGGGTTGCCGCGGGCGCGATTGGCTTCGACTTCCTCGTGGTGCCTGTGCTCGACCGGGTAGACGTTCTGCTCCATGAAGCGCGTCACGCGCCCCTGGAGTTCCTTGACCTTGGGGCTGAAATCGAAGTCCACGGTGTTTGTCCTTTTGAAATTATTGCTGCGTGTTCAAGCAGATGTTTCGACCTGCGCCCAGCCCATCTCCGCCATCGGCCGCGCGCGGCGGCCGGCGTCCAGCGCCTGCTGGCTAGCGGCGGTGCCGTCGACATAGCGTTTCATGATGCCCTGCAAAATGCCGGCCATGCGGAACATGTTGTAGGCCAGGTAGAAGCGCCAGTGGCGCGTATCGACAGGCTTGCCGATGTTTTTCGCGTACATCGCAATGTACTCGGCCTCGTCCGGAATGTTCAGCGCTTTCAGATCGAGTCCGCCGATGCCGCGGAACTGCCCAGGGGCGATGTGCCAGCTCATGCAGTGATACGAAAAATCCGCCATCGGATGCCCGAGGGTGGAAAGCTCCCAGTCGAGCACGGCGAGGATTTTCGGCTGGGTCGGATGGAACACCATATTGTCCAGGCGATAGTCGCCGTGGACGATGGAAGTCTCGTCGCCCGCGGGAATGTTTCGCGGCAGCCACTCGATCAGGCGGTCCATCGCGAGAATCGGCTCGGTCTCGGCGAGCTTGTATTGCTTGGTCCAGCGCTCGATCTGGCGGGCGAAATAATTGCCGGGCTTGCCGTAGGTCTCCAGGCCAATCGCTTTGTAGTCGATCGTGTGTAGTCGCGCGATCACGCGGTTCATCTCTTCGTAGATTTCACGGCGCTGCGGCGGCTGCATGTCAGGCAGCGACTGGTCCCACAGCACCCGGCCTTCGACCATTTCCATGATGTAAAAGGCGCGGCCGATGACGTTTTCGTCCTCGCATAGCGCGACCATGCGCGCGACCGGGAAGCCGGTTTTGAAGAGGGCATCCTGCACGCGGAACTCGCGCTCGATGGCATGCGCCGAGGGCAGCAGCTTGGCCTTGGGCGCGGGCTTGCTGCGCAGCACGTAGTTCACGCCACCTGCCGTCAACTTGAACGTGGGGTTGGACTGGCCGCCCTTGAATTGCGCGACGCTGAGTTCGCCCTTGAAGCCGGCTACGTGCTGTTTGAGATAGTCGGCGAGGGCGCCGGCGTCGAACTTTTGCGCATCGGCGACGGCCTTGGTGCCCTCGAATTCTTCGAACATGTCTCAGGCTTTGCCGATGAAATCCGGCTTGCGCTTTTCGAGAAAGGCGGCGATGCCCTCGCGCGCTTCCGGCTCGAACAAGGCCTCGGCGAAGTTGTCGCGCTCAAGGTCGAGATGGGCGCCGAAGTGCGCCTCGGAGGCGCTGCCGATCAGGCGCTTGATGCGCGCCTGGGCGACGCTGGCGCCTTGCGCCAGGCGCTCGGCGAGTTTGATGGCTGCATCGAGGGCCTGGCCGGGCGCGGTCACCTGGTTGACCACACCGAGCGCATGCAGACGCGGTGCGCCGATGGCGTCGCCCGTGGCCAGCAACTCGAAGGCGAGCTGGCGCGGCAGCAGGGTGGAAAGGCTGTAGCTGCCGCCGCCATCCGGGCTGACGACGATCTTCACATAGGCCATGACGAACTTGGCGTCCTCGGCGGCGACGATCATGTCGCAGGACAGCGCCAGCGAAAATCCCGCGCCCGCTGCCGGGCCTTCGACCGCGGCGATCACCGGCTTGGGGCAGGTGCGCATGGCGCGCGTCAGCTTGTGCAGGTTTTCGATGCTCTCGGCCTGGTGCCTGGGCGTCTTGTTTTTTTGCGTGTCCTGCAGACGGTTCAGATTGCCGCCGCCGCAAAACACGCCGTCCGCGCCGGTGAGCACGATGGCGCGCACCGACGGGGCAGGCGCGGCAAAGGCGGCAATCGCGCCGCCATAAATTTCCGGCCCGAGGGCGTTGCGTGCCTCGGGGTTGCTGATGGTCAGCAGCAGCACGTGGCCGCGCTGCTCGACCAGGAGCTGTGCGGGCACTTAGACTCGCTCGATGATGATGGCAAGACCCTGGCCGACGCCGATGCACAGCGAAACAGCGGCGTAACGGCCGCCGGAACGCTGCAGCTGCCGCGCGGCGGTCAGCGCCACGCGCGCGCCGGAGGCACCCAGCGGGTGGCCGACGGCAATCGCGCCGCCGTTCGGGTTGACGCGCGAGTCCTTGAAGTCGACCTTGAGGATGGTCAGGCAGCCGAGCACTTGCGAAGCAAAAGCTTCGTTGATCTCGATGATGTCCATGTCCTTGATCGTCAGGCCGGCGCGCTGCAGTGCCAGGGGAATCGCGAACGCCGGACCCACGCCCATGATGCGTGGCTCGACCGCGGCGGAGGCGGCGGCGATGATGCGCACCATCGGCTGCACGTCGGCCTTTTCGCCTGCGGCTTTGGAGCCGATATACAGGGCGGCGGCGCCGTCGTTCACGCCCGAGGCATTGCCGGCGGTGACCACGCCGCCTTCGAACAGGGACTTGAGCTTGCTCAGGCTTTCGACGGTGGTCTCGCGCGGGTGCTCGTCCACGCTCACCAGCACGGCTGGGTCCTTCTTGTTTTTCGCCGGCACCTCCACCGGCAGGATTTCACCGGCCATGAAGCCGTCCTTCTGCGCGCGGGCGAACTTGGCTTGCGAGTTCAGCGCGAAGTCATCGGCCTGCTCGCGGCTGATGCCGTAGTCCTTGGCGACGTTGTCGCCGGTCTGCGGCATCGAGTGGTCGCCGTAGACGGCGGCGATTTTCGGATTGGTGAAGCGCGCGCCGATGGTGGTGTCGTAGAGCTTGACGTCGCGGCTGTAGGCCGATTCGGACTTGCCCATCACGAAGGGCGCGCGGCTCATGCTCTCGGTACCGCCGGCGATGTACAGCTCACCTTCGCCCGCAGTGATGGCGCGCGAAGCGTCGATGATGGCTTGCAGGCCGGAGGCGCACAGGCGGTTCACCGTGACACCGGGGGTGGTGGGCGGCAGGCCGGAGCGCAAAGTGGCAAAGCGCGCGACGTTGCGGCAATCTTCACCGGCCTGGTTCACGCAGCCGAGAATCACGTCGGAAATCTGCTCCGGCTTGAAAGGGTTGCGCTTGACCAGCGCGGCGATGGCGGTGGCGGCGAGGTCGTCCGGGCGCACCGGCGCCAGCTTGCCGGCGTGGCGGCCGAAGGGGGTGCGCAGGCCGTCGTAGAGGTAGGCGTTCAACATGATGGGGTCTTCCAGTCGGTGAAATGGGTACTGAGATGTTCTAGGGGCGAATTCAGGGTCGCGTACAGGCCATAGTTTACAAAATGAGGCGGATCGGCGAGCGCATCGGCCGCATTAGTCCGGGGTCAACAAAGAGACGCCGAGACGCGCACGGCGGATCAGCCAAGGGCTGGGGCGATAGCGCGGGTCGCCGGTGAGGCTGTTGATGTTGCGCAGGATGTCGAGGATCTTGTGCGCGCCCAGCAAATCGCCGAAGGCCAGCGGGCCTTTCGGATAGGACAGGCCGAGCGTGACAGCGAGGTCGAGGTCGGCCGGCGAGCACACGCGCTGCTGCGCGATGTCGCAGCCGATGTTGACGATCATCACCAGGATGCGCTGGGCGACGAAGCCGGCGGAGTCGCGCGTCACGGTGACGGGCACGCCGTCGGCGGCGAACAGGCCATGGGCGGCGGCGCGGAATTCGGCGCGGGTCACCGGCGTGGTCATCAGGGTGCGGCGCTTGGACAATGGCAGCAAGGTGTCCAGCGCCACGGTGCGCGTGGGGTCCAGGCCCTGGTCGAGGGCGGTGTTGGTCGCATCCGTCCCCAGGGGCGTGACGACGATCAGCGCGTCGCCGGTAGGCACGGTGCCATATTCAGTGGGCACGCTGAGCTGCGCCAGCAAATCGGTGGCAGCGGCGTGGCCTTCGGGGTTCGCCTTGCTCACCCATACGGGCAAGTCGGGTTTGGCCGGGGCGGGTGCGTCGGGAAAAACTTCCTGCTTGCCGTCAGCGTGATTGTAAAAGCCGCGGCCGGTTTTTCGACCGAGCAGGCCGGCGTCCTTGCGCAACTGGCCGATCACCGAGGGCTTGTACTTTGGCTCTTCGTAATACTGGCGGTAGATCGACTCCATCACCGGGTGCGAGACGTCCAGGCCGGTCAAGTCGAGCAATTCAAAGGGGCCGAG
>DATAZV010000211.1:0-7682 GCA_036271855.1 Burkholderiales bacterium
TGCAAGGGCGGGAACACGGCCCAGGTAAACAGGCGGTGGATCAGGAAGTTGACCACCAGCAAGATCAGCCCGACGATGAAGTGGTTGACCACGAAATGGGTGAAGTCGGTCTGCCAGTCAAAGCGGAACACCGGCTGGCCCTTGTAGAGGGGAAACATTTTTTCGATCAGCACGAACACCATGGTGGAGCCGAGCAGGTCGAGGATGAACCAGTCCAGGCCGACGTAGGGAGTGTGGTCGGGAAAGTTGCCCACCGGCACGGCGGCGCCGCCCAGCGCCTGCGCGGTGATGATCAGCACCAGCGCGGCGAAGTTGAGCACGCGAAAACGCCCGAGCATCAGGTTGGTGAGCGCAATGCCGCCGGCGATCAGCATGCAGGCGAACAGCAGGTGGCGCATCAGGCCCGGGTTGTAGTTCTTGCGCAGTTCCGGCGTGGTGAGGTATTGCGGGTAGAGGAAGGCCAGCACCCCGAGCACGCAGAGAATGCCCAGCGAAAAGGCGATGACGCCGGAGACCTTGCCGATGCCGGTCTGCAGTTCCCCGCTGCGGCCGAACATGCCGACCACATCCTGGACTTCTTCTTTCATGACGGCTCCCTTTTTTTCGCAGGCTGCAAGGCGCGGGGCGATATTCTTGGATGCGTGCCGGCCGGGTCGCGGTCGGCAACCGCAATGCCGGCGCCATGCCATTCTAGGCCAAACCACCCCGGCCCATGCCGCGCCGGTGTGGCGGCGGCGGGCGGGTGTCCGCGCGGCCTAAAAGGCGACGTTCAGCTTGACGAAAATATTGCGCCCGATCTCGCTGTAGCCCGGCGCGGTGCCGAACTCCACGTGTTTGGGTTCGAACAGGTTCTGCACGATCAGCGCGGCCTGCACCTTGGGCATGACGCGCCAGCCATAGCGCAAGTCCACCGCGGTGTAGGCCGGCACCGCCGGGGTCGTCAATGCGCTGGTGTGGCGCACGCTGACGTCGAGCTCCTGGCTGGTGCCCAGATCCACCGAGGAGCGCAGGCTCCAGTAGCGGGTGGGGTCGTCGCCCAGGCTGATCGCGGCGTGCTGGTTGCTGGCGTCCGCGGTGGGACGGGCGCCGGTGTGCTGGCCGACGAAGCCGCCGGAAACGCGCCAGCCTTTCATCACCTGCCAGTTGCCCCACATCTCGACGCCGCCGACCGAGCCCTCCGCCCGGTTGTCGAACGCCAGGTTCAGGCCGAACAGGCCGGCTTCGACGTTGCGCAGCTTGTCGTAGTGCTGGTAGAAAGCGGTGACGGAATAGGTGAAGGCGGAGGTAGGCTGGCCGCGGTAGCCGAGTTCGTAGACCTTGGCCACCTCGGAGACGAAGTTGGGGCCGCCGGCGAGCAGGAAAATCGGTACGCCGGCCGTCGTGACCAGCAGCGGCTTGGTCGGGGCAAAAAGGTCGCGGTCGATGCGCGAGGGCGCGCGCACCGCGCGCGAGACCGCGCTCCACAGCAGGTGCTGGGGGGTCACCTTCCAGGCCAGGCGCAGGCTGGGCAGGAACTCGGCGCCGGTATAGGTGTTGCTCTCCACCTTGGCGCCGGCGGTGAGCCGCAGGCTCTCGGTGAGGCTGATCTCGTCCTGCGCGAACAGGTTGCCCCAGTGCAGGTCCAGCGCGGTCGGCACGAAGGCGAAGGCGGTGCCGTTGTCCAGCCGGTCCCAGGCGGCGCGATAGCCGCCGCCCAGGGTGAACTGGTGCGCCGCGCCCAGCTTGAAGGCGTATTGCAAGTCGGCGCTGGCGGTGTTCAGGTTTTCGATGAAGGCGCCCGGCTGGTTGCGGTCGGTATGGTCGAAGTAGGCCACCACCCGCAGCTGCGAGTCGCCGTCGAAGCGTCGGGTCCAGTGGCCGGTGAGGTTGGCGCCGCCGGTGATGATGGCGCTGGTCGCGGCCTGGTACAGCTCGCCGCGGTAGGCGTCTCCCTGCAGCGTGAAGGCGTCGGCGCCGCCGCCCCAGTCGGCGCGAAAGCCCATCTGGTCGCGGCGCCAGCCGTCGAACACCTGGGCGCCGCTGGCGGCGCGGGTGTCGTCGTAGTCGGCATGCTTGCCGTAGATGCGGTAGTGGCCGCCGTTGGAGAGGGTGCCGCCGTAGCGCGTCGCCGCGCCGGTTTCGTGGGTGCTGGCGCCGGCGGCGAGCAGGCCGCCCTGGGTGTCCTTGGCCGAGCGGGTGATCACGTTGATCACGCCGTTGACGGCGTTGCTGCCCCACAGGGTGCCGCCGGGACCGCTGATCACCTCGATGCGCTCCACATCCTCCAGCATCACGTCCTGCGCGTCCCAGAACACACCGGAAAACAGCGGCGTATAGACGATGCGGCCGTCGATCAGCACCAGCATCTTGTTGGAGAAGGCGCCGTTGGAGCCGCGCGCGCTGATGGCGTAATTGCGCGCATCGATGCGCGCCACCTGCAGATTGGGCGCCAGGCGCAGCGCTTCCGGCAGGCTGGTGGCGGCCGAGCGGCGGATGTCCTCGCCGGTGATGACGTAGATCGAGGCCGCCGCGCCGGACAGCGGTTCGGCGCTGCCCGACACCGAGGTGACCTTGATGTTGCTGAGCTCTTCCAGGCTCATGTCGGCCAGGTCCTTCAGCGCCACTTGCTGCGCCGCCGCCGGGGCCGCCAGCAGCAGGGCCGCGATGATGGTCAGCGCCGCGACGGCAGCACCGGCGCCGCCTGTGCCGGGCGGCGCCGTCGCGCCGGGGCATCCCGGTGCCCGCAATTGGTCAAGGCTCATCTGCGTTCTCCCTGCCGGCCGGTCACGCTTGCCGCGCCGCCGTTTGTGCTTGAAGTGGATTCCGGACATTGGCGAAAGGCAGTTGTGCCGCGGCGCCGCGCGTCAATTGGTGTGCGGCGCGCCGAGGACGCGCTGCAGCACCGTGGCCAACGGGCCGAGGTCGTTCTTCGACAGGTAGCCGGCGGCGCCGGCCTCAAGCGCGGCCGCCACCTGCGCGGCCTCGATCGAGCCGGAGACGAACACGAAGGGCACTTGCGGCGCCAGCCTGCGCGCGATGCCGAGGGCGGCGCGGCCGTCGAAGGCCGGCATCGAAAAGTCGGAGATGATCAGTTCGGGTGCGAACCCGGCAAGCGCCTGCGTGAAGGTTTCCTCGCTCCAGACGCGGCGGTTTTCGACGCGGTAGCCCAGGCGCTTCAGGCGCGACAGCAGCAGTTCGGCGTCGACCAGCCGGTCTTCCGCCAGCAACAGGCGCAGCGGCGTGCCCGGGGTGGCGGCGGGCATGGCGGGCGCGTTGTGGTCATTCATGGCTTGCCTCCTGGGGTGCGGGCGGGGGTGCGGACGGGGGTACGGACGAAGCGGCCGTCTCTAGCGCGGCGCGCCGCGGTTCATGCCGAGCCAGTAGAGGCCGGCTTGGCGCGCCACTTCGGTGAGCGAGTCGAAGGCGATCGGCTTGACCAGGTAGCTGTTGGCGCCGAGATCGTAGCTTTTCACCACGTCGCTTTCCTCCTGCGACGAAGTCATGACCACCACCGGGATGCGCCGTGTGCTCTCGTCGGACTTGATGGCCCGCAGCACCTCAATGCCGTCGACCCGGGGCATCTTCAGGTCGAGCAGGATCAGGCGCGGCTCGCCGCCGGCGCGGCCCGCATGGGCGCCGGCGCGAAACAGGTAGTCCAGCGCCTGCTGGCCGTCCTTCAGCCAGGTGACGTTGCCTGTGATCTGGCCGCTCTTCAGGCCGCGCATGGTCAGCTCGGCGTCCAGGGCGTTGTCCTCGACCAGCAGGATTTCGATTGTCTCAATCACTTCCATCGACGGGCTCCTTCGGCAAGGTGAAATAAAAGGTGGCGCCATGATCCAACTTGCCTTCCGCCCAGACCCGGCCGCCATGGCGGTTGACGATGCGGGCCACCAGCGCCAGGCCGACGCCGGTGCCGGCGAAGTCCTCGGCGTCGTGCAGGCGCTGGAACACGCCGAATAGCTTGGCGGTGTAGCGCGGGTCGAAGCCGGCGCCGTTGTCGCGCACGAAATAGATGTGTTCCTTTTCATCGCTGACGGCGCCGACCTCGATCACCGGGTGCTCGCGCTTGGCGGAGAATTTGATCGCGTTGGAAAGAAAGTTGGCCCACACCTGTTCCAGCAGCACGCGGTCGCCCTGCGCCGGCGGCAGGGTGCCGAGCTGGAATTTCACCGGCGGGCCGGCATGCTGCACCAGCAGGCGCTCGTAGACATCGTGGGCGATCTTCTGCATCTCCAGGGGGCCGCTCTGCATCGCCTGGCGGCCCAGGCGCGAGAAGGCCAGCAGGTCGTCGATCAGCACGCCCATGCGCTGCGCCTCGCCCTGCACGAAGCCGAGCTTGCGCCGCGCTTCCTCGTCGAGCTGTTCGGCGTGGTCTTCCCACAGCAGGCGCGCGAAGCCGGCCACCGCGCGCAGCGGCGAGCGCAGGTCGTGCGAGACCGAGTAGCTGAAGCTTTCGAGTTCCTTGTTGGCGGCTTCCAGTTCGGCGGTGCGGCTGGCGACCCGGGTTTCCAGCTCGGTGTTGAGTTCGCGCAGCTCCTGTTCGGCGCGGCGCTGGTCGTCGATGTCGGAGATGGTGCCGATCCATTCGCCGGGGGCGCCGTCGGCGCCGATCAGCGGCACCCCGCGCACGCTGACGTGGCGGTGGCGCTGGGTGCTCGCGTGCCACAGGCGCAGCTCCAGGCCGAAAGGGCCGGGATGGGCCAGCGCCGTCTCCCAGGCGGCCTCGAGGGCGGCCTGGTCGGCCGGCGCGAAGGCGCGGCGCCAGCCCAGGCCCTGGTACTGCTCGCGCGCCTGGCCGGTGTAGTCCGACCAGGACGGCACCTCTTCGGCGAAGCGGCCGCCGCCGTCGGCCATCCACACCACGGCGCTGCTGGCGTCGACCAGGCTGCGGTTGCGCCGCTCGCTCAGGCGCAGCGCCTCCTCGGCGCCGCGGCGCTCGGCGATCTCGGCGCCGAGCTTGCGGTTCGACTCCTCCAGGATCTCGGCGCGGCGGCCGATCTCGGAGAGCATGCCGTTGAAGGCATCGGCCAGGGTGCCGATCTCGTCTTCGGTGGTCTTGCTCACGCGCAGGCTGAAGTCGCGGCTTTCCATCACCCGGCGCGCCACCCCGCTCATGGCGACAATCGGCCCGGCCACCGCCGCGTTGAGGCGGGAGGAGAGCGCCAGCGCCATCAGCAGGCCGGCGGCCGTCACCATGCCGAGGATCACGCAGTAGTCGCGCACGCGGCTGAACAGTTGATGGCTGGCGCGCAGGTAGACGGTGCCGAGAATCTCGTGCTCGTCGATGATGCGCTTGAACACCTGGAGCTCGCGGCTGTCGATTTCATAGCCGTCCACTTCCGGCAGGTTCGGCAGGTGCGCGTCGGCCAGGCCGGGCGCGGCGTAGCTGGCGAACAGGCGGCCCTTGGCGGTGTAGATCGCCGCCGCCGTGATCTCCGGCCTGGCCTTGAGCACCTGCAGGCTGTCGCGGGCGGTTTTCGGGTCGTCGAAACTCAAGGCCGGGGCGCTGGCACGGCCGAGAACGTCGGCCTGGGTGGTGAGGTCGCGGATCCAGGCCTGGCGCGAAGTGCGGAAGTCGTAATACAGCATGGCGACGCCGCTGGTGAGCAGCGCCGTCAGCGTGGTCAGCGCCACCACCAGCAACAGCTTTTGCCGGATCGACTGTTTGCCGGAGAGCAGCATCTCAGGGCGCTCCCATGTTTTGCGCCACCGTGAGCAGGCGCGAACTGAGCTTGAGCGAGTGCTTTTCCGCGCTCTCGGCGGAAATCGCGAACTTGACCCGGCCTTCGGCCACCACGAAATTGATGGTGCTGCCGCGGGCCAGCCCGCTGTCGAATTCGGAGACCACCAGCACCGGCCGGTTGGCGACGGCGCGGCTCACCTGGTCCAGCAATTGATCGTCGGCGCGGCCGACAAACAGGATGTGCAGGCCAGTCAGCGGCTCGCCTTCGCGGACCCGGCGCACCGACAGGGGCCGGCCGGCGACCGAGCGGCCGGTCACCAGGCGGCTGAGCTCGCCGGCAAAGGCCTCGTCGCCCATGACGCCGAAGGTGAGCGGCGAGTCGGGGCGCGGAAAAGAGCCTTCCGGCCACTCGACGTAGCCGGCGAACTTGTACAGGTAGGCCGCCTTGACGCTGCGTTCGACCGCCGTGGCTTCGGCCTCGGCAACGACGACGGGGGCATCGCCGGCGGTTTCGGCGTGCGCGGCCATCGGCACGGCGCACACGGCCAGCGCCGCGTAAAAAGGCAGCAGCCGCTTCCGCCAGTCCTTTCGGTTCCCGCCGCCCCTGTCCTTTTGATTTGTGCTCACAGGTTCCCGCAGACGCGCCGGCCGTTGCCGGCGGCGTTCCCGGCCGATGCTTGAAGCGGCCGGGGCAGACAGCATATTTTGGATATCCCGCGTCTGTCCAGTAATTAATCGAATTGGTCCTTGAGCTTAACGGAATGTCGCGATGCAAAATGTGACAGGGCTGGCATCCCTGTCACGATAGTGTGTATCACCGCGTCATCTTCATCCGGCGCGGCCACTCCCGGTATGATCCGCCTTTCGTTTTGCATGCGGCCACCGTAAGCAGTGCCATGAGCGCAGTCCCCGCCGGCGGTATTGATGGCCCTTACGTGCCGTTTCGCATCCGCGACTTTCGCCTGTTCGTCACCATGATCCTGTTCTCCTCGGTGGCGCAGCAGGCGCAGGCGGTGGCGATCGGCTGGGACATCTATGAGCGCACCGGCTCGGCCATGGCCCTGGGCTGGACCGGCCTGGTGCAGTTCATTCCGGTGCTGGCGTTTTTTCTTCCCGCCGGGCAGATCGCCGACCGCAGCGACCGCCGCAAGGTGTGCGCGCTTTCGCTCCTGATCTGGTTCGCCGGCGCGCTGCTGCTGGCCATCGGCGCCTGGCAGCACGTGGCGGTGGGCTGGATCTACGTCACCATCGCGCTCACCGGCCTTTCCACCGTGCTGAACCGCGCCGCGCGCGACGCCCTGCTGCCGCAGATCGTGCCGGCACCCATGCTGGCGCGCGCGGTCACCTGGAACGCCACCATTTTCCAGACCGCCTCGGTGGCCGGCCCGACGCTGGCCGGCGTGCTGATCGCGCTGGGCGGCTCCGCTTTCACCGTCTACGCGATGAACGTGGCGTGCATTTTCGTCGCCGCCGGCGTCGCCATCGCGATCCGCTCGCGCCCGCCTTCCGGCCCGGTGCGCAATGGTTCCTGGCGCGAGGTGTTCGGCGGCCTCGCGCATGTGTGGAACACCCCGGAAGTGCTGGCGCCGATGACCATCGACCTGTTTGCCGTGCTGCTGGGCGGCGCCACCGCGCTGTTGCCGCTGTACGCCAAGGACATCCTGCATGTCGGCCCTACGGGTCTCGGCTGGCTATCCGCCGGGCCGGCGCTGGGCGCGGTGCTGATGGCGTTTTACGTCGGCCACCGCAAGAAAGAGGCGCATGCCGGGCGCAGCTTCCTGCTGGCGGTGGGCATCTACGGATTTGCCACGGTGGTATTCGGTTTTTCCACCAGCTTCTGGATTTCGCTGGCCGCGCTGGTGGTCATCGGCGCGGCCGACAACTTCGGCGCGGTGATCCGCCAGACCTCGGTGCAGCTCTACACGCCGGACGCCTTGCGCGGCCGCGTCTCGGCGGTCAACCGTGTATTCATCAGCTCATCCAACGAGCTGGGGGCGGTCGAGTCCGGCCTGGCGGCGGC
>DATAZV010000212.1:0-2706 GCA_036271855.1 Burkholderiales bacterium
ACCAACGTCTCGATGGACGCGCGCATCATGAACGAAGAGCCCTTCGGCCCCATCGCCCCGGTGGCGCCGTTCAAGGACTTCGACAGCGTGGTGCTGGAAGCCAACCGCCTGCCCTGGGGCCTGGCCGCGTACGCCTACACCTCGTCGGCCAAGACGGCGGCAGCCATCGGCAGCGCCTTCGAGTCCGGCATGGTCTCGATCAACCACCACGGCCTGGCCCTGCCGGAAATTCCCTTCGGCGGCGTGAAGGACTCGGGCTATGGCTCGGAAGGCGGCTCGGAAGCCATCGAGGCCTATCTCAACACCAAGATGATCACGCACCAGACGGTGTAGGCGCGTTCCCGCGTCACTCCGCAATTCGTAAAACGGGGTCAGAGCACTTTTCAAAAAGCGAAAAGTGATCCGACCCCGATTTCCTTGCTCCGCAAGGCACGCGGTGATGACCCTGCATTCGCCGGTCGTCATTCAGTTGTTGGTTGCGGTTCGCGTCACTCCGCAACCCGGCAATCAGGGTCAAGGATTACGCAAATGAGCAATTTCGCAAAGGGCGCGCGAAACCATGATCCGACCCCCATTTCCAATGCGCGCCTACCGATACCGCCGCGACTCCCACTTCGACGGTAAGGTGCGCAGGGTATGCCGGCGTGGCAGTTCAATTTGCCGGCGCTTGGCGTGCATCGCCATCACGGTCGAATAAATCCACAGGCCGACGGCGCCGATAGCCACCAGTCCCGCCACCACCAAAACGAATAACAGTTCAGCGCTCATCGCAACCTCCATATCGGTCCGGCAAAGCCGAATTCCGATAGGGCATTATTCACACCAAGCGCAAAAAAAGCCGTAAGCAATTGAGACAACATGTTTCCATCTGTATCAGCGCGCGCCGCCGCTTCGACCAGCTTTCGGGATGATCGGGTCGCATTCGGCTAAGATGCTCGCGGACCGGCACAGACCGGTAACCAAAACAATTACGGAGACACCCAATGCACCCGCCCCGCCCCCGCATGCTGCTGTCCGCTGCCGCCCTTGCCGCGCTCACCGTTTTGCCGATGCCCTCCGCCTTCGCACAAGGCGCGCAACTGGCCCCACGCGAAGTCCCGGCCAAGACCATCCCCGTGCCCAACTCCGTCAGCCCGGAAATCCAGAAGCTGATCGCGCAGCCGCTCTCACCCGTGTACAACGACATTCCTACCACGGCGGAAGGCTGGAAGGCGCAGGTGGCGGCCGTCACCGCCGCCACCATGAAGGGCGTGCCGGCCTTGCGCGAGGCGCTGCACGTGAAAAGCGAGCCGGCGGTGATCGCCGGGGTGAAGGTGAACATACTCACGCCCGCCACCATGCCGGCGAAAAATCGCCACCGCCTGCTGGTGCACGTGCACGGCGGCTGCTTTGTCAACGGTCCCGGCGAGTCGGGCACGGTGGAAGCCATCTTCATGGCCGGCTTCGGCCATTACAGGGTGATCTCGGTGGACTACCGCATGCCGCCGGACTTTCCCTACCCCGCCGCGCTGGATGATTCGGTGGCGGTGTACAAGGCCGCGACCAAGATGGCGAAGCCTGCGAACATGGCGATCTTCGGCTCCTCGGCCGGCGGCAATCTCACACTCGCCATGGTCCTGCGCATCAAGCAGGACCATCTGCGCATGCCGGCGGCCATCGCCCCCGGCACGCCGATGAGCGACCTCACGCTTTCCGGCGACTCGTTCCAGACCAATGCGATGGTCGACAACGTGCTGGTCGCCCCCGGCGCCAACTGCGACAAGCGCGCCGACCTCTACATGGCCGGGCGCGACCCGAAAGACCCGATGCTCTCGCCGCTGTTCGGCGACCTGCACGGCTTTCCGCCGGCCATCCTCACCACCGGCACGCGCGACCTGCTGCTTTCCAACACCGTGCGCACGCACCGCAAGCTGCGCCAGTCCGGCGTGGAAGCGACGCTGCAGGTGTTCGAGGCGATGTCGCACTCGCAGTACGGCCGCGATGTGAATGCGCCGGAGACGAAGGAAGCGTTCGAGGAAATCGCGCGCTTTTTCGACCGCCACCTCGGCAGCTAGGCTGGCATCACCGGGACGAAAAAAAGGGCGCCGCGAGGCGCCCTTTTTTATTCTCCTGCGCGTCCGCGCAGCGCAACGCAACGCGGCGCCGCCTAGCGCATCACCTGCGTGCGGTATTTGGACGCCATGTCGGTGGCGTGCGTGAGCAGGGCGCGGCGGTCCGCCTCGGGCAGGACGAAAAAATCCTCGATCAGCTGGCCCAGCTGCTTGGGCGTGGCGTCGCCGGCACGCGACGCGGCACGCACCGGCGCCCCGCGCACCGGCGCGCCTGCGTCTTCCGCTTCGGTCAGCAATTGCGCGGCGCTCATGCCCAGCGCATCGGCAAAGCGCTGCATTTTCGCCAGGCTGAGCGACTCGCCACCCTCCTGCGTGGCCAGCAGCACCTTGATGCTGCTGACCGAAAGCCCGGAACGATGGGCGATGTCCGTCTCGGAAAGATGGCGCTTGCTCATTTCGCGCCGCAGGTTGTCCAGCAGGACGGTGTCGGCAGATTTTTTCACGCGGGCTCCTCGGGTATCTTGTAGCGCCAGGCCGCCACCACCACGCCTTCATGCCGGCGGGCGACGCTGCGCTTTTTACCCTGCTCGAAGTTGAATACCATTCGGCAATTGCTGTTCTGATTATGCCGCCAGTATATGAGAATTTTCTCCCG
>DATAZV010000213.1:0-8943 GCA_036271855.1 Burkholderiales bacterium
ACCGCTTCGGCAGGCTGCCCGAAGCGGCGCAGGTGCTGGTCGAAAGCCACCGCCTGCGTATCACCGCGCAGGAAGCCGGCGTACTGAAAATCGACGCCGGACCCGAGAGCATCCTGATCCAGTTCAAGAAGGACGCGCCCATCGATGCTGCCCGCGTGATCCGGCTGGTGCAAAAAAACCGCAATGTGCAATTGAGCGGCCAGGACCGCCTGAAAATCGTCGCCAAGACCCAGACCCCGGTGGAACGCGCGCAAGTGGCGCGCAAGACCATCGGCGATGTGATGCCGGCGCCATGATCCACATCCAGCCCTATGACCCGCTGTACCAGCAAGGCGTGGTCGATACCATCCTGCCGATCCAGACCATCGAATTCAAGGTGGCGGTGACCCTGGCCGACCAGCCGGACCTACTGGACATACCGGGGTTTTACCAGTGCGGTAACGGCAATTTCTGGGTGGCAGTGGCAGACGGCAGTTGCGGAACCGGCGAGGTAGTCGGCACCATTGCGCTGCGCGACTTCGGCAATGGCCAGGGCGCATTGCGCAAGATGTTCGTCAAGGCGCCGCATCGCGGCAGCCAGTCGGGCGTGGCGGCGCGCCTGCTGGAAGAATTGCTGGTCTGGTCGCAGCAGCGCGGCATGCGCGAGATCTACCTGGGCACCGTGCCTGTGCTGCGCGCGGCGCACCGCTTTTACGAGAAGAACGGCTTCGAGCTGATCGCGGCGGAACAACTGCCGCCGACCTTTCCGCGCATGGCGGTGGATACAGTGTTCTATTTAAAACACCTGACAGGTGCCTAAGGCTACTTTCCAGTCAGCTTCTTTTTTTCCGCCATGCCGGCGCCACTACCGGTGAACTTCAGGGTGTAGACTTTTTTCAGGTCGATCTCACCCGGCTTGAACAGGCCCGCCTTGACCATCTTGTCGAGAAAGTCCTGCATGCGCGCGTCGGTCATCATGCCGATGCCCTTCGCCGCGGCATCGCCCGAATCGACGATGCCGTATTCCTTGATCTTGGCAATCGAATAGGCGATCAGGTCGTCGGTCATTTCCGGGTTGGCCTTTTTGATCATCTCGTTGGCGGCCTTGTTGTTGCCATAAAGGTAATTGGTCCAGCCGATCGCCGATGCATCGACAAAGCATTGCACCGTCTTGGGCTTTTTCTCTATCAGGTCGTTACGCGTCTCCACCGTATTCGAATACGTGCTCCAGCCGTAGTCCGCCAGCAAGAAAAACTTCGGTTTGAACTTGGCTTCCTTTTCGATTGAATAAGGCTCGGAGGAAAGTAAGCCCTGCTGCGCCCAGGTCTTGTTGACCAGAAAAGGGGCAATCGAAAAGTTGTAGGGCTTGACCTGCTCTTCCTTGAAACCGTATTGCGATTTCATCCACTGGTAAAAGCCCGCCAGCGAATAGGCCGAGATCATGATTACCGGGGCTTTTTTCAGGTCTTCGAATTTCGCGTAAGCAGCCTCGGGATGGGCGATGATGCCCTGCGGGTCTTTCTGGAAATGCGCGGCGACCACGGTGGTGGGAATCTTCTGCTTCACCGAATCGAAAGCCTGCAGCATATTGCCGCCCATCAGGAAATCGATCTTGCCCACTGCCAGCAGCGGCCGGTTGTTCGCCGAGGGGCCACCCATCTGGATCCGCACGTCCAGCCCGCACTGCTTGTACGTGCCATCGGCCAAGGCCTGGTAGTAGCCCCCATGCTCGGCTTGCGCCTTCCAGTTGGTGGCGAAAGTCACTTTTTCGGCCGTCTGTGCCTGTGCGAGCGCGGCAAACAGCATGGCCGCAAGGGCGGCGAAACGATAAACGGGCATCGGGGTTCCTCGATTCAGACTCGGTCCAGGCCGCATTTTAGCGATTGCCGTCAAGTTCGCTCTCGTGCCATTTTTTCAGCAGCGCCCGCGACAATCCGTTGAACGAAAAATAGATGACGATGCCGGTCGCCGCCACCAACAACAGCGCGGCGAACATGCGCGGCACGTTGAGGCGAAACGAGGCTTCGAGTATGCGATACGCCAGCCCCGACTCCTGCCCCGAAGTACCGGCCGCATATTCGGCCACCACGGTGCCAATCAGGCTCAGGCCGCCGGCGATTTTCAGGCCGGCGAGAAAATACGGCAAGGCCGAAGGCGCCAGGAGATAACGTAAGCGCTGCCAGCGCGAAGCGCCATAAAGGCTGAACAGGTCCTGCAGGTTGCGGTCGGCGCTGCGCAGGCCGACGATGGTGTTGGAAAGGATCGGGAAAAAAGCCACGATCCAGGCGCAGATCAGCAGCGCCGACAGCGTATTGGGCGCATAGATGATGATCAGCGGCGCAATCGCGATGATCGGCGTCACCTGCAGGATCACCGCGAAAGGCACCAGGGACAACTCGATCCACGGCGAGAGCGAAAACAGGAAAGCCAGCAGCACCCCGCCGACCACCGCCAGCAGCAGCGACAGCAAGGTGATCTTCACCGTCACCAGCAAGGCGGGCCAGAGGGTCGGCCAATCGCTGATCAGGGTGCTCCATACCAGGCTGGGCGCGGGGATCACGTAGGGCGGTATTTCGCGCACCCGCACCACCGCCTCCCAGGCCGCCAGCGCCAGGACAGCAATCAGCAGCGGCACGACGATATTCACCCACTTCGGCAAGGGCTTCATCGCGCCCCCGCCGTATCGCCCTGCAGCGCACGCGACACCCGCCGGCAGGCCGCCGCATATTCGGGCGACAGGCGGAATTCCTCGTTGCGTGCATACGCCGCGCCATTGGGCGGGTCTATCGTTTCGTCGGCCACCACCCGCCCGGGACGCGCCGCCATCACCACCACCCGGCTGGACAGATAGACCGACTCGTAGACCGAATGGGTGACGAACACGATGGTCAGGCCATGCGCGCGCCACAGGCGCAGCAGGTCGTCGTTGAGCTTCATCCGCGTCATTTCGTCGAGCGCGGCGAAGGGCTTGTCCAGCAGCAGCAGGCGCGGCCGGGTGATCAGGGCGCGCGCGATCGACACGCGCATTTTCATCCCGCCGGAAAGCTCGCGTGGATAGGAAGCGCCGAACTGCTGCAGCCCCACCAGTGCCAGCGCTTCCTCCACCCGCTTGCGTGACTCCGCCGCGGCAACGCCTTGCAGCTTGAGCGGCAACAGCACATTGCCGGCCACCGTGGCCCAGGGCATCAGGGTCGGTTCCTGGAATACGAAACCGATGTCGCGCGCCGCCTTGCCGTCGCCGGCACCCACAATTTGCCCACTGGATGGTGCGGCCAGGCCTGCGATCATCCGCAGCACCGTGCTCTTGCCGCAGCCCGAAGGTCCGAGCAGGCTGACGAACTCGCCTTCGCTGACCGTCAGGGACATGCCGGTCAGCGCCTCGGTGCCATTGGCGAAGGTCTTGCCTACCTCGCGCAGTTCGATCAGCTTGCCCATCGGCCCGGCGCGGCGCGCAAAGAGTGAAAAGTTGCGGTCATAGGCCGCCATTATTGCAGGCGCGGACCCAGATGTGGGCATCGGGCCGCCGACAAGCGCCGCGCGCACTCGCGGTTCGCAACAACACAATGGATAAACCCATCGGGGAAAAAGCAACGCCAGGCAAAATGCCCACCAAAAAAGTCAACGCCACCCTGCATTTCCGGTAAACTCAACCGTATCAATTGCCAGCAGCAAGAGCAAGAACATCAAAGCCAAGAAAAACCATTCCACCCCCGCAACTGCCATGAGCCCGAGCCCCAATCCGCCGGCCAATGCGTTGATGGTGAAGACCACCAAGGGCATCACCGAGGTATCCAGTCCCGACCATCTGCTAGGCCCGCGCCTGCGCACCATCCTGCTGATGGTCGACGGCAGGCTGACCTTTGCCGAATTGGCAGCCCGTGCCGCCGCCTTCGGCAACGCGCCGGCCATCGTCGCCCATCTTCTGAACGAAGGTTTCATCGAACCCTCCACCCCGGTGGCGCGCGAGCCGCAGGCACGCTCAGGCGCCAGGCGCGGGGCCGGCGCCGATCAGGCCGCCAGCGACCTGGTGACCGAACTGACCCGCTCCGGCAACCTGCTGACCCTGCGCGGCGACAGCCTGGCCTCGATGCGCGAGAATGAAGCCATCAATCCGGCGAAGTTTTTCATGCGCGAGACCATCAGCCGCCTGCTCGGCAACGGCGCGGTCGGCGTGCTCGACGCCATCGCCCTGGCCACCACGCGGGACAAGTTGCTGGCCGAGCTTGCGGCCTGCTGCGAGATCGTGCGCGACCTCAAGGGCCAGCAGGAGGCGGACAGCTTCCGCATCAGCGTGCTGGCCCTGCTGCCGGAATAGCGCGGCAGTCGCGAACGTGGGCGCGTGCCCGCCCGTGCGGCCACTGTTGCCCGCCTGCTATTTCAGGCAGCCTTGATCGCCACCACATTGGGCGCCAGGTTCTCCGGCGCGGCGCCGAACACGCGCTGCTTCAGGCGTGAAAGCTCGTCGCGGATCTGCGCCGCCTTTTCGAATTCCAGGTTCTTGGCGCAATCGAACATCTGCTTTTCCAGCTTTTGCATCTGCTTGGCGATCTGCTTTTCGCTCATCGCCTCGACCTTGGCGGTCTCCTTCTGCTCCTGCGCGTTTTCCTTCGCCGACTTGGCGTCGTAGACGCCATCGATGATGTCCTTGATGCGCTTGGCCACGCCCACCGGCGTAATGCCGTTGGCGAGGTTGAAAGCCTCCTGCTTGCCGCGGCGGCGCTCGGTCTCGTTGATCGCCTGGCGCATCGAATCGGTGATGCGGTCGGCGTAGAGAATGGCGGTACCGTTGATGTGGCGCGCGGCGCGGCCGATGGTCTGGATCAGCGAGCGCTCGGAGCGCAGGAAACCTTCCTTGTCCGCATCGAGGATCGCGACCAATGAGACTTCCGGAATATCCAGCCCCTCGCGCAGCAGGTTGATCCCCACCAGTACGTCGAAGATGCCCAGGCGCAGGTCGCGGATGATCTCCACCCGCTCCACCGTGTCGATGTCCGAGTGCAAATAACGCACCTTGATGCCGTGGTCCGCCAGGTATTCGGTGAGCTGCTCCGACATCCGCTTGGTCAGGGTGGTGACCAGCACGCGCTCATTCACGCTGACGCGCCGGTTCACTTCCGACAGCAAATCGTCCACCTGCGCCGAAGCCGGACGCACGATCAGTTGCGGGTCGACCAGCCCGGTCGGGCGCACCACCTGCTCGGCCACCGCGTCGCCGCTATGGGTGCGCTCGTACTCCGCCGGCGTGGCGGAAACGAACACGGTCTGGCGCATCATGCGCTCGAACTCGGCGAACTTCAGCGGCCGGTTGTCCAGGGCAGAGGGCAGGCGAAAGCCGTAGTCCACCAGGTTTTCCTTGCGCGAGCGGTCGCCGTTGTACATGCCCGAAAGCTGGCCGATCAGCACGTGGCTCTCGTCCAGGAACATCACCGCGTCTTTCGGCAAATAGTCGATCAGCGTCGGCGGCGGCTCGCCTGGCGCACCGCCGGAGAGGTGGCGCGAATAGTTTTCAATCCCTTTGCAAAAGCCGATCTCGGCCAGCATTTCCAAGTCGAAGCGGGTGCGCTGCTCGATACGCTGCGCCTCCACCAGCTTGTTGCCGGTGGTGAAGAACTCGATGCGCTCGCGCAGTTCCTGCTTGATCTGCTCCACCGCGCGCAGCGTGGTAGTGCGCGTGGTCACGTAATGGCTGCCGGGATAGACGGTGAAGCGCGGAATCTTCTGGCGGATGTGCCCGGTCAGCGGGTCGAACAGCTGGATCGACTCGATCTCGTCGTCGAACAGCGAGATGCGCAGCGCGGTCTCGCTATGTTCGGCCGGAAACACGTCGATGGTGTCGCCGCGCACGCGGAAGGCGCCGCGCGAAAAGTCCATCTCGTTGCGCGCGTACTGCATCGCGGTCAGCTTGACGATGATGTCGCGCTGCGACAGCTTGTCGCCCACCCGCAGGTGCAGCACCATCTTGTGATAATCGTCGGGGTTGCCGATACCGTAGATCGTCGACACGGTGCCGACGATGATGCAGTCGCGCCGCTCCATCAGCGACTTGGTGGCGGACAAGCGCATCTGCTCGATGTGGTCGTTGATCGAGCTGTCCTTCTCGATGAACAGGTCGCGGCTCGGAACGTAGGCTTCCGGCTGGTAATAATCGTAGTAGCTGACGAAGTATTCCACCGCGTTGTGCGGAAAAAACTCGCGGAACTCGGAGTACAGCTGCGCCGCCAGGGTCTTGTTCGGCGCCAGCACCAGCGCGGGACGGCCGGAGCGCGCGATCACCTGGGCCATGGTGTAGGTCTTGCCCGAACCGGTCACCCCCAGCAGGGTCTGGTAAGCCAGGCCGTCGTCCAGGCCTTCGATCAGCTTGTCGATCGCCTCCGGCTGGTCACCCGCCGGCGGGAACGGCTCGAACAGCTGGTAGGGGGAATTCGGGAAAGTCTTGAAAGTCATGGGGCGCCGGGCCTTTGCGAGCAACAGCAGGGTATATGCGGGCATTTTACCCCCCTGCAATACCCGAAACTGTCAGGAGCCCGCGCCCATCCACCCGGTTGATCAAGCGCCTGGGCGCCACACCAACGCAAACCCGGCGAAACCCGGGGCAACCGGGCCCGCCGCCCGGCGCGTTACGACGCTCAGCCGCTGCTTTTCTGGCGAATCGCCAGGATCGCCTGGTTGCGCAGGGTCTTCAGCAGGCTCAGTTCGCTGTCGGACAGGCGCAAGGTCGCGCTATCGTCGCCGTCGGCGTAGATCAGGGCCAGCGGCTTTTTGTTCACCATCACCGGAAACAGGAAAAACCCGCGCGCCCGCACCAGGGCGCGGTACCAGTCCGGCACATAGCTGCGGATCTTCTCCGCCTCCACATCCTCGATGCAAATGTCGGCGCCCTTGCTCAGGGCGGCGTAAAAGACGTCGCGCGAACCGGTCAGCGGAATTGCGAAACCGCGCTTGACCAGGCCGTCGATGTCGCCGCCGAAACCGAAGCGCCCCTTCAGCGTGTTGCTGCGCGCATCGTTGGTGCACAGCAGGACGCGGGTGAAGCCGATCGCCCGGAACATGGTTTCGAGAATGATGCGCAGCACGTCGTTCAGGTCGTACGGCCCGGCCAGGGTATTGGTGATGTCGGAAATGCCTGCCGCCAGCATGCCCTCGCGCGAAGCCGCCACCGGGGTCGGCCCACCGGCCAGGCGGGCGGCCCCGGGCGGGCGCGTGTTGAGCACGGTATCGTCCAGGACCTCGCCGGCGGCGCGATCGGCGGCGGATTCTGCCGTCTCCGGCTCCGGCAAGGGCGCACCGTCCATCAGCCGCAGCTTTTGCACGAAATCGCCCGAGCCGATGCGCAGGTCCAGGCTGGCA
The DNA here is from genome assembly GCA_036271855.1 of Burkholderiales bacterium. Taxonomy (GTDB): domain Bacteria; phylum Pseudomonadota; class Gammaproteobacteria; order Burkholderiales; family JAEUOS01; genus JAQGMJ01. Next base: position 7,327 of record DATAZV010000213.1, read on the forward strand.
GCCTCGGCGACAAAGGTGCGCGCCGCGTGCTTGAGTACGGTGGCCATCTGGCGCGCATTGATGTTTAGCGCATGGCCGTATTTGTTGGCGATCTTCGCCAGCGCTGCCTCGCGCTGGGCGCCCGCCGGCAAACGCACCGCGTCGGCCATGCGGGTGGCCATGCCGGCCAGTGCGCACATGCGCTCCGCGTCGTTGGCCGGCGGCAACACCGGCGCGCCGGCGGCCGGCACCCGCATGCTACCAAGAATGCCCGCGGGAAAATTCCATTTCTCCGCGACGCCCAGACCCAGGCCGGTGTAGGACAAGCCCAGCACCTGCTCCGCCGCCTCGTCCTCGTCCATCCCTTCGGCACGCGCCAGGCGCGCCACATCGGCCGATTCCTCGTGCAGATAGAAGGTCGCCAGCAGCTTGCCCAGGCGATGGAACATGGCGCAGATGAAGGCTTCCTCGGCATTGCGAAAACCCAGGGCCGCCGCCAGTTCGCGCGACAGCACGCCGCTGAAATAGCTGGCGCTGACCTGGTCCTTCAGGTCGGCCGCCTGGGTCTTGTTTTGCAGGTGCTCGAACAGCATCAGCGAAAGCGCCGCGGCGCGCACCTTCTGGAAACCGAGGATCGACACCGCGCGCGACACGGTCGAGACCGATCCGCCGAACTGCGAAAAGGAGGCGGTGTTGACCATGCGCAGCACCTTGTTGGTCAGCGCCACGTCCTTGAGGATGCCGTCGGCCAGTGCGCTGGCCGGCTCGTCCTCCGAGGCCATCAGCTTGTTGATCGAGGCGATGGTCGAAGAGAGCACCGGGAAGTCGCTCTTGTAGCGCATCCGCCGCAGCACGAATTCCAGGATGCCGTGCCCGCTCTCCTCGTCCGGCGCGGCCGTCTGCGGGCGCGCGTAGGCGGTCAGAGCGGCCATCATTTCACCCGGGCTGGCATAGCGCGCCGCCGGGTCCTTGGCGATGGCGCGCATCACGATGGCATCCAGCCGTTCGTCGATTTCGGGATTGACGCGCGACGGCGGCAGGAAGGCCTTGTTGACCATCGCGTTCATGATGGCGTAGACGTCGCTGCCGCCCACCGCCGGCTTGCCGCAGAGCATTTCGTACAGCACCATGCCGAGGGCGAACAGGTCGCAGCTCGGGGTGAACTCGCCGCCGGAAAGGTATTCGGGCGCCATGTAGCGCGGCGTGCCGGACAGGCCGCCGCTGTTGCTTTGCGTACCCAGCGCGCCGTCGGTGCGGCTGGCGATGCCGAAGTCCATGATGCGCGGCACTTCGCCTATCAACATGATGTTGGCCGGCTTGATGTCGCGATGTACGATGTTCTGCTGGTGCGCGCACTCGATGCCGCGCAGCATGCCCAGCGCCAGTTGCACCGCCTCCAGCACCGGCAGCTTGCCGCGTGCGCGCAGGACCTCGGACAAGGGCTGGCCGGCGACGAATTCGAATACGAGATACGGCAGGCCCTGGTGCTCGCCGGCATCGAACAGGGGAACAATGTTGGGATGCGCGAGTTTGCCGACGATGCGCGCCTCGTCCAGCAGCAGCTGCACCATGGCCTCGCGCGCGGCGGGGTCGGAGCGCTCGATGCGCAGGGTCTTGACCGCCACCTTGCGATGCAAA
>DATAZV010000214.1:0-5553 GCA_036271855.1 Burkholderiales bacterium
TCATCGAATACGCCAGCGCCGAGCAGAAAGCCCGTTTCCTGCCGGGGTTGCTCAAGGGCGAGACGGTGATGGGCCTGGGCATGAGCGAGCCCGAGGCGGGGTCAGCGGTCACCGACCTGAAGACCAGCGCGGTGGTCGACGGCGACACCGTCACGGTCAACGGGGCCAAGGTGTTCTCGACCCATTCGGCCCATGCGACGGTGTTCCTGGTCTATGTCCGGTTCGGCCCGGGCGTCGGCGGCATCGGCTCGGTGCTGGTCGATACCAAGGCGGAGGGTGTGCGCTTCGGCCAGCATTCCTCGTTCATGTCCGGTGAAGAGTGGGCGCAGATTTATTTCGACAACGTGCATGTGGCACCGGAAATGGTGGTGCTCAAAGAAGGCGGCTTCAAGAAGCAGATCGCCGGCTTCAACGTCGAACGCCTGGGCAACACCTCGCGTTCGCTGGCGCTGGGGCGCTATTGCTATGAAGAAGCGCGGCAGTGGGCGATGCAGCGCAAGCAGTTCGGCCGCCTGTTGTGCGAGTTCCAGGGCCTGCAATGGAAATTCGCCGAGATGAAAATGAAGCTGGATGCCGGCCAGCTGCTGCTCTACCGCGCCGCCGTCACCACCGACGCCAACGGCATTCCTTCGGCGCAGGACACGGCGATCGCCAAGGCCTATTGCAACCAGGCCGGTTTCGAGATCGCCAGCGAGGCGCTGCAGGTGATGGGCGGCATGGGCTACAGCCAGGAATCGCTGGTGGAATACTGCATGCGCCGCTGCCGCGGCTGGATGATTGCCGGCGGCTCGATCGAAATTCTCAAGAACCGGATCGCCGAGGGCGTCTTCGAACGCACGTTTTCACAGCGGCCCGGCTAGGCAGCTCGCGCCGGCGGCGCGGGCAATAGGCCATACAATGTGCTGAACAATCCGCGACACGTGCATCAGCGGTATCCCCCAAGCCAGGTCGTAGCCAACGCGCCATGGAATGCTTTTACATCAACCTGGACCGCGCCCCCGAGCGGCGGCGCTTTGTGGAAGATAATTTCCGCCAGCACAAGGCGCCGGGCTGGTTCCTTTCGCGCATATCCGCGGTCAATCGCGATGACGTGCTGCGCGCCGGCATACGCGGCAAGATCGGCGAGACCGAAAAAGCCTGCCACCTGAGCCATCGCAACGCGATTGCGGAGGCCGTCGAGGCGCCGGGCCATGTGATGATCCTCGAGGACGACGTCCTGTTCGGCCCGCACAGCTGCGCCGGCATCGAGCGCGCGCTGGCGCAGATGCCGGCGGGCGACTGGGACGTGATGTTCAGCGACCTGTCGATCACCGACCCGCGCTATATGGCGGACCTGTTACGCACGCGGCGCGAACTGGTGGCCGACGACCGGCTGTTCATGCCCAACCTGAAAACCGTGCCGCATTGCGGCGCCACCGCCTACATCGTCAACGAACGCTACAAGGAGCGGCTGCACGAACTGGTGAACATCTCGCCGCTGGACGCGCCCTACGACATCCTGTTGCGCTGGCACGTGATGCACGGCGAGACGCGCGGCTTCATGATCTTTCCCTTTCCCACTTCGCTTTCGACTTTCGCCGATGCCTCGCAGATCGAGGCCGCAGACCGGCAGGACGATACGTTGTGGAACGCCTACCGGCGCCTGGTCTGGGCCGACCGCGACTTCGACAGCGCGACCGCCAAGTTGCGCGAGCTGGGTTGCGATTTTCCCGACGCCGCCTGAGCTTTCCCGCGGCGCCGATGCTTGTACGGACAAGCCTTCGCTGCGCTTAGGCGCGGGCGATTCGCCTTACAATGCACGCTGACCATCGCTCACTTTTTACTGCTCATTTATCGTCATGCCGAAACAAATCCAGAACGTGCTCATCTACGGTTACGGGGTGATGGGCGCGGGGGTTGCCAAGACCTTCGCCGAAGCCGGTTTCAATACCGTGATCAAGAGCAGTCGCGCCGCCGCGCTCAAGGACTTGCCCAAGGGCGTCACCGCCAGCGCGACGCTGCCGAAAGAGGCGCCGGACCTGGTGATCGAGTTCGTGCTCGAGGACATCTTGGTCAAGCAGGCGGTGTATGCCGAGATCGAATCTGCCTACCCGGATGCCGACTTCCTGCTGGCCACCGGCACCTCGGGCATGGACCTGGTGAAGCTGGCTGCCACATTGAAAAAGCCCGAGCGCTTCATCGGCCTGCACTACTTCATGCCGGCGGACAAGTCGCTGGTGGTCGAAGTGATGGCCGGCCCGGCCAGCCCCGAGGCTTCGGTGGATGTAGCCGTTGCAGTGATGAAGCGCACCGGCAAGGAGCCGGTGGTGCTGTACAAGCCGATCGTCGGCTTCCTGGTCAACCGCCTGCAGCACGCCATCCTGCACGAGGCGTATTACCTGATCGAAAACGGTGTCGCTTCCGCCGCCGACATCGACCACGCCGCGCGCCGCCTGCTGGCGCCGCGCATGTGCCTGAACGGCCTGATCCAGCAAAAGGACATCAGCGGCCTGAAGATCCACGCCGAGGCGCAAGCCTCCATCGTGCCCGAGCTGTTCCACAACGGCGTCGCCAACCCGATGCTGCAAGCGATGGTAACGCGCGGCGAGACCGGGCTTTCCGTGACCAAGGGCTTCTACGATTGGGAAGGTTGCGACATGGACACCGTGCGCAAGCAGGCCTCGGCGCAGCTCACGCGCCTGATGGCGTTTCTCGACGGCGAGCTGCCCAAGCCGGCGGCGGGCACCGAGCCCAAGCCGCGCGACCCGCGCGTAAAATAAAAGCGCCATGCATGAAAACAAAAGGCCCGCGATGCGGGCCTTTTGTTTTCAGCAGCACGTCTCTAGTCGCAGCGCAGCACCATGCCGCCATCGACCACGATCTCGACGCCAGTGACGAAGCGCGCTTCATCCGACGCCAGGTAGAGCGCGGCATTGGCCGTGTCGCGTCCGTCGCCCATGAAGCCGGCGGGGATGCGCTTCTGCCGCGAGGCTAGCAGGGCCTGGACGTCACCGCCGGCGCGCTGCTTGGCCAGGCGCACTTCCACCATCGGCGTGTGCAACTGCCCCGGCACCACGCAGTTGACGCGGATTCCCTTGGCGGCGTATTGCACCGCGACCACCTTGGAGAGTTGCAGTACGCCGGCCTTGGTGGCGGCATAGGCCACTTGCGCCGCGCCGGTCCAGCGCAGGGCGCTGGTGGAAGCGAGGTTGATGATCACGCCGCTTTTTTGCGCTTCCATGATCGGCAACACGTGCTTGCAGCCGAGGAACACGCTTTTCAGGTTGTTGTTGACCTGGGCGTCGAACACTTCCTCGGTCATTTCCACCGGGCCGCCGGCGGCCGAGCCGCCGACGTTGTTGACCAGGATGTCGATGCGGCCGAACCTGGCCATGCAGGCATCGACCGCCTGCTTCAACACGGCGGACTCGGTGGAGTTGCCGATGAAGGTCTCGATGGTGCCACCCGCATCGGTGACGCGCTTGACGGTCTCTTCGAGCAGCGATGCGTCACGGTCAATGGCAAAAATCTTCGCGCCTTCCTCGGCGAAGCGCACGGCCATCGCGCGGCCGTTGCCCCAGCCGGGGCCGACCGAGCCGGCACCGGAGATCAGGGCGATCTTGTTTTCCAGGCGTGGCTTGCTCATGATGCTTGTCCTTTCTTCACGCTGCCGAAACGGTAGAACCCCAGTGGGTTATCGACCATCAATTTTTTCAGCGCGATTTCGGTGGGGGCGATTTCGGCGAGCAGGTCGGTGAGCACGCCGTCGTCCGGAATCGGCCCGTGCTTGATGTTCGGGTGCGGCCAGTCGAGTCCCCAGAAGCACTGGTCGGGAAATTCGGCCATGAGCTTGGCGGCGAAGGGCACGGCGTCCGCATACGGCGGGCCGATTTGCGAGGCGCGCTCGCTGCCGCTCACTTTCACCCGGAACTTCGGATCTTCCATCAGCTTGAGCAGGCTCTTGAACGCCGGCTGGTCGAGTCCCTTGGAGGCATCGACGCGCCCCATGTGGTCGATCACCACCGGCACGGCCGACTGCTTGAAGTGCGGCGCGTAGTCGTCGATCAGTTCCGGGTCGAAATGCACCTGCAGGTGCCAGCCGATGTTGGCCAGGCGTTTGGTCAAGGCGATGACGCCGTCGATCGGTGCGCCGGCGCCCAGGTGCTTCATGAAATTGAAGCGGATGCCGCAAAAGCCTTGCGCATCGAGTGCCTTGAGAACCGCATCGGAGGCGTCGTAAGGTGCCAGCGCGACGCCGGCGTAGTCGCCGTTCTTGGCGGCAATCGCATCGGCAGCAGCCCGGTTGTCCATCTTGTGATAATTCGACTGCACGATCACGCAATGCTTGATGCCGAGGAATTCATGCAGGGCGAACAGCTTTTCCTTCGGCGCATCGGCCGGCGGGGCGCCGGCTTCCGGTGCATAGGGAAACACGGCGCCGGGACCGAAGACGTGCACGTGCGTATCGCAGGCGCCGGCAGGCAGGCGCACCTTGGAGCGCGAGGGCGCGGCGAGATAAGTGGGTTGGGGGTCGGACATGGCGGGCTTTCCAGGCTTGAGACAGCGGACGAATCAGGTGCGCGGCTGGCGCGAACCTTGGGGGCTTAAGGACGATAAATCATTTATCGCGGGTTTGCGTACCCCGCGCGCCAATGGGCGGGATTCGAATTCCGAATGCCCGCTCAGGCGCGGCAAGTGCCGGCGCGCTTTTACCTGGCCTACTCCGCCTTGATGTTCTTTTCCTTGATGACGGCGGCCCACTTGGCGGTGTCCTTTTTCATCAGGGCGCCAAGATCGGCGGGCGTGGAGGGTTGCGGGTCGGCGCCGGAGTTGACCAGCTTGGCGCGCACATCCGCGTTATTCAGGGTCTTCACAAGCGCGGCATTGAGCTCGGCGATGGTGGCGGCCGGCACCTTGGCGGGTGCGACGATGCCGTACCAGTTATTCGCCTCCACCGAGCCATAGCCCTGCTCGGCCATGGTCTTCACGTCGGGCAACACCGATGAACGCTTGGGGCCGGCGATGCCCAGGGGCCGCAGCTTGCCGCCGCGAATGTGGCCGATCAGGCCGGGAATGTCGCCGAAAAAGGCGCCGATCTGGTTGCCCAGCAGGTCGGTGATCGCTGGCGCCGCGCCCTTGTACGGTACGTGCAGCAGGTTGGCCTTGGAGGCGTCGATGAAGGTCTCGATCGCCAGGTGCGGCATGCCGCCGATGCCGGTGGAGGCGGTGGAGATCGGTTCCTTGGCTTTCTTGCTCGCCTCGACCAGCTCGATCGCGTTCTTGAACGGGCTGGCGGCGTTGACCACCAGGATGGTGGCGTTGTTGACGATCAGCGCCACCGGCTGGAAGTCGCGCGGCACGTCGTACGGCATCTTCGGGTACAGCGAGGGGTTGATGACGATAGAGCCGACGCTGGAAAAGAACAGCGTATTGCCGTCCGGCGTGGAGCGTGCGACGTATTCGCCGGCGATGTTGCCGTTGGCGCCCGGCTTGTTGTCGATGATCACGGTGCGCTTCATCTGCTTGCCGAATTCTTCCGAGATGGTGCGGCCGACGAAGTCGGTCGGGCCGCCG
>DATAZV010000215.1:0-14125 GCA_036271855.1 Burkholderiales bacterium
AAATATTTCGAGCAATTCGCCAAGGACATCAAGAGCCGGTCGAATGTGGTGATCAACTTCACCACCGGCGGCGCGCCGACCATGCTGGTGGAGGAGCGCCTGCAGCCGACGCTGAAGCTGAAACCCGAAGTGGCCTCGCTCAACATGGGCTCGATGAACTTCGGCCTGTACCCGATGCTCGGGCGCTACAAGAACTGGAAGACCGACTGGGAAGAAAAGTACCTGAAGGAGTCGGACGACCGCATCTTCCGCAACACCTTCAAGGATATTGAAAATATCCTCACCTCCTGCCGCGAGAACCACACGCGCTTCGAGATCGAGTGCTACGACATCGGCCACCTGTACACCGCGCTGCACTTTCTCGAGCGCGGCCTGTTGAAGCCGCCGCTGTTCATCCAGTCGGTGTTCGGCATTCTCGGCGGCATCGGCAACCATCCGGAAGACGTGATGCAGATGAAGCGCACGGCGGATCGCTTGTTCGGCAACGACTATGTGTGGTCGGTGCTGGGCGCGGGCCGGCAGCAGATGCCGATCGCGGCGATGTCCACGGTGATGGGCGGTAATGTGCGCGTCGGCCTGGAAGACTCGCTGTGGGACGGTCCCGGCAGCCTGGCCAAGACCAACGCGGAGCAGGTGCGGCGCATCCGCTCGATCATCGAGGCCCTGACGCTGGAAGTGGCGACGCCGGACGAGGCGCGCGAAATACTTGAGCTCAAGGGCGGCAACAACGTCGGGTTCTAAACCGACCGTGCAATAAAAAAAAGCGGCCCGCGGGCCGCTTTTTTTACTATGGGGTCTAACGGGGTCTAATCGTGGGGTCTAGTCGCGACTACTCCGCCTCTTCCTCTTGCATCGCCCCCAGCGAGGCGCGCACCACGGCCAGGGTGAAATCGACGTCGTCGTCCGAATGGCTGGCGCTGACATACCAGCGCCCGGCCGGCATCACGCGCACGCCGCGCGCCAGCAGATGATGGCGAAAGCGCTGGTACACCGCGGGCTCGACCGGGCGGCCGCCGGAGATCGGCAGGGCCTCGGGGTCTTCGCCCAGGGTGACCCAGAACACCGGCCCCGGGCCGCGTACCAGAAGCGGCACGCCGGCTTCGCGGCCCAGCCCTTCCAGGTCGGCCATCAGCTTGCGGCCGCGCTCGTGCAGGTCCATGTAGAACTTTTGCCCGCGCAGGCGCAGCTTGGCAAGGGTTGCCACCGAGGCGGCGATGCTCAACGAGTTGCCGTTGAAGGTGCCGGAATGGTTGACCTGCTGGTTCGCCAGCACGTCCATGTAGCGGCGCTTGCCGGCGAGCAGGCCGATCGGCAGGCCGCCGCCCAGCGCCTTGCCGTAGACGGCGAGGTCGGGGCCGAGGTTGCCGGTCAGCAGGTAGGCGCCGATGGCGCCCTGGAAGCCGAGGCGAAAGCCGGTGATTATTTCGTCGAGGATGAACAGGCTGCCGTGCTCGGTGCACAGCTGGCGCAGGATCGACAGGTAGCCGGGGGCGGCTTCGAAGCAGCCGTTGTTGCACATGACGGCCTCGGTGATCACCGCCGCATAGCCTTCCGGGTCGGCGTCGAACGCCGCGGTGAGGGCGGCGACGTCGTTCCACGGCAGCACCAGCATGTCTTCCTCGCTGCCCAGCGGCAGCCAGCCGTGATAATGGCCGGAGAAGCAGATCACCTTGGCGCGGCCGGTGGCGGCGCGCGCCACGCGCAGCGCCGTCTGCACTGCTTCGGTCCCGTCGACGTGAAAGCGCACCGACTCCATGCCGGGCAGCAATAGCGAGATTTCCTCGGCCAGCTGCACTTCGCGGGTGTGGGTGGCGGAAACCTGGTAGCCCAGCTCGAGCTGCGCGGCCACCGCCGCGTTGATGTCGGCGTCGGCATAGCCGAACAGGACGGCGCCGTAGCCGCAGGTGTAGTCGACGTACTTCTGGCCGGCGACGTCCCACAGGTGGGCGCCGCGGGCGCGCGACACCACCAGCTGGTCCGGCCCTTCGGCCATGCGGAAATTGGAGGAGACGCCCCCCGGCATCGCCTGCACCGCGCGCATGCCCCATGAATTGATGGTCAGATCTGCGGTAAGGGTGGCGGTCTGGTCGGACATGGGGCTGGGAGGATGAAGGACTGCGCAGTGTGGTTGTTTTCCTTAAGGCAGGCAATTGCCAACGTCCATATCTAACCATCTTTTACAAAGATGCCGGCAACATCGGGCGAACATGTTCTGTCATGCAGAATGTGAATAACTGTTCATCTTGCGCAAAGATGCCGGCAGCATGGGCGAACACGTTCGGCTATGCCGAATGTGAATAACTGTTAGAACGGGTATGCCGATGTGTTCAGGCGTGAAATGTCAGATACTGCATGCCCGCGGTTTCCTGGCGGCAGTTCGCGCGCCCGCGAGGCCGATTTCCGGGCTTTGCAGCGCGCCAGCAGGCCTCACTCCAGACAACAGACAATGCCCCATTTTTCTTCCCTGATTCGCCGCCTCGCCCCGGGCGCCTGCGCCCTGCTGCTGTCGGCCGGCGCGCATGCCGACTACCCCGATAAGCCGATCCGCCTGGTGATCCCGTTCCCTGCCGGCGGCACCGTCGACGTGGTGGGCCGCCTGATCGCCAACAAGGCCGCCGAGGCGCTCAAGACCACCATCGTGATCGACAATCGCCCCGGCGCCGGCGGCAGCATTGCCGAAGACAATGTGGCCAAGTCGCCGCCCGACGGTTACACCATGCTGTACACCAGCCCGGGGCACACCATCAACCCGGCGATCTACAAAAAGCTGCCCTTCGATACCGAGAAAGACCTGATCCCCGTGGCCCTGGTGGCCACCGCGCCCGAAGTGCTGATCGCGAACCCGGCGGCGCCGTTCAATACCTTCAAGGAATTCGTCGCCTACGCCCGCGCCAATCCGAACAAGCTCAACTATAGCCACGCCGGCAACGGCACCCTGCCGCACGTCACCATGGAACTGCTGCTCAAGCGCGCCGGCATCCAGGTGGTGCCGGTCGCCTACAAGGGCGCGGCGCCGGCGATGAACGACCTGCTGGCCGGGGTGGTGCAACTCAAGCTGGACACCTTCGCCACCTCCGGCCCGATGCTCGCCGCGCATCGCCTGAAGGTGCTGGCCACCGCCGCCCGCCAGCGCATGCAGCAATTGCCCGACGTGCCGACCGTCGCCGAGTCGGGCCTGCCCGGCTACGAAGCGAGCCTGTGGATGGGTGTGATGGCCCCCGCCGGCACCGCGCCTGCGATTGTCGACAAGGTCGGCCGTGCCTTCCTGGGGGCGGTCAAGATTCCCGAGGTGCGCGAGCGCCTGACCCACGACGGTGTCGAAATCCTGAACAGCGACGCCGCCGCCTTCGGCGCGCAAATCCGCACCGAGCTCAAGCAGTGGCGCGACCTGGTGCGCGATGCCAAGATCACTGCCGAATAAGCGTCGATTGACGAAAGACCGCCACATGCCCTACCTGACCCCGCCGCCCGAGCCGACCTTCAATCGCCCCAAACTGAAGGCGCCGCCCGGCGCATGGGATTGCCAGATCCACCTGTTCGGCCCGCAGGACCAATATCCCCAGGACCCCACCAGCCCCTATGTTTCCGGCCCGGCCACCCCGGAGATGAACATCGCCATGCAGGACGCGCTGGGCCTGGCGCGCTCCATCATCGTCAGCGGCGGCGGCTATGGGCGCGACTACAGCTATATGGAAGCGACGCTGAAGAAGTACCCGTCGCGTTTCATCGGCGTGATTTTGCCGCCAGAGACGATCGCCGATGCCGAACTCAAGCGCCTGCATGCCCTGGGGGTGCGCGGCGTGCGTTTCGTCAGCGACGGCCACGCCAAGAACCTGCCGCGCATCCTCCCCGGCGTAGCAAAACAGGCGATGGCGCTGAACTGGCCGGTGCACTTTTATCCCAAGGGCGAAGACCTGGTCGAGTACGAAAAGGATTTGCTGGCGCTGCCCAATCAGATCGTGCTCAACCACTTTGCCGCCATTCCCGCCGCCCGTGGGGTGAACCAGCCGGCTTTCCAGGCGCTGCTGCGCATGCTTGACACCGGCCGCGTCTGGGTCAAGCTCTCCGGCCCGATGCGCTGCGTGGCCGGCGACATGCCCTACGCCGAAGTCACGCCGCTGGCGCGCGCATTGATCAAGCACGCGCCCGAGCGCATGCTCTGGGGCTCGGACTGGCCGCACGTCAACATGGTCGGCCGCCAGATGCCCAACGACGGCGACCTGTTCGACCTGCTGCTCGACTGGACGCCGGACGCGGCCGAGCAGAAGCGCATCCTCGCCGACAACCCGGTGGCGCTGTACGGGGCGCCGCCCGCCGGCAATTGAGCCGGCATCATTTTTCAGCTGTTTATTTTTTTGGAGTCAAGCATGTTCCGCCGTCTATTCATACTCGTTTGCGCGTGTTGCGCATTTTTCGCTGGTGCTGTCCAGGCGCAAAGCGCCGCCAAATTCCCGGAGCAGCCGATCCGCATGATCATCGCCTTCGGTCCCGGCGGCTTCGGCGACATCACCGCGCGCCTGGTCAGCGAGAGCATGACCCACATTCTCGGCCAGCAGGTGATCGTCGACAACCGCCCGGGCGCCGGCGGCATTCCGGCGGCGCAGGCAGCGCTGGGCAGCCGGCCCGACGGCTATACCCTGCTGATGTACACCAACGGCACGGCGATCAGCAAATCCCTGTACAAGAAGCTGCCCTACGACGTCGAAAATGACTTCACCCCGGTCGGGCTGATGGCCTTCTACGACCTGTGCATCCTGGTGCCCAAGGACTCGCCCTACAAGACCCTCGCCGACCTGCTGAAGGACGCGCGCGCCAAGCCGGGCAAGCTCAACTTCGGCAGCATCAACCCGGGCAGCACGCAAAACCTCTCGGCCGAACTGTTCAAGTCCACCGCCGGCCTGAACGTGCAGATCGTGCCCTTCAAGACCTCGCCGGACGTGCTGCGGGCCCTGGTCGGCGGCGACGTCGATTTCGGCATCGAGTCCTACGCCTCGATGAAGTCGCAGATCGATTCCGGCATGCTGCGCGTACTCGCCACCTCCGCACCCAAGCGCTCGCCCTACCTGCCGCAGGTGCCCTCGGTAAAGGAAGCCGGCGTGCCGGGCTATGAAGTGGTGGGCTGGAACGCGCTGGTGGTGCCCAAGGGCACCCCGCCGGAGATCGTCGCCAAGCTGAACGATGCGGTGAACAAGGTGATGGCCTCGGCTGATTTTAAAAAGCGCATGCTGGACCTCGGTACCACTTCCTACGTCGGCCCGCCGGCCGACCTGAGCAAGCAATTGCATGGCGACATTGCCAAGTGGGCGGCGGTGATCAAGAAGGCGGGCATTCCGCAGGAATAGCCATGACGGCAAAAGCGCAAGGGGCCATGGCCGTCGACGCGCTGGTCGTGGACGCGCATGCGCATGTCTTCAGCGCCGACATGCCGGTAGTGGCCAACCCGCGGCACAATCCAGACTACGCCTTCACCCCGGAGCAATACCTCGCCGTGATGGACGCGCATGGCGTGCAGTTCGCCGTGCTTGCCGCGGGCAGCCCCTGGGCCGACTACAACGACTATATGATCGCCGCGCTGCGCCAGTATCCACGCCTGCGCGGCACGGTGAATGTAGGGACCGATGTCGAGCGCTACACGCTGGAGGCGATGGCGCGCGACGGTGTGGTGGGGGTGCGCCTTTCCTTCATCACCATGCAGGAGATGCCGGACCTCGCCACCTTTGCCTGGCGCCGCTTCCTGCGCCGCCTGCGCGACCTCGACTGGCACGTGCATCTGCATATCGATGGGCCGCGTTTGCCGCAGGTGCTTCCCGCTTTCGAAGCGGCCGGGGTCAAACTGGTGCTGGACCACTACGGCCGGCCCGATCCCGCCAAGGGCGTCGCCTGCGAAGGTTTTCAGGCGATGCTGCGTGCCATCGAGCGGGGGCGCACCTGGGTCAAGGTGTCGGCCGGCTATCGCCTGGGCGAAGAACGCGTGGCGGCCTATGGCCGCGAGTTGCTGCGTGCGGTCGGTGCGGACCGGCTGGTATGGGCCAGCGACTGCCCTTTCGTCGGCGACGAAAAGGCCACCACGTACAAGCGCACCATGGAAACGGTGAATGCCTGGATGCCGGACGACGCGACGCGGCGCAAGGTATTCGGCGAGAATGCGCTGAAGCTATATTTTTCGTGAACACGCCATGGCCGATTTTTCCTCTGACGCCCCCGCCGTTGACACCCACGCCCACGTCTATACCCTGGACATGCCGATGAGCGGCGAGGCCTGGCACCAGCCGCCGGCCGATGCCACCACCGAACAATACCTGGCGACCCTGGACGCCCATGGCGTCGGCTACGCCGTGATGGCCGCCGCCAGCATCTACGGCGACTACAACGACTACATGATAGACGCCACGCGCAAGCACCAGCGCTTGCGCACCACGGTGATCGTCGAACCGACCACCGATCCCTATGTATTGCGCGCGATGCGCGACGATGGCGTCGTCGGCATCCGCCTGCAATGGCGCAGCCTCAAGCAGACGCCCGATCTCACCACGCCCGAGTACCAGCGCTTTTTGCGCCGGGTCAACGACCTCGACTGGCACGTGGAACTGCATGACGAAGGTGCGCGCCTGCCGCCGGCCATCGGCCTGCTCGAAGCCGCCGGCGTCAAAAAACTGGTGATCGACCATTTTGGCCGGCCCAGCGCGGGCTTGGGTACCGCCTGCCCCGGCTTTCGCCGCGTGCTGAAGTCGGTCGAGACCGGCCGTACCTGGGTCAAGCTTTCCGCCGGCTACCGCCTGAAGACGCCGCAACTGGCGATCGATTGTGCGCAAGAGTTGCTCAAACACGCCGGCCCGGAACGCCTGCTCTGGGGCAGCGACTGGCCTTTCGCCGCCTTCGAGGACAAGGTGAGCTACGCCGACACCATCGCAGCACTCAAGACCTGGGTGCCGGATGCCGCCGCCCGCGCGCGCATCGGCGGCGAGACGGCGTTCCGGCTGTTTTTTGCATAGTCACGCTAACCCCCACCGTTCGCCCTGAGCTAGTCGACGACCGGAGGAAGGCCCTTAGGGCAGGGCATGTGCTCTACTGAAGTGGCAAGCACGCGATTCGTTGCAGGGGCAAAGCGCACGTGGTTCGACTGGCTCACCACGAACGACGGAGGGGCGCGCATCCGCTGGCGCCCGTCCCTGCTCAGATCACCGCGATACCCTGGATCTCGATCACCGATCCCGGGCGGGCGAAGCAGGAAATGGTCAGCAGGGCGCTGCAGGGGAATTTGTCACCGTCGAAGAACTCGCGGCGCAGGTCGACAAAGCGGTTGCCGTCGCGCACGTCCTTGATGAACACGGTCATGGTGACCATGTTGGCCAGCGAGCCGCCGGCTTTTTGCAAGGTGCGGTCGAGCAGCTTGAAGATGGTGCGGGCCTGGGCTTCGAAGTTGCCGCTGATGTCCTTTCCATCGAGGTCGGTGTCGCAGGTCTGGCCGGAGAGATAGATGGTGCGGCCGCCCACGGTTTCGACGGCGGGCGAGTAGGAGCGCGCCCGCGCCCATTCGGTTTGCTCCATGTGCTTGACGGCGGCGGGCGGGACAGTCGATGCGGAAGTGGTCATGGGTTTTCCTTGGGATTCCTGTGGTGGATGGGCTGCTGTCAGGCCGAGGGCACGACAGCCACGCATTCGATCGAGACCTTGATGCCGCCTGCCATCTGCACCGCGCAGACCGTGCGCGCGGGCAGGCTGTCGCCGGTGAAGAAGTCGCCATAGACCACGTTCATTTCCTCATAGTCGAGAATGCTCGCGAGATGGACGGTGACCTTGGCTGCATGGGCCGGTTCCGTTCCGGCCGATTGCAGTTGCGCGGCGATGTTGGTGAGCGCGGTGCGGGTCTGCTCGGTCACCGAGCCGGGGCGAAACTCCCCGGTCTGCGGGTCGATCGAGGTCATGCTGGAAAGATAAAGCAGGTTGCCCGCGCGCATGGCGGGGCTGCGCGGCACCTGGCCGGGGTGTGCGGCATTCAGGGCGGCGATCGGCGAAGCAAAGGCTGTACGTTGCGTCATGAGAGAAGGTCCTTAAACAGTGGCGATGACGTCGAGCTGCACCTTCAGGCCGTACAGGATGCCGACGCTCCATACGGTGCGGGCCGGCGCCTGCGCCGGCGTGAAGTATTGCCGGTAGACGCTGTTGAATACGTCGTACTCGATGCGCGAATACATCATCGCGTGCACCCGCACGACTTTTTCCAGGCTGGAGCCGGCGCGGCCGAGGATCATCGACAGGTTTTGCAGGCACTGGTGGGTCTCGGAGGTCAGCGTGCCATGCATGCGTTCGCCGGTGCCGGGGTGCACCGCCAGCACGCCGGAGAGGAATAGCAGGTCGCCGCTTCTCACCACCATGCTTTGCGGCAGGCCCAGGGTCTGTTTCAGGTCCAGCCCGCGGGTGGGGGCGGGGAAGATGGTCCGGTCGATCATTTCGCCTCTCCTTCCGGCATCACCGCCAGGCATTCGATCTCGATCTTCAGGCCAAAGGAGAGTTCCACCACGTTCACCGAACAGGCCGGCGGGCTGGCGCCGCCGAAGAACTCGCGGTAGACCCGGTTCATGTCGGCATAGCCGGCGGCGTCCGACAGGTTGACGGTGAGCTTCACCGCGTGCTCCATGCCGGTGCCGGCCGATTCGAGCATGTGCTTCATGTTCGACAGCACCATGCGGGTTTCCTCCTCGACGCTGCCGGTGCGGACTTTTCCATTCGTCGGATCGACCGCCACCATGCCGGAGAGAAACACCAGGTCGCCGACGCGGATGCCCGGGTTGTGCGGCAGGTTTTTGCTGCGCGAGACGTTGAGGAGGGTGTTTTTCGGTTCGAGGACCGTGCGTTCTGCCATGGGGACTCCTTGCGAAGAGCTTCGGTTCAGGCCAGGGTCATGCCTTGAGCGCGGCCGAGGCGCTGTCGCCGCCGTCGTCGCGCCAGCCCATCAGGCGCGCATCGAGGGCATTGGCGCCCCAGGTGAGCAGCATCATGAGGCACATCATGATCATGATCATGCCCAGCGCCGCGCTGGTGTTGTAGGCGGTGGCATAGGCATTCAGGCGGTAGCCCAGGCCGACGGAGGAGACCATGAATTCGCCGATGATCACCCCCACCAGGGCGAACGGCAGGCTCATCTTCAGGCCGGTGAAAATCCACGAGGAGGCCGAAGGAAGCATGATCTTGGTGAAGATCTGCCACTGGGTCGCGCCCTGGATTTTCGCCACCGAGCAGAGCGCCGGGCTGACGCTGCGGATGCCCGAAAGCGTGTTGAAGAACATGATGAAGAAAACCAGGGTGGCCGAGAGGAACACCTTGGAGCTCATGCCGATGCCGAACCAGACGATCAGCATCGGCGCCAGGGCGATGCGCGGGATGCAATTGAGCGCCAGCAGGAAAGGGTCGGCCAGCTTGGCCAGGTATTTCCAGCGCGCCAGCAGCACGCCGCTGGCGATGCCGGCAAAACCGCCGATCACGTAGCCCATGCCGAACTCCATGCCGGTGACCCCCAGGTCCCTGTAGAACCCGGGGTCGCGAAGGTCGTTGAAAATGGAAACGGCGATCAGCGAAGGCTTGCCGAAAAAGAAAATGTCGAACAGGTGGCCGGCGCCGAGCTGCCATACCAGCAGCACGGTAACGGCCAGCAGCAGGCGGCCGATTCCCACCGCGAGGGCGCTGTCGGGGTCGAAAATGGAGGGTCTGGCGTTGGTCATCGCATCGGCTTCATCAATAGGGCTACTCGACCGCCTGCTTGACCTGCGCGCCCAGATCGTTCCAGATCTGCTTGTACAGACGGCGATAGACGGGGTGCTCGTGGATCTGGAAGATGTCGCGCGGCCGCTCGATGCCGACGTCTTCGCAGCGGATCACCCGCCCTGGCTTGGTGCCCATCAGCACCACCTGGTCGGCCAGGGAAATCGCTTCCGACAAATCGTGGGTGACGAACAGCACGGTGCTGCGGCTTTCTTCCCAGATCGACAGCAGCAGGTCCTGCAGCACGATGCGGGTCTGGGCGTCGAGCGGGCCGAAGGGCTCGTCCATCAGGATCACCGGCGGGCCGTAGATCAGGGTGCGGATGATGTTGCCGCGCTGGCGCATGCCGCCTGACAACTCGCTCGGGTAGGCGTCGCCGAAGCCGGAGAGGCCGACGCGGTGCATCCAGAATTCCGCGCGCTCGCGGCGTTCGGTCACCGGCACGCCGGCCAGTTCCAGCGGAAAGGCGACATTGTCGCGCAGCGTGCGCCAGGGCAGCAGGTTGTCCGCCTGGGTGACGTAGCCGATGCGCCGGTCGGTGCCGCGCACCGGGGCGCCGCCGATGGTGATGGTGCCCTCCGTTGGCTCGATCAGGCCGGCCACCAGGTTGAGCAGGGTCGACTTGCCGCAGCCGCTGGGGCCGACCAGGGTGACAAACTGGCCCTGGCCGACAGTCAGGTTGGTGGCTTGAAGCGCGGTGGTCGAATTGCCGCGGGCGACGAAGGTCTTGGCGATGTTGTTCAGCACCAGGTAGCCGGCCGCGGCGGACCCCGGGGCCCCTGCTGCGGAAATTTCCGCCGGCGTCATCGCCACGGCCTCGCGTTCGAGTTGCCCGACATCCATGGCATGCCTTAAGGCAGGAAGGCGTTGCTGGTGATGTCCTTGGCCGCGGGAGCGGAGGTTATCGCGCCGGTCTGGATCAGGAAGTCGGCGGCCTTCTTCACCGCTTCATCGGTGATGTGCCCGTCGGCCCGGAACCCGAGCTTGGTGGTGGACAGGGCCTGCAGGAGGATGTCGTCCGGCGCGCCGCCGAAATATTTTTTCAGGATCGGCAGCTGCTCGGCGTCCGGCGCGGTCTGGATGAACTTGATCGCCGCCAGCAGGCCGCGGGTCATCTTTCTCACCGTCTCGGGTTCCTTGGCGGCGAAGTCGGGACGTACGTACAGCACTTCGTAAAGGAAGTTTTCGAAAGCCGGATCGACGCCCCTGATGTTCTCGGTGAATACCACCGACTTGCCGCGGGCCACCGCCATTTCGATCAGCGGGCTGGCCCCGCAGGCAACGGCGACGTTCTTGTTTTCGACGGCGGCGATCATGCCGGGGCCGCCGCCGACGCCGACCAGTTGCACGTCCTTCTGCGGCACGTAGCCGGCGCGCTTGGCGTAGGCCATGGGCAGCAGGTAGGAGAACGCGCCGGGCCGGGTGCCGGCCAGGGTCAGGCCCTTGAGCGCGGCCAGGCGCTTGTCCAGCGGTATCTGCAAACTCACGCCCAGGCCGGTGGCAATCTCCTTGTTCATGAAGCACTCCATCGACATGCGGTTGCCGACGTTCATGATGCCCAGCAAGGGCTTGCCCTGCGCGTGGCTGGTCATCAGGCGGTTCGGGGTCGAGACGGTGAATTCGACGCTGCCGGCGATCAGGGCATCGACGTCGGGGCCGTCGCCGGAGGTCGAGATGACCTCCAGGTCCAGGCCTTCCTTGGCGAAATAGCCTTTTTCCATGCCGGCATACAGCGGATAGAAGTTGAGCACGGTGACCGGGATCGTCACCTTGATTTTCCGCAGGTCGGCGGCGGCAGCCGGTTGCAGCAGCGCGGCGCAGGCCAGCGCGAACAGCGGCACGAGCCGGCGGACGGAGAGTTTGGAGGTTTGCATGGCTATCCTGTCAGAGAAGGTTGGGAAATCGGCTGAGGGTTGATGCGGACAAGTCCGGTTCAACGCACTTTTTGATATTGGATACAAAAGACGAGTCGCAATAATCTTGCCAGGGCCTGATTTGCTTTTCTTTTCTGCCGGATAAGATTCAAAGGTCGGTTAGGGGTTGGTCTCCAGACAGGGTAGGCTTAACGCTGTTTTGGATTTTGGATACAAAGACAGGGCGCAACAAGCTTACCAAGATTTGCCCGTCCTCACCAAGGGCGTCGTCAATAGCGCAAAGCCGCCCCCGTTTGCGGTCACATTGCACCATCGTAATCGCGCACCGCCATCCAGGTGCGCATCTGGTTGCAAAGGGTGCCGCGGCCGGATGGCGGCGCAGCACATTCAACGGACAGGGTGTGTCGCCGGCAACAATTCCCGGTAAGCGCTGACGAGGTCATCAAGGCTGAACGAGCGGTTCAAACCGCTGGGATTGGGCAGCAGCCATACTTTCGAACCGCCGAAGGTCTCTGCCTGGCATCCCATGCGACCTGCGTCCGGCCTGAAATGGCCGCGTAGGCGGCCTTTCCCAGGAAGGCGATACAGGCGGGGCGATAGCGCTCGACTTTCTTCAGCAAGGCCGCGCTCGATTCGAGGAATTCGAGCGAAGAAAGCTCGCTGGCCTTGGCCGTCGGCCGGCCCACGGCCGTCGTCAGCCCATAGCCATGGGCGAGCAGTTGCCAATCGTTTTCAGGGCGCAGCAACCGCGGCGTAAACCCGGCCAGATGGAGCACCGGCCAGAAGCGGTTGCCGCGTCCCGCAAAATGGTGGCCGGTGGCCGCCGCCCTGAGGCCCGGGTTGATGCCGCAAAAAACCGCCGCCAGGCCCTTGGATATGACGTCGGGCAATGGCGCGAGCTCTGCGCTGGCGACCGCGGAGGGAAGGGCGCGCAGCCCCTGGGCTTTGGTCATTTCGATCGATGTTTCATGGTGACGCTCCTGTGCCCACCCATGATAAACCGGCCCAGCCTTGCATTTTCGCGAAGGCTCGCTCCCTTATCGGCGAAATCCCTCAAGCCCTTGTTTGGAAGGGGAAAAAGTAGGGACGTTGTGGCATAATTGCGGTCCCCTTTCCGCTTGCCTGTGTGCGCGATTTTTGCGTGAGGCAGCAGCCCTTCAGGTAACCAGCCATGCCCCAAACGCTTTACGACAAACTCTGGGATAGCCACGTCGTCCACACCGAAGAGGACGGCACCGCCCTGCTGTACATCGACCGCCACCTGGTGCACGAAGTCACCAGCCCGCAGGCCTACGAGGGCCTGCGCGAGGCCGGCCGCAAGGTCTGGCGCCCGGACTCCATCGTCTCCACCGCCGACCACAACACCCCCACCAACGGCTGGGAGCGCGGCCTGGACGGCGTGGTCGACCCGATCTCGCTGGAGCAGATCGTCACCCTCGACAAAAACATCAAGGCTACCGGCGCACTCGCCTATTACCCCTTCCTCGACAAGCGCCAGGGCATCGTCCACGTCATCGGGCCGGAGAATGGCGCCACCCTGCCGGGCATGACGGTGGTGTGCGGCGATTCGCACACCTCCACCCACGGCGCCTTCGGCTGCCTGGCGCACGGCATCGGCACTTCCGAGGTCGAGCACGTGATGGCGACGCAATGCCTGGTGCAGCGCAAGTTCAAGAACATGCTGGTGCGGGTCGACGGCGCGCTGCCGCCTGGCGTCACCGGCAAGGACATGGCTCTCGCCATCATCGGCAAGATCGGCACTGCCGGCGGTACCGGCTGCGCCATCGAATTCGGCGGCTCGGCGGTGCGCGGCCTGTCGATGGAAGGGCGCATGACCCTGTGCAACATGGCGATCGAGGCGGGTGCGCGCGCCGGCATGGTCGGCGTGGACGACACAACGCTCAACTACCTCAAGGGCCGCACCTTCGCCCCCACCGGCCGCGAATGGGATGTTGCCTGCCAGTACTGGCGCACCATGAAGACCGACGACGGCGCGGTGTTCGACGTGGTGATCGAGATGCGCGGCGAAGAGATTCCGCCGCAGGTCACCTGGGGCACTTCGCCCGAGATGGTCACCACGGTCGAAGGCCGGGTGCCCGACCCCGAGCGCGAAAAGGACGCCAGCAAGCGCGATGCGATGGAACGCGCGCTGATCTACATGGGCCTGGAGCCGAACGTGCCGATCACCGACATCCGCCTGGACAAGGTGTTCATCGGCTCCTGCACCAATTCGCGCATCGAAGACATGCGTCAGGCCGCCTGGGTGGTCAAGCGCCTGGGCAAGAAGGTCGCATCGAACGTCAAGGCCGCACTGGTGGTGCCGGGTTCCGGCCAGGTCAAGCTGCAGGCGGAGGCCGAAGGCCTGGACAAGATTTTCAAGGACGCCGGTTTCGACTGGCGCGAGCCGGGCTGCTCGATGTGCCTGGCGATGAATGCCGACAAGCTGGAACCGGGCGAGCGCTGCGCCTCCACCTCGAACCGTAATTTCGAGG
>DATAZV010000216.1:0-3425 GCA_036271855.1 Burkholderiales bacterium
CGGCGGCGCGAGGCGACCAGCCCGGGGCCAGGGTACCGGCCCGCGGCACGGCCTGGCTCATCGCCCCACCCGTGCCGCTCGCGCCATGGCCGGCACAGGCCGGCCGCTTCTGCGATTGACGCCATCGCTGCACGCTTGGTGCCGGATTTTTCCCACGGCCAGCTCCCTTGTGGCTTGCGCCCAGGTCGCAATCGGGTTGCGACGGGTTGCCAAAGGTGAAGCTTACCCTGTCGGCCGCGCCTTATCTGGACGGGCCCGCTTCGATCTCCGGCACGGCCTCGCTAAACGGGCGGCGCTGCTGCACATAAAAGTAAAAGTTGGCGCGCGCCTGCGGGCAGGTTTGCGGCGTCGTGGCCCAGCGCGACTCCAGCCCGAACTTCTGGTGCCGGGCGGCGCTGCAATCGAGCACCTTCACAAAGCGCTTCGACAAGGCCGCGTCCTTGCTGAACATCGCCGTGGCCTCCTTTTTCAGCGCCTGCAGCGGCGCGGCCGCTTCGACGCCGCAAGCCAGCGCGGCGCCGCTGATCTTGGCGCGATTGAACAGCGCCACCGAATCGGTATCGGAAGACACCAGCAGCAGCACGTTGCGCTCGGTCGCATCCGGCTCCTCGATTTTCGAGCCTTCGTAAAACGCCGAGGAGAGGCCGCTGCAGGCCCGCGCGATCTGCGCGTCGGTGGCTTCAGCGGCACCGGCCGGCAAGGCGGCGCTGAAAAACAGGGCGGCGCCCAGGGCTTGCGCCAAGGGGCGCTGGAAAAATTGCTGCATGACATTCCTTTTCTTCTTGGTTGCTGCTGCTTGTTGTTATTGCGTATTGTCCGGCCTCTCCTGTTACGCAGCAGACCGTATCCTGGACGCGCCAAACCAGAGGAATTTCCGTCGCAAGCGCTTAAGGTGGAGCAGCACTCAATCGGAAAGGTAGCGCCAGGCCCCGCGCCCGAAATCGTAAACATATTTGGCGTAGATGCCGCCAGAGGTGGCGTGATACATGAGGTAGGGATCGCCATCGGCGGCTCCGTAAATCACTATGTAATCCTGTTTCAGCGACGCCGCCGTCAGACCCATGTCTTCCGGCTTGCGCGGCCAGGTGCCCTTGCGTGCGTGATAGTCCTGCACTTGTGCGAGAACAGCGTCCGCACGCTGACGCGCCGCGTGCTCGTGATACTGGCGTGCTACCAGGACAATGGCGATGGCAATCGCCCAGAGCATGATGCGGGCGAGGCGCCACTTGCGTTCGCGCGGTCGAATCGCGGCGCGAATGGCGCTGTAGATCAGCCAGGGAAATGCGCAGAGTGCGACCAGCCCGGCGAGAAAGGCTCCATAGGCGCTGACGCCGCTCCAGACGAAGGCGACGCAACCCAGCAGGGTCCAGGCGAAATTTTCCAGCAGGCCGAAGAGCGTGGCAGGCTGCGGCGCCGGCGCAGCGGCCTGGGCTGTCTCAGCAGTCTCTTGCGCGGCCTCGCCCATCGCCCCTCATTCCTCCCGCAGCTTCACCCCGCAGCGCCCGCAGGCCGGCCGTTTTTCCGCCTTGCCCAGGAGCGAGGCGCCGCAGCGCGGGCATACCACCTTGCGGTTGGCGACAGCCCAGAAAACGAAACCGACGGCGAACAGCGTGGCGGGAATGCCGATGGTGCCGGAGTAAAACGAGGCGATGGCGACCATCAGGATGCCCAGGCAGGGCAGCACCAGGTAGCGCCAGGCCCATTCGCGGGTGCGCGCGAAGGCCGCCATTTCTTCCGGCGTCAGCGGCGCGGGCGGCGCGGCCGGGCCGGCTTCGGCGGCCTTGATCTGCTTGTCCTGCGCCTTTTCCATGGCGTCGAACATCATGTTGTTGAGCTTCTCGCTCAGGTACTCGTAGGGATTCACGCGCGGGTCCGGTTTAGGGCAGGCAAGGCGCTATTTTCGCACTGTCGGGCGATGCGTGCGGGTGACATGCCGGGAAGAAATCTCGCCCCCCTCAGTGTCATTCTGAGCGCAGCAAAGAATCTGCTTTGCCGTGCGCTGCCCAAGATCAAAAGGCAGATCCTCCCCTTACAGGGGCTTCCTCCGGTCGTCGCCTTTCGCTCAGGATGACAGCACCCTGTAGGCTACGCGGCGCGTTTCACCTACACTTGACGCATTGTCGCAGTGGAAAAAAACGAGGAGACGGGAATGAAAGCAGCCATCGTCACGGCCGCCGGCAAAACGCCGGTGTTCGGCGACTTTCGCGAACCGCGCGCCGGCGCCGGCGAAACGCTGATCACCGTCGGCGCCGCGGCGCTCAGCCACCTGGCGAAAAATCGCGCCGGCGGCACCCACTACAGCGCGGGCAGCGAATTTCCCGCCGACGGCGCCTTTCCTACTTTTGTCGCCGGGGTCGACGGCGTCGGCCGGCGCGAGGACGGCAGCCGCGTCTACTTCATCCTGCCCAGCGCGCCCTTCGGCAGCATGGCAGAGCAGACGGTGGTGCCGGCGGCGCAATGCGTTGCCGTGCCGGATGCACTCGACGACGCCAGCGCGGCCGCGCTGGCATTGCCGGCGATGTCTTCATGGGCGGCGCTGCGCGAGCGCGTGGGCTTCGTCAAAGGCGAAACCGTGCTGGTGCACGGCGCCACCGGCGCTTCCGGCCGGCTGGCGGTGCAGGTGGCGAAATATCTGGGCGCGAAAAAAGTTGTCGCCACCGGGCGCGACCCGCAGGCGCTGGCGCGTTTAAGTGCGCTGGGCGGCGACGTGGTGATTTCGCTGGGGCAGGAAGAAGCGGCGCTGGACGCAGCCTACCGCGAGCAATTCAGCGCCGGCATCGACGTCGTGCTGGACTATGTGTGGGGCCCCAGCGCGGAACGCATCCTGGGCGCGGCGGCCAAGGCGGGCAAGCCGGGGCTGCCGATCCGCTTCGCGCAAATCGGCTCGACTGGCGGCGCGGCCATCAGTCTGCCCGCCGCGGTGCTGCGCTCCTCCGGCCTTGTGATGATGGGCAGCGGCCTGGGCAGCATCGCGCTGGACCGCCTGTTGCACGCGGTCGGCGAAGTGCTGGCCGCGAGCGCGCCGGGCGGCTTTGCGATTGCCACCCGCTCGCTGCCCCTGGCCCAGGTGCAAAGCGCGTGGTCGGTCGAAGGGCGGGTGCGCACGGTGTTTGTCACCGGGGCCTGAGCCGGCCCCGTTTACGGTCGACCCGGCGTTTCGGCCGCTTCGGCTTTTTGTTCCGCTTGTTCCTCCGCCTTTACCTCAGCGGGCAACAAGCTCGCCACATACTTCGTCAGCGGCGGCCCGGCGACGATCACCACGATCAGGCGCGCCAGCTGCATCGACATGACGAAAGAAACGTTGACCTTGGCCGAAGCCGCGATGATAGCGACCGCGTCGACCCCGCCGGGGCTGGTAGCGAGGTAGGCGGAGAGCGGGTCGATGCCGGCGAACACATGCAGCAGCCAGGCCAGGCCGCCGCAGA
>DATAZV010000217.1:0-5433 GCA_036271855.1 Burkholderiales bacterium
GCCTCCGAGGCGCGCTGGCACAAGGGCCGGCCCCTGTCGTTCATCGACGGCGTGCCGGCAGGCATCAAGGACCTGGTGCTCGCTAAAGGCTGGCCCACCTTGCGCGGCTCGAAAACCGTGGACCCGGCCGGCCCGTGGAACGACGACGCTCCCGCTACCGCGCGCCTGCGCGAAGCCGGCGCGGTGCTGCTGGGCAAGACCACCACGCCGGAATGGGGCTGGAAGGGCGTCACCGATTCGCCCCTTACCGGCATCACCCGCAACCCGTGGAACCTCGGCGTGACGCCGGGCGGCTCCTCCGGCGGCGCTTCCGCCGCGCTGGCCGCCGGCATGGGCGCGCTGCATGTGGGTACCGACGGCGGCGGCTCGATCCGCATTCCTTCTTCCTTCTGCGGCCTGGCCGGGATCAAGGCGCATTTCGGCCGCGTGCCGGCCTGGCCGCTGTCGCCGATGGGCAATGTCGCCCACGTCGGGCCGATGGCGCGCACGGTGCGCGACTGCGCCGGCCTGCTCGATGTTCTCGCGCGCCCGGATGCGCGCGACTGGACCGCGCTGCCGCCGCCGGCGCCCGGCTGGCTCGCCGGCATCACCAAAAACCTCAAGGGCCTGCGCGTTGCCTACAGCCCGCGCCTGGGCTACATCAAGCATGTCGATGCGGAGGTGGAAGCCACGGTGCGCCGCGCCGTGGATGCCTTCACCGCCCTGGGCGCCGATGTGGAGCAGGCCGACCCCGGCTTCGCCGATTGCGCGCCGCTGTTTTCCACCCACTGGTTCGCCACCGCGCGCAACACCTTCGGCAAATTGCCGCCGGAAAAATTCGCCCAGCTGGACCCGGGCCTGCAGGCCACCTGCGAGTACGCCGCCAGATTCACCGTCGGCGACTTTCTCGATTACCAGCAGCAGCGCGTGGCGGTGGGCGAAGCGATGAAGCGCCTGCACCTGAAGTACGACGTGCTGCTCACGCCCGCGCTGGCGATTCCGGCGTTCGAGGTCGGCCGCGTGATGCCGGATCTGCCAGGCGGCATCGAGGCCCATCCGGCGGACTGGACCTGGTGGACGCCGTTCTCCTACCCCTTCAATCTGACGCAGCAGCCGGCCATCTCGGTGAATTGCGGCTTCACTGCCGGCGGCCTGCCGATCGGCCTGCAGATCGTCGCACCGGCGTATCGGGAAGACCTGGCCCTGTGTGCCGCGCTCGCATTCGAAGGCACGCAAGCGCCGATGGCGTGGCCGGAGTTGCCGGCCGGCGGCTGAACGCCGCCACCCCGGCTCTCAGGCCGCCGGGCGCAGCGACAACTCGCCGCTGACCACGGTGACAATGCCCGCCGGCGTGGCCAGGCGCAGCGCGCCGCCGGCGTCCACGCCCTGCACCACGCCCGTCTGTTCCACCCGGCCCTCGTTGATGATGCGCACCTCCGCGCCCTGATAGGCATGGCGCAGGTTCCAGGCGCCGCGCAAGGCCGCGAAGCCCTCGCGCGCGAAACTGTCGAGCACGCTGTGCAAATGGCGCAGCACCGCCGCCAGCAGGCGATTGCGCGCCACCTGCAAACCGGCCTGCGCCAGGTCGGCCACCGGCTGCGCGCCGGGCCCGCCCACCCGCGCCCGCGCGTCTTGCGGCAGGCGCACGTTCAGGCCGATGCCGATCACCGCGCGCGCCGGGGCCGCCGTCTCGCCGGAAAGCTCGATCAGGATGCCGCCCAGCTTGGCGTAGGCATCGCCCTGCTGGAGCAGGATATCGTTGGGCCATTTCAGCTTCACGCCCTGGGCGCCGAGTTCCTCCAGCGCCAGCGCCACCGCCAGGCCCGCGGCCAGGCTCAGGCCCGAGAGCGTCGTGAGGCTGCCCTCGAAACGGCGCAACACCGAGAAGGTCAGGCTGGTGCCCAGGCCCGAGACCCAGGCGCGGCCGCGCCGGCCGCGCCCGGCGGTCTGCAATTCGGCCGCCAGCACCTGCGCCATGTGGGCCGGCAGCTCCACCGTCAGGGGCAGGATGTCGCTATTGGTCGAGGCGCTGGTATCGAGCACGGCGACGCGGTAGCTTGCCGCGGCCTGGTCCAGCGCGCGGCTGATCGCCTGCGCATCGAGCGCATCAAAGGGACGCGCCAGGCAATAATTGTCTTGCGCATCGCGCGTGGTTTCCACGCCCAGCGCCGACAATTGTTCCAGCGCGGCGGCGGCGGCGGCGGGCGATCCGAGGGCGCGGGCCAGCTCGATCGCCGGCACCGCATGTCCCCGATTCAGGCGGCGCAGGGCAGTGAACAGGTGATCGTGTAGGACCAACGGGGGAGGGTTTTCTAATCCCATCGTCTGATTGTAAGCGCTGGGCCTTGCGGTTACACTGCAAAGGCTGGCCGTCCCAGGGGAAACTAACAATCAGCGGCCATCCTGAGTGCATTTACCGTCTTTCGCCATGCGCGAAGTTGCACTGCTGTCCGGCCCACGCATTCCTACAATTCGATGCCGATCGATACTCTCGCGCCACAACTTGCCATCAGCCGCAGTGCCGACGGGATCACCGTCACCCCGCGCGGCCTGTGGAACGTGCAGGGGCTGGCGCAGGGGCGCGGCGGCAAGCTGGCGCGGCTGCAGGTGGTCGGGCTGGACCAGGCGCTGGCCGAGCACGGCAAAAACCCCGCCACCCGCTGGGACCTGACCCAGGCCGAGGCCTTCGATCACGTCGGCGCATTGATGTTCTGGCGCGCCTGGGGCCATAGCCGCCCCGGGCAACTGCTGCTGGAGCCCGACCACGAAGCGCTGTTCGACAATTTTGCCGGCGACGCCATGCCACTGGAGGCGCCGCGGCAATTCGACCCTTTCGCCTTGTTCGTCTTCATCGGCCACGAGTTGTTTTTGTTCGCCGACCACCTGGCCGGCTTCGTGCGCCTGCTGGGGCAATTGTCGATCGACCTGGCCCGTTTCGCGCGCAAGCCGCAGGCCGGGCCGTGGCGCGAGATCTCCGCCAACCTGTTTCGCAGCGGCACCCAGGCCCTCGGCATTACCGCCCTGGTGGGCTTCCTGATCGGCATCGTGCTGTCCTACCTGTCGGCGCGGCAGCTCAAGCAGTTCGGCGCCGACATATTCATCGTCGACCTGCTGGGCCTGGCGATCATCCGCGAACTGGGGCCGGTGCTGGCCGCCATTCTTGTCGCCGGGCGCTCCGGTTCGGCCATGACCGCCTCGCTGGGCGTGATGCGGGTCACGGAAGAGCTGGACGCCTTGACCGTAATGGGCATCCCGCACGGCTTTCGCCTGTTGATGCCCAAGGTAGTGGCCCTGGCGATTGCCTTGCCGCTGCTGGTGCTCTGGACCGATGCGGTTTCCATCCTCGGCGGCATGGTGGCGGCGAAGCTGCAACTGGGCCTGTCGATGTCGTATTTTTTCAATGCCCTGCCGGCGGCGGTGAAGGTGGTCAACCTGTACATCGGCATCGGCAAAGGCGTGGTGTTTGGCGCGCTGATCGCGCTGGTGGCTTGTCACTTCGGCCTGCGCATCGAGCCCAACACCGAGAGCCTGGGGCAGGGCACCACCAGCTCCGTGGTGGCTTCGATCACCGTGGTGATCCTGGCCGACGCGGTGTTCGCCATTGCTTTTTCCAACGTCGGTATATAGCCATGACCTGGGACGGCAAATACATCATCGACATCGCCGGCCTGTGGACCAAGTTCGGCGATTTCGTGGTCCACCGCAACCTCGACCTGAAGGTGCGCACCGGCGAAATCCTGGCGCTGGTGGGCGGCTCGGGTTCGGGCAAGACCACCCTGCTGCGCCAGATGCTCGGGCTGGAGACGCCGAACCAGGGTTCGGTGTCCCTGTTCGGCGAGCGCATCGACGGTCTCGACCGCGACGGCATGCAGGCGCTGCGCAACCGCTGGGGCGTGCTGTTCCAGGAAGGCGCGCTGTATTCGGCCCTGCCGGTGTTCGACAACCTGGCCCTCCCCTTGCGCGAGCTGCAATGCTTCGACGAGGAACTGATCCGCGAAATCGTGCTGATGAAACTCGCCATGGTCGGCATCGAGGCGCGCCACGCCAACGCGATGCCGGCGGACCTCTCCGGCGGCATGGTCAAGCGCATCGCCCTGGCGCGCGCGCTGGCCCTGGAGCCGGAACTGCTGTTTCTCGACGAGCCCACCGCCGGGCTGGACCCGGACCGCTCCGACTCCTTCGTCGCCCTGATCCGCGACCTGCACCGCGAACTGAAGCTGACGGTGGTGATGGTGACCCACGACCTCGACACCCTGTTCGAGCTTTCCACCAGCGTCGCCGTGCTGGCCGACCAGCGCGTGCTGATCAACGCGCCGGTGCGCGATGTGATCGCCGTGCCGCACCCCTTCATCAAGAAATTCTTCCTCGGCGACCGTGCCCAGCGCGCCATCGAGGTGATCCGCGAATACCCCTTTGTGGTATAGAGAGGCCAACATGGAAAACCGCTCCCACGCCCTGATCGCCGGCATTTTCACCGTGCTGCTGACCATCGCCATCGTCGCCACCGCGATGTGGCTCAATCGCGACACTACCGAGCGGGTCAGCTATACGCTGGTGACCAACGGCTCGGTCGCCGGCCTGAACCCGCAGGCGGCGGTGCGCTATCGCGGCATGGAGGTGGGCAAGGTCGAGGCGATCGAATTCGACACGCAAAAGGTGGGGCAGATACTGGTGCAGGTCGGCATCCAGCCGAATACGCCGGTGACCACCGCCACTTTCGCCGAGCTCGGCATGCAGGGCCTGACCGGGCTGGCCTTCATCCAGCTCGACGCCGACGCCAACGCGAAGGACCCCAAACCCCTGCCGCCCTCGGCACGCCTGGTCATCCGGCCCTCGCTGCTGGACCGCGTCAGCGCTTCCGGCGAAGGCCTGGTCGCCAAGCTTTCCACCGCCGCCGACGAGTTCAACCAGTTGCTCAGTGAAAACAACCAGCGCCTGCTCACCGGCACCCTGACCAACCTGCAGGCGGTGTCGGCGAAAGTCGGCGTGCTGGTCGACGAAGTGCAGCCGGCGGCGCGCAACGTTTCGGCGCTGGCCGCCGCCGGCCGCCAGACCCTGCTCTCGGCCAACGACACCATGACCTCGATCACCAAGCTGGCGCAGGACCTGGACCACAGGGTCGACGCAGTCGACCGCATCGCCGTCAGCGCCGACCAGGTGGGGCGCGCGGCCGATGCCTTCGAAAACGGCACCCTGACGAAAACCAATACATTCATGGACGATGCCGGCCGCAGCGCGCGCACCATCGACCGCGCAGTCGACCGGCTGGGCGATGATCCCGGCGCCATCCTGTTCGGCCCGCAGCCGGGCGTGCCCGGTCCGGGCGAGACCGGCTTTGTCGCGCCCAAAGCACCGATCCGCTAGGCAGAACCAGAAAAAGGAATCCGGATGAAAACCTCCCTTACCCTGCTTGGCGCCACGCTGCTGGCGGCCTGCCTTTGCGCCTGCGGCGTC
>DATAZV010000218.1:0-6581 GCA_036271855.1 Burkholderiales bacterium
CATGGCGAAGATCCGCCATATCAACAAGCACACCGGCGGCAAGTTCAAGTCCTATACGCTGGACATCTGCTATCCCATCGCCTGGGGCAAGGCCGGCATCGAAGCGCGCCTGGCCTCCCTGTGCGCCGAAGCGGTCGACGCGATCAAGACCGGGCACAACATCCTGATCGTCTCCGACCGCGGCATGGACGCGCAGCACGTCGCCATTCCCGCGCTGCTCGCCACCTCCGCCGTGCACCAGCACCTGATCGCGCGCGGCCTGCGCTCGACCACCGGCCTGGTCACCGAAACCGGCTCGGCGCGCGAAGTGCATCACATTGCCCTGCTGGCCGGCTACGGCGCCGAAGCCATCCATCCCTACCTCGCGCTGCAAACCCTGGCCGAGATGGCCAGCGGCCTGCCGGGCGCGCTGTCGCCCGACAAGGCGATCTACAACTACCAGAAGGCGGTGGGCAAGGGCCTGCTCAAGGTGTTCTCCAAGATGGGGATTTCCACCTACATGAGCTATTGCGGCGCGCAGATCTTCGAAGCCATCGGCCTGAACTCGGCGCTGGTCGACAAGTACTTCAAGGGCACCGCCTCCAAGGTCGAAGGCATCGGCATCTTCCAGGTGGCCGAAGAGGCGATCCGTTTGCACCGGCAGGCCTTCGGCGAAGACCCGGTACTGGCCAATGCGCTGGACGCCGGCGGCGAATACGCCTACCGCGTGCGCGGCGAAGAACACATGTGGAACCCGGACGCCATCGCCAAGCTGCAGCATTCGGCGCGTTCCAACAACTTCGGCACCTACAAGGAATACGCGCAGATCATCAACGACCAGTCGCGTCGCCACATGACCCTGCGCGGGCTGTTCGAATTCAAGTTCGACCCGGCCAAGGCGATTCCGATCGACGAAGTCGAATCGGCGAAAGACATCGTCAAGCGCTTTGCCACCGGGGCCATGTCGCTGGGCTCGATCTCCACCGAGGCGCATACCACGCTGGCGATCGCGATGAACCGCATCGGCGGCAAGTCCAACACCGGCGAAGGCGGCGAGGACGAAAACCGCTATCGCCGCGAACTGCGCGGCATCCCGATCAAGGCGGGCGAGACCGTGGCCTCGATCCTCGGCGACGAAGCCATCGTGCGCGACACCGTGCTGAAGGAAGGCGATTCGCTGCGCTCGAAGATCAAGCAAGTCGCCTCCGGCCGCTTCGGCGTCACCGCGGAATATCTGGTCTCGGCCGAGCAGATCCAGATCAAGATGGCGCAGGGCGCCAAGCCCGGCGAAGGCGGCCAGCTGCCCGGCACCAAGGTCAACGAATACATCGCCAAGCTGCGCTTCTCGGTTCCTGGCGTGGGTTTGATCTCGCCGCCGCCGCACCACGACATCTATTCGATCGAGGATCTGGCGCAGCTGATCCACGACTTGAAAAACGCCAATTCGCGCGCCTCCATCTCCGTCAAGCTGGTGTCGGAAGTCGGTGTCGGCACGGTGGCCGCCGGCGTGGCCAAGGCCAAGGCCGATCACGTGGTGATCGCCGGTCACGACGGCGGCACCGGCGCTTCGCCGCTGTCCTCCATCAAGCATGCCGGCACGCCCTGGGAACTGGGCCTGGCCGAAACGCAGCAGACCCTGGTGCTCAACCGCCTGCGCTCGCGCATCCGTGTGCAAGCCGACGGCCAGATGAAGACCGGCCGCGACGTGGTGATCGGTGCGCTGCTCGGCGCCGACGAGTTCGGCTTCGCCACCGCGCCCCTGGTGGCCTCCGGCTGCATCATGATGCGCAAGTGCCACCTCAACACCTGCCCGGTGGGCGTGGCCACGCAAGACCCGGTGTTGCGCAAGAAATTCACCGGCCAGCCCGAGCACGTGGTCAACTTCTTTTTCTTCGTCGCCGAGGAAGTGCGCCAGATCATGGCGCAGCTGGGCATCAAGAAATTCGACGAGATGATCGGCCGCGCCGACCTGCTCGATCGCGCCCGCGCAATTGCCCACTGGAAGGCCAGCGGCCTGGACTTCGCGCGCATTTTCCATTTGCCCAATGTGCCGGAATCCGAGCCGCGCCGCCAGGTGGCCGAGCAGGACCATGGTCTCGCCAAGGCGCTGGACAACAAGCTGATCGAACTGGCCAAGCCGGCGCTGGAAAAGGGCGAGAAGGTTTCCTTCATCCAGCCGATTCGCAACGTCAACCGCACCGTCGGCGCCATGCTGTCGGGAGAGGTGGCGCGGCGTTACGGCCATGAGGGCCTGCCGGACGACACCATCCACATCCAGTTGCAGGGCACTGCCGGCCAGTCGGTCGGCGCCTTCCTCACCCACGGCACCACCATCGATCTGGTGGGCGAAGCGAATGACTATGTCGGCAAGGGCCTGTCCGGCGGGCGCATCATCGTGCGCCCGAACACCGAATTCCGCGGCTGGGCGGTGGACAACATCATCGTCGGCAACACCGTGCTTTACGGCGCCATCGTTGGCGAGGCCTATTTCAACGGTGTCGGCGGCGAGCGTTTCGCGGTGCGCAACTCCGGCGCCAATGCGGTGGTGGAAGGTACCGGCGATCATGGTTGCGAATACATGACCGGCGGCACCGTGGTGGTGCTGGGCATCACCGGGCGCAATTTCGCCGCCGGCATGTCCGGCGGCCTGGCCTATGTCTACGACCCGGATGGTGACTTCAACAAGCGCTGCAACATGGCGATGGTGGCGCTGGACAAGGTGGTGCCGCACGCCGAGCAGGTGAAGACCGACCGCGCGGGCTGGCACAGCCTGTCGCGCAACGGCGAGCGCGAGACCGACGAGACCATGCTCAAGCACCTGGTGGAAAAACACTTCAAGTACACCGGCTCGACCCGCGCGCGCAACATCCTCGACGACTGGAACAACGAGCGCACCAAGTTCGTCAAGGTGTTCCCGACCGAGTACAAGCGCGCGCTTGGCGAGTTGTGGGCCGAAGCGCAAAAGAAGGGCGCCAAACAGGAAAAGGTCGCAGCCTAATCAACAAAGCATGCGGGACCGGACGGCGCCTGAAAGCAAAAGCGCTGTCCGTGCCACCGCCTTGCCTCCAGTGGTAATCAAGGGAAAAGATCATGGGTAAAGTTACGGGCTTCCTCGAATTCGAACGTCAGGAAGAGACCTATCAGGCGCCGGCCGAGCGCAAGCATCACTACAAAGAGTTCGTGATGCATTTGAGCGATGCCGAAGCCAAGGTGCAGGGCGCGCGCTGCATGGATTGCGGCATCCCGTTTTGCAACAACGGCTGCCCGGTCAACAACATCATTCCCGACTGGAACGACCTGGTGTTCAAGGGCAACTGGCGCGAGGCGCTAGATGTCCTGCACTCGACCAACAACTTCCCCGAGTTCACCGGGCGCATCTGCCCGGCACCCTGCGAATCCGCCTGCACGCTTGGCATCAACGAACTGCCGGTCGGCATCAAGTCGATCGAGCACTTCATCATCGACAAGGGCTGGGAGAGTGGCTGGGTGGCACCGCTGCCGGCCAAGCACAAGACCGGCAAGAAGGTTGCCGTGGTCGGTTCCGGCCCCGCCGGCCTGGCCGCCGCGCAGCAACTGGGGCGCGCAGGGCATGAAGTCACGGTGTTCGAAAAGAACGACCGCATCGGCGGCCTGATGCGTTACGGCATTCCCGACTTCAAGATGGAAAAGACGCACATTGACCGCCGCGTCGATCAGATGAAGGCCGAGGGCGTCACCTTTCGCACCAGCGTGTTCATCGGCGACAAAAAGGCCGACCCGCGCATTGCGGACTATTCGAAGGAAACCGTATCGGCTAAGCAACTGATGGCCGATTTCGACGCTGTGGTGATCGCCGGCGGCGCCGAGCAGCCGCGCGACCTGCCGGTGCCGGGGCGGGAGCTGAACGGCATCCATTTCGCGATGGAATTCCTGCCGCTGCAAAACAAGGTCAACGCCGGCGACAAGCTGGCCGACCAGATCATGGCCACGGGCAAGAGCGTGGTGGTGATCGGCGGCGGCGACACCGGCTCCGACTGTGTCGGCACCTCGAACCGTCACGGCGCCAGTGCCGTTACCCAGTTCGAACTCCTGCCGCAGCCGCCCGAGCAGGAAAACAAGCCGCTGGTGTGGCCCTACTGGCCGACCAAGCTGCGCACTTCCTCCAGCCACGAAGAAGGCTGCGAGCGCGACTGGAGCGTCGGCACCAAGCGCTTCGAGGGCAGCAATGGCAAGGTCGAAAAGCTGGTCGGCGCGCGCCTGGAATGGAAAGACGGCAAGATGAGCGAAGTGCCGAATTCCGAATTCGAGATCAAGGCCGACCTGGTGCTGCTGGCGATGGGCTTTGTCTCGCCGGTGGGCAGCGTGCTCGACGCCTTCGGCGTGGAAAAGGACCAGCGCAGCAACGCCCGCGCTTCCACCGAAGGCGAGAACGCCTACAAAACCTCGGTGGGCAAGGTGTTCGCCGCCGGCGACATGCGCCGCGGCCAGTCGCTGGTGGTATGGGCGATCCGCGAGGGCCGCCAGTGTGCCCGCGCGGTCGATGAATTCCTGATGGGCGCGACCGAGCTGCCGCGCTAGGGCCTAGCTCTTCCCGGTCTGCGCCGTGGGGTCGTCGCGCTGGATCAGCACCGCTGATTCGGCAGCGGACGATGGGGCCGCAACGCCCGGCGCCGGCTCCGTCGCGCCGCTGAAGCGCCCGGTCAGGAATCCCGCTTTCACCCCCACCAGGGTATCGAGCATATTGGCGCGCACCGGCGGCAGCTTGTTGCTGAGGTGCGAAAACGCGTCGCGCAGCGCCGGTATCAGTCGGGCATCGGACTGATAGACCGGCGTCAGCCAGCGGCTGGCGCGCTGATAAAAACGCAAATGCGCGCGGCGTGATTTCGTATAGGCCGCCAGCGCCTGCGCCGGCTGCTCCGGATGTTCGCGCAGGCAGGCGGCCAGCACCTGGGCGTCGATCAGCGCCAGGTTCGCGCCCTGCCCCAGTTGCGGGCTCATCGCGTGCGCGCAATCGCCGATCAACACCACCCGCCCGCTGTGCCAGCGGCGCATCACCACGTCCGAATAGCCGGCCCAGGTCATTTGCTCGGGCCGGCCGATATGCCCCAGCAGGCCGCGCACTTCGGGCGCCAGGTCGGCCACCTCGCGCTTCCATGCCGCAAGGCCGGCCGTTCGCCAACGCTCCAGGCGGTCGGCCCGCAGGCTCCAGAACAGGCTGACCACCGGCGTATGGCTGCCCGGCGCCACGCCGGTGGGCATCACTCCGAGCATCTGCCCGGCGTGCCGGTACCACTGGCGCAGGCAGCCGCGGAATTCCTGTTGCGCATCGGGCACGATGGCCCACAAGGCGCCCCAGGGGTAGGGCTGGGCGCGGTGGCGGACGCCCAAGCCCGGGCGCAGCGCGGAGCGGGTGCCGTCAGCCACCACCACCACGTCGTAGGGGCCGAGCACCGCCTCACCGCGGCGCAGCGTCACCTGGCGGCCGTCATCTTCCACGCCGGTGATTTCGCTGCCCGTATGCACGGTAACGCCGGCCTTTTGCAGTCCTTCCCACAAGGCCTGAAACAGCACGCCACGATGCAGGCCGATGCCGCAGGCGCCTTCCAGCCAGTCGGTGTAGTCGAGGTTCATCACCACCCGGCCGCTGTGGCTGGTGCCATAGAGCTGGTAGACCGGCGCGCCCTTGGCGAGTATTTCGTCAGCCAGGCCGAGCGCGCGCAGCACGCTTAAGCCAGTGGGCTGGATCAGCAGCCCGGCACCCACCGGCACCGGTTCGGGCACGCGCTCGTGCAACTCCACACGGTGGCCGTCGCGCGAGAGAAACAGGGCGGCAGCCGCGCCCGCGGTGCCACCGCCGATGATGGCGATATTCAAGGTTTTTTGATGATTGTTGTCGGGTTGCGGCGGCGCGCAACGCTTCGCGCCGCGCGCCGCACATGATGCACCTGGCAGGCCGCAAGCGCACGAAATGTTGCAGGTGCGCGAGCGTGCCCTACCGGCCTCCCGAAAGATTATCGAATCCATGGGCCGAAAGGATTGTCCGGGACGGGGTGGCCGGCCAACTCACAATTGGCCCTCCGGTTGCGGCATTGTCCCTAAAACCCATTGTTTTAGATGGCCTATATCTATGACAAATGCATTTTAATGTGAAATACTCCCTTCGTCGCCGGCTTTCGCGGGCGCGCGATGGCTCGCAAGACTTTGCGGGACCCCAATAATATTAGACGGAGGCCCTCATCATGTTCACGCTTTGCCCGCCAAGGCCGCGCGCCTTTTTCGGCGGCGATGGCCGCGCGCGCAGCCCGCTGGCTTTTTTTTCGATGCTGCTTTCGCTGCCCGCCCTGCTGGGCGCGGCGCTGGCATTTTCGAGCCCGCCTGCCGCGGCCGAGTTGAAGGAACTGGTGATCGCCCAGCAGCCGGGCATCGGCTACCTCAATCTGATTGTGATGAAGGAGCAAAAGCTGATCGAGAAGTATGCCAAGGCGGCGGGACTGGGCGACATCAAGGTGACCTGGCAGGCGATCAACAGCGGCCAGGCGATGAACGAGGCCCTGAATACCGAAAAGCTGCACATCGCCGCCGGCGGGGTGGCGCCGCTGATCTTTGCCTGGGCCAACAGCCAG
>DATAZV010000219.1:0-3432 GCA_036271855.1 Burkholderiales bacterium
CGATGAATTTGTCCTCGTCGAAAGCCTTCACCGGCACGGAAACGTGCTGTTCCTTGCCCTTGGTGTCGGTAAAACGAAAGTCAACGAACTTGACTTCGTTGTCTTTGGCCATTTTCAAGACATCTTTGGCAGTCGTTGCCATTTTTATATCTCCTGGTAGTTCGATAAAAGCGAGTCACGGGTGTGGTTCAAGCGCCGAGAGGGAAAAGCACTTTCTGTGCCACGCGTTTGACCCAAAGCAGAGGGCGAGCCGGCCCTCTCAAGCGCCCGTCGGCACCTGCGAAAAACAGGAATCTGCCGAAAAGTCCGCACAAAAATGGGCCGAAAAAGCCGTCGCGCATTGTGCCACAAGGACGCACCAAATCAGCCCGCAAGGAATGCACATAATTTGTGCATCAAGTAAATTATGCGCACCAATGACGTGCGAAATGTGATTTTCTTGCTCACACCCGTCGCCAAGCCCTCAAAGTGGGTGAATTTTGGCGATTAGTGAAGCGCCGGAATCAGCCATGCAATAATTGTCCCTATGCAAATTGCGGACTTCAAGATCAGCCTTCTGCCCCTGCGCCCGGCGCTCCTGCTGGCGCTATTGCTGACGCCGGCGGTGAGCCCGGCCCAGCCGCTGGATACCAGCCCGCTTGAACAGGCGCGCCGTGCGGCAGATGCCGCAAACCGCGAAACCGGACACGCGCAGTCCGCGGCACAGCAGGCCGACCGGCGCCTGAAGCGGGCCGAGGACACTCTCAGGGCCGCCCAGGTCGAACTCGATACCGCGCACCGGGAAGTCATCGCCACCCAGCAGCGCCTCTCGACGGCGCGCAATGCCGAAAACCGCGCGCAGCGCGATCTCCAAGCGGCGCAAAAGCAGGTGCGCTAGGACTGTGCCGCCCGCGGCATCGGCGGCTGCGCCGCGCGGGTGTGGATTTGGCCAATATTTGGGTAAGATGCGCGCGGCTGCCGCAAGTTTTATCGCGGCGGCCAATTCAACTACATACCGCCATCAAGGAGGCAAAACAATGAAAAGCAAACTCGTCGCGGCGCTTTTTTGCGCCGTCATGCTCGGAGCCTGTACGTCGCAGCCGATCTATTCCGTGCCAGAGCAGCCGATCAGTACGAACGTCAAAAACGCCGGACTCAAGGACGTGCATCTGGCGATCGTCCGCGGCGCCACGCATCTGGGCTGGGTGCTCAAGGAACAGGGCCCGAACTCCGTGCTGGCCACGCTTGACCTGCGTACCCATCAGGCGGTGGTGGAGATCGCCTACAACACCAAAACCTACAGCATCGCCTACAAGGAAAGCAGCAACCTGAATTACGACGGCAAGAGCATTCACCGCAATTACAACGGCTGGGTCCACCGCCTGCAGGATTCGATCAACGTCGAACTGAACAACCTGTAACCCCGCCGTACCGGGGCGCGCGGCAAAAACCGCGCGCCCTTTCCCAGACCGCCCTGCCATCTTCGCAACCAGGCTCCGACGCTTTTTCTTATTCCGCATTTGCGCTTGGGCAGCCTGCGCACGCATGCCATAATCGCGCCCCATGAAAATTACCCCCTCCCGCTCCCCGGCGCGCCTGGCGCGCCTTGCCATGGGCATAGCCGCAATCGCGCTGGCTGCCGGCAGCCTTTCAGCCGGTGCACAGGATGCCTATCCCAATCATGCGATCCGCCTGATCGCGCCGCAGGCGCCGGGCGGCGGCGTCGACCTGATCGGGCGTATTCTCGCCGACCGCCTGGGCAAGGCCCTGGGCCAGCCGGTGGTGATCGACAACATCGCAGGCGCCGGCGGGGCAATCGCGACCGAGACCGCGGCGCGTGCGCCCGCCGACGGCTACACCCTGGAGATCGGCTACGTCGCCACCCATGCCACCAACCCGGCGGTGAAAAAGGTGCCGTATGACGCGATCAAGGATTTTTCGCCGATCGGGATGATCGGCGGCACCCCCAACCTGCTGATCGTGCGCTCTTCCCTGCCGGTGAAAACGGTGGGCGAGTTCGTCGCCTATGCGCGCGCCCATGCCGGCGAAATGAATTACGGCACCTCGGGCAAGGGCACGCTGAACCACCTGGTGATGGAGCAGTTCAAGGCGGCGGCGAATTTCCCCAGCCTGTCGGTGCCCTACCGCAGCATCGGCCAGGCCTTCATCGACCTGATGGGCGGCCAGGTGATGTCGATTTTTCCCGGCCTGGCGGCGGGCATGCCGCACGTGCGCTCGGGCGCGGCGCGTCCGCTGGCGGTGACCGGCGCCAGGCGCCACCCGATCCTGCCCGATGTGCCGACCTTCAAGGAACTGGGCTATGACGATTTCGAGGGCCTGACCTGGTACGGCATCGTCGGCCCGGCCAAGCTGCCGCAGCCGATCGTCACCAAACTCAATACCGAGATGAACAAGATTCTCGCCGCGCCCGACTTCAAGGAAAAGTTATCCTCGGAGGCCCTCGATACCATGCCGATGAGCCCGGACCAGTTCGGCAAGTACATCGCAGCGGAAGTCGCGCACTGGACCAAGGTGGCGCGCGCCAACAAAATCCAGCTGACCGACTAGGCTTTCTGAAGCAGCCGGCGCAGCGCCGGCCGCCTTCGCACCATTTCGAGCGCATCATGAAAAACCTGCCCCAAGTCTCCGTTTCCGAACAACTGGCCCAGGCCTTTGCCGGCACGCCCGCCGTCCTGCCGCCCAAGCTCGCCACCATGTGCGAGGCGGTGCTGACCGACATCGCGGGCCTGTGCGTGGCCGCGCGCAATGCCGACTACGTCAAGGCCACCGTCGCCGCCACCAGCGAGGCCGGGGCCTGCACCATGATCGGCCATGCCGGGGCATGGAACCTGGCTACCGCCGCGCTGTGCAACGGCACCGCCTCCCACGGCGAAGACTACGATGACACCTTCGAAGGCGGCCCGGTGCATGCGGGCGCGGTGATCATTCCCGCCCTGCTGGCCGCCGCCGAGCAGCACAAGCTGTCCGGCGCCGACATGATGCGCGGCATCGCCGTCGGCTGCGAGCTGACCTGCCGCCTGCCGATCGTGGCGCCGACACGCACCCACAAGGCGGGCTTTCACCCGACGGCGGTATTCGGCGCCCTGGGCGCGGCCGCCGGCGTGGCAACCGCGCTGAACCTGTCGAAGCAGCAATGGGTCAATGCGCTGGGCATCGCCGGCAGCATGGCTTCGGGGATCATCGAATACCTGGCCGAGGGCGCCTGGACCAAGCGCATGCATCCGGGCTGGGCGGCGCAGTCGGGCTATCGCGCGGCGCGCATGGCGCAGGCCGGTTTCACCGGGCCGCGCACCCTGTTCGAGGGCGAGCACAGTTTTTTCCACGCCTTCGCCAACACCAATGAAGGCGACATCGCCGCCATGATGCAAGGCGTGGGCGAGAACTGGATATCATCAGGCATCGCTTTCAAGCCCTATGCCTGCGGCACCATGG
>DATAZV010000220.1:0-2236 GCA_036271855.1 Burkholderiales bacterium
TCCGGCTTGATCCCCGAGGCCTGCATCACCTTGCCCCAGCGGGCGGTTTCTTCGCGGATGAATTTGGTGAAGTCCTCCGGCGTGCCGCTGCCCAGGATGGTGCCCTGCCCGCTCAGGTTCTGCACCATCTCCGGGGTGTGCATCGCCTTGTCCATCGCGCGGCCCAGCGTGGCGATGATGGCCGGCGGCGTTTTCGCCGGGGCGAACATGCCGTACCAGACCCCGGCGACGTAACCCGGCACGGTTTCACCCACCGTCGGCATGTTCGGCAGCAGCGGCAGGCGCTTGGCGCTGGTGACGGCGACGCCGCGCAACTGCCCGCCCTGCACATAGCGCAGGCCTGCCACCACGTCGGTGAAGCTGATGGTGACGTCGCCCGCCAGCAGCGCCGTGGTGGCCGGCGCCGTACCCTTGTAGGGCACGTGCAGCATGTCGACGCCGGTCATCACCTTGAGCAGTTGCGCCGACAGGTGCGCGGTGCCGCCGATGCCGGAGGAGGAAAAGGTCAGCTTGCCGGGCTGCGCCTTGGCCTGGGCGATCAACTCGGCGACGCTGTGGATGGTCGAATCGGGCCGCACCAGCAGGAGCGCCGGGGAGCTGGCCACCATGGTCACCGGCGCCAGGTCCTTGAGCGGGTCGTAGCTCAGGTTTTTCACCAGGAAGGGCGCCACCGCGATCGGCGAAGTCGAGGCCAGCACCAGGGTGTAGCCGTCGGCCGGCGCCGACACCACCACCTGGGTGCCGACCACGCCGCCGGCGCCGGGGCGGTTTTCCACCGTGACGGTCTGGCCGATCGCCTCACCCAGCTGCTTGGCCACCAGGCGCGCCATGATGTCGACCCCGCCACCGGGCTCGTAGGGCGCGATCATGCGGATCGGGTGATTCGGGTAGGCCTGCGCGAAGGCGCTGCCGGCGCAGAGCAGGCTGATGGCGGCGCCCAGCGCCAATGCGGCGCGCAGCGGCGCGCGGGTCGGGTG
Source organism: Burkholderiales bacterium (assembly GCA_036271855.1). Taxonomy (GTDB): domain Bacteria; phylum Pseudomonadota; class Gammaproteobacteria; order Burkholderiales; family JAEUOS01; genus JAQGMJ01. The sequence goes on from DATAZV010000220.1 coordinate 978, forward strand.
TTTCATGTCTCCTGTCCTCTCGGGGTCGATGCGCCTCTGCCGCCCGCTGTTCCCGCGGACGGCGGCCCATCGCCAAAAGCGAAAGATTAACGCAAGCGCGCGCGGCGGCGCGCGCGCAAGCCCTAATGCAGTTCATGCACGGCCCGGCGCGACAGTGCAAGGAGGGTCGCTGCCAGTGCGTGCGCCGCGCCGCTGGCGATATTCCACCCCGCTGCGGCGATAGCGCGTATCCTGCCGCCATGCCACCCGGCAGACAGCAAATACAATGAATGGAATATCCATGGCCAAAGGTCAGGTGCGCAGCAATCGCGAAGCCAAGAAACCGAAGCAACCGCCCAAGCCGGCCACGCCGGCCCTGCCGTGGGGCAGCACCGGCGGCAAAAGCGGCGGCGCCGACCCCAAGAAAAAGTAGTTCAGGGGACAAGCCCGCTGAAGGTCAGCCTGCGCCACCCGCCGGCTGATTTTCCCGCGCGCGGCGAGTGCGGCGCTGTGTGCGCGAACGCACTGTCGGCAAGAGTACAAAGCGCTATGTTTACCATGTCCCGCCCCACGGCGCCCCGAAGGCCATCTTCGACAGCGCGTGGCAGCCACGCCCCGGAGTGATCAAAGCGCGCTGCCCGCGGCGGTTGCGCGGCAGTTCCTTGTGTCTTCAGGGAGCATGCAGATGAATGCAGTCACCTCGTTTATCGTTTTCGTGCTTGCGCTGGCCGGTGTGGCGGCGGGCGGATGGACAAACCCGTACCTGGCGGCACCGTTTTTCCTGCTCGCCGCGGTGGTGGCGCTGTCGCTGAAAATGGCCAACACCTGGGAGAAATTCGTCATCCTGCGCATGGGCAAGCTGCAAAGCGTCAAGGGGCCGGGCATGTTCGCCATCATCCCGGTGATCGACAACGTGGTCGCGGTGGTCGATGGGCGCATCCAGACCACCGCCTTCAACGCCGAGCAGGCGCTGACCAAGGACACGGTGCCGGTGAATGTCGACGCGATCATTTTCTGGCATGTGCACGATGCCGAAAAAGCGGCGCTCGCCATCACCCATTACCGCGAGGCGCTGGACCGCGTGGCCCAGACTTCGCTGCGCGAGATGATCGGCTCCTCGATGCTGGGGGCGCTGCTATCCGACCGCAAGGACGCCGACGAGCAACTGAAGAACGAGATCGCCCAGAAAACCGCCCCCTGGGGTGTATCGGTGAGCTCGGTGGAAATCCGTGATGTCGCCATCCCGGAGGCTCTGCAGGACGCCATGTCCCGCCAGGCCC
>DATAZV010000221.1:0-9451 GCA_036271855.1 Burkholderiales bacterium
CGGCGGTGCCCTTGAGCATCATCGCGGCGATGCTGGAGAAGCGCGCATGAACGCCGGCATGTTGTTGCAGATTGCGCAGGTGTTCGCGCTGCTGTCCGCGTTTTCTTTCGGCGGGGTGAATGCGTTGCTGCCGGAGGTGCACCGGCAGGTGGTGGAACTGCGCGGCTGGATGAGTGATGCGACCTTCTCCGATATTTTCGCGGTGTCGAACGCGGCGCCGGGGCCGAACATCATCATGATCAGCCTGATCGGCTGGCAGCTTTCCGGGCTGGCGGGGCTGGCGGTGGCGACACTGGCCGCGATGACGCCTTCCTGCCTGATCACTTTTACGGTGAACCGGCTGCTCAAGCGCTACTCGGGCAGCCGGGCGATCAAGCTGTTCAAGGAGGCGATGGTGCCGGTGGCGCTAGGGCTGATTTTGGCCAGCGGCGTGGCGATGATGCGCACCGCCGATACGAACAATCTGCTGGTGGCGTTCAGCCTGGCGACGGCGGCCTTTGTGGTGTTCAGCGCGCGCAATCCGCTATGGGCGTTCGGCGCGGTGACTGGGCTGGCGGTGCTGGCGCAGGAATTCGGGGTGATGTGAGCGGGATGAAAAAAGCCGCGGCTTGGTGCCGCGGCTGCGGGTGCGTGTCGAACGCGCGGCCGTTGCTTACTGCTCCAGGCCCTGGGCCATCTCGTAGTGGTGCTGGATCGCCGGCAGGGTGTTCTGGGCGAAGGCCTTGACGTCGGGGTCGTAGAGGCTGGTGGTGCCGCGTTTGAACAGCGCGACGGCGGCCTTGTGGTCGTTCACCCCGGCGCGCTCCATGTATTGCTCGTCGAACTTGGGGCCGGTCAATCGCTGCAGTTTGGCGTAGTCGCTTTTGTGGGCGGCATCCGGTTCATCCGGCAGGAACACGCCCTTGTCGGAGGCCAGTGCCTTCAGTTCGGTGCTGGTCTTGGTATGGTCGGCGACCATTTTTTCGGCGAAGGCGCGCACCTGCGGGCTCACGGCCTTGGACTGCGCGAGCTGGCCGGCGCGGATTTCGGCGGCGTCTGCGCGCGCCACTTTTTCCATCCATGACCAGTCGTTGGCGTGCAGCTTGCCGCTGTCGGCATAGGCGTAGGCGCTGCAAAGGGCGCCGAGCACGGCGGCGCCAAGCAGGCGGCTTAAGTGTTGTGAATTGAGCATGATTTTCTCCTGTGGCGTGGTTGGAACTCCGCTCCTGAAAGCAGCAATGCGCATGCCCGTTAAAATGGGCTCTCAAGGGATGGTAGGCGGAAAATTTTTCATGTTTCTTTACATACTCGACCTGCTGGGCGTGGCGGTTTTTGCCGTCAGCGGCGCGCTGGCGGCGGGGCGCCTGGGGCTGGACCTGCTGGGGGTGGTGGTGCTGGCCTCGGTGACGGCGATCGGCGGCGGCACCCTGCGCGACATGCTGATGGACCGGCACCCGGTGTTCTGGATCGCCGATTCGCGCTACCTGATGGTGATCCTGGCGGCGGCGCTGCTCACGTTTGCCGGCGGCACGATGGTGGCGCCGGCCGCCAATGCGCTGCTGATCGCCGATGCGCTGGGGCTGGCGCTGTTCGCCATCACCGGGGCGCAGGTGGCGGAACAGCGCGGGCTGTCGCCGCTGATCGTGGTGCTGATGGGCACGATGACGGCGAGTGCCGGCGGGGTGTTGCGCGACGTGCTCTCGGGGGTGGTGCCGCTGCTGTTGCGCAAGGACATTTACGCCAGCGCGGCGGTGGCCGGGATCGTGCTTTACCTGGTGCTGCAGCGCGCCGGGGTGAAGCGCGAAGCCGCTTTCGGCATGGGCATCGCGGCGGTGGCCAGCATCCGCCTGGCGGCGATTGCCTACGGCTGGCAGTTGCCGGTGTTCAGGCTGGCCGGCTGAGGATGTGCCCGGCTTATTTCTTGGCGGGTATGGCGCAGGCGCTGTAGTTGATTTGCGGGCCGTCGCTCAGCGTCACGCCGGCGCCGTCCATTTCCAGCACGGCGACGCCGTTGCTGAAGCGCTTGGGGTTGGCTGCGTCCTTGTCGAGGCGGATCTGGCGGTCGTTGTAGATCACCCACATGGCGCCGTCGGAGAGGGTGCGCAGGTAGAAGCTGGCGTTCTTGGCGCAGCGGTATTGCACGGCGTTTTCCGGCGGCGGGACGTGGCCGGTGTCATCGCCGCGAAAGGGCATCAGGCTGGCCAGGCCACAGCCGGCCAGCGCGAGGCTGGCGCTCAGTGTGGTTGCGCGGACGATGAAGCGGGAAGCGGTCATGGCGTGTGTGCGGCGGATTGCGAGTGGGCCGCAGTATATAAGCAAATCGGGTGTGCATGAGGGGGCAGCGGCGGGGTGGATGACGCGCATAACCTGTCACGGCTTGACGCGGAGCGTATGCGTAGTAGCCTTGCGGGCTTTCCCCCTCCCGGAAGCGCGCCATGTATTCGAAAAAACTCGTCATCCCCAGTGCCCAGCCCCATGTGAGCCCGGAGGAGTGGGACGCGCGCGTCAACCTGGCGGCATGCTACCGGCTGGTGGCGATGTACGGCATGGCGGAGATGATCGCCAACCACATTTCGGTGGCGGTGCCGGGCGAGGAGGGCGCCTTCCTGATCAACGCCTACGGCATGCTGTACGAGGAGATCACCGCCTCTTCGCTGATCAAGATCAACATCGAGGGCGAGGTGTTGATGAAGCCGGACTTCCAGTACAACTTCAACCGCGCCGGCTTCGTGATCCATAGCGCCATCCACAAGGCGCGGCCGGAGGTGAAGTGCATCATCCATACCCACACCTGGCCGGGGATGGCGGTCTCCGCGATGGAGTGCGGCCTGCTGCCGATGACCCAAACCTCGATGCGCTTTTCCAAGGTCGGCTATCACGACTATGAAGGCGTGGCGGTGAACATGGATGAGCAGGAGCGGCTGGTGCGCGACCTGGGTGACGCCGATGCGCTGATCCTGCGCAACCACGGCTTGCTGACGGTGGCGCCGTCGATCCCCGAGGCGTTTTCGAATATTTATCGGCTGGAGCTTTCGTGCAAGGCGCAGATCGCGGCGCTTTCCTGCGTCGGCGACAAGGTGCTGCTGCCGACGCCGGCGGTGGTGGACCTGACCAACCATCTGTACAAGCCGACCACGCGCCGGCCTTACGGCATTCTGGAATGGCCGGCGCTGCTGCGGCAACTGGATCGGCACGACCCTTCGTACTGCGAATAACAGCAGCCAAAAGAACCGGGAGACAAAATGCGACGATTACCTCTCGCCGCCGCGCTGCTGTGCGCGGCCACGCTAGCACCGCAGGCCGCGCAGGCGCAGGCTTACCCGAATCATGTGCTGACCCTCGTCGTGCCTTACGCGCCGGGCGGCAACATCGACCTGACGGCGCGCGCACTCGCCAAGCCCTTGGGTATTGCCCTGGGCCAGCCGGTGGTGGTGGAAAATCGCCCCGGCGCCGGCGGCATGCTGGGCTCTTCCTACACCGCGCACGCGGCGCCGGACGGCTACAACCTGCTGCTGGGTTCCTCCGCCTCGGTGACGACGGCGCCGGCGGTGTATAAAAACGTGCCCTTCGATCCGGTGAAGAATCTGACGGCGCTGGGCTCGATTCAAAGCGTGGCGCTGGTGCTGACCACGCCGGTGCAGGTGCCGGTGAAAACCTATGCGGACCTGGTGGCGTATTCGCAGAACCGCAGCCTGAACATCGGCACTTCGGGCATCGGCTCGCTGCAGCACCTGGCGGTGGAGTTGATGGTGCGCCAGAGCAAATTGCGCGCGGTGGCGGTGGCTTACAAGGGCAGCAACCCGGCGCTCACCGACCTGCTGGGTGGGCAGATCGACGGCATGACCGACCAGCTCTCCACCTCCCTCCCATACATCCGCGACGGGCGCATTCGCGCGGTGGCGCAACTGGGCAGGGTGCGCTCGCCCTTGTTGCCGGAGGTGGCGACGCTGATCGAGCAGGGCGTGCCGAATTTCGAGGCGGTGACTTTCACCGGCTTGTTCGCGCCCGCCAATCTGCCCAGGCCGGTGGAAGCGAAGCTGACCGAGGCGCTGGCGAAGGCGCTGGCCGACCCCGACCTGCGCAAGACCTTCAAGGACATGGGGGCGGAGATGATGGAAATGAGCCAGCCGCAGTTCACGCGCTTCGTCGCCGCCGACCTGGATAAATGGAAGGCGATCGGACGCGAAGCGAAGATCGTCATCGACAACTGAATTCACGCCAGACCATGAGTGACCAACGCAAACCAAAACGCGCGCTGCCGGCCGGCAGCATCGATTGCCACGCGCACATCTTCGATCGCTTCGACCAGTATCCGCTGGCCGCCTCGGCCAAATACCGGCCGGCGGAGCATTCGCGCGAGGACTATCTGGCGCTGCTTGCGCAAATGGGCGTGAAGCGCGGGGTGCAGATCAACGCCACGCCGTATGGTTTCGACAATACGATCACGAAAGACTTCATCGCTGGCGACCGCAAGAACCTGAAGGCGATCGCGGTGATTCATCCGGAGATTGCGGAAGCAGAATTGAAGATGCTGGACGCGGCGGGCTTTGTCGGCGCGCGCCTGATGGACCAGTTTCCCACCGGGGCGACCACGGCGATGCTGGAGAGCATTGCCGCGCGCATCAAGCCTTATGGCTGGCACATCGAGATCAACATCACCAAGGCAGACGATTGGGTCGGGCTGGAACAGCGCCTGTTCGCCTGCCCGGTGCCGCTGGTGTTCGACCATATCGGGCGGGTGCGCGGCGGCGAAGGGGTGGAGTCGCCGGGCTTCCAGGTGGTCAAGCGACTGCTGACGCAGCGCGACGATTGCTGGACCAAGATTTCGAGCTGGTACCGGCTCTCGGACGTGGCCGCGCCGGCAGTGCCGGCGCATACCGACATGCAGCCGCTGGTGCGGGCGGTGCTTGCCGCGCGGCCGGACCGCTGCGTGTGGGCGAGCAACTGGCCGCACTCGGGCATCAACAGCGCGCCGCCGGACGACATTGACCTGGTCGATGAGCTGGAAGCGTGGTGGCCGAACGATGCGGTGCGCGAAGCGGTGTACGTGCGCAACGCGGAGAAGCTGTACGGCTTCGCGCCCGCCTAGTCCTTAGTCTTTGCGGCGATGGCCGACGGCGGCGTTCAGGATGCCGCGCAGGATATTCACTTCCTCTTTTTCCAGGCGCGCGCGGCCGAACAGTTTTTGCAGGCGCGGCATCAGGCGCCCGGGATTGTCCGGCTTGAGAAAACCGATTTCGGTGAGCGCACTGTCGCAGTGGGCCAGCAGGCCGTCGACTTCGTCTTGCGTCGCCGGCACGTCCTGCGGGCCGGCGGGTTTGGGCACGCTGCGGTCCAGCGCCATGCGCAATTCGTAGGCGAACACCTGTACGGCGGCGGCGAGGTTGAGCGAGGAGTAGGCCGGGTTGGCGGGAATGTGCGCCAGGGCGTTGCAGCGGCGCGCGTCTTCGTTGGACAGGCCGGAGGTTTCGTTGCCGAAGACGATCGCCACGTCCTGTGCGCTATCGGCGGCGGCTTCAATCACGCTGGCCGCCGCTTCGCGCGCATCCATGATGGCGGCGACCAGTTCGCGCGGGCGCGCGCTGGCGGCCACCGAATAGGCGCAGCCGGCCAGTGCTTCATCGAGGGTGGCGACGACCCTGGCGCCGCTCAATACATCGTCGGCGCCGGCGGCCAGGGAGGTGGCCTCCCACGCCGGGAACAGGCGCGGGGCCACCAGCACCAGTTGCGACAGGCCCATGGTCTTCATCGCGCGCGCGGCCGAGCCGATGTTGCCGGGGTGGCTGGTCTGCGAGAGCACGATGCGGATGCGCGCGAGGGGGGATTCGGTGGTGTAGGTCAAGGTAGAAGCGCAAGGCGGGAAAGCTGGGAAAACAGCCGGGTCGGCTAAAATACGGGTCCAGTGAATCATGAAGGCCGGACCGAACATGCATCCGATGCTCAACACCGCGGTGAAGGCTGCCCGCAAAGCCGGCACCGTCATCAACCGCGGATCGCGCGACCTCGACCAGATCAAGGTGGAAACCAAGCGTCGCAACGACTTTGTCACCGAGGTCGACCGCGCCGCCGAGAACGCCATCATCGAGGTATTGCGCGAAGCCTACCCGAATCATGCGATCCTCGCCGAGGAATCGGGCGCTTCCAAGGGCTCGCAGGGCGAGTACGTGTGGATCATCGACCCGCTCGACGGCACCACCAACTTCATCCACGGCATGCCGCACTACTGCGTATCGATCGGCCTGCAGCACAAGGGCGTGATGCAGCAGGGCGTGATCTATGACCCGGTGAAAAACGAATTGTTCACCGCCACCCGCGGCGCCGGCGCCTACCTGAACGACAAGCGTATCCGCGTTTCCAGCCGCGACAAGATCGCCGACGCGCTGATCGGCACCGGTTTTCCGTTTCGCGACAACTCCTTCCTCGAGCGCTACCTGGCGATGTTCAAGGCGATGACCATGAACTGCACCGGCATCCGCCGCCCGGGCGCGGCTGCGCTCGACCTGGCCTATGTGGCGGCCGGGCGCTTCGACGCCTTCTGGGAAATCGGCCTGGCGCCGTGGGACATTGCCGCCGGCAGCCTGCTGGTACTGGAGGCGGGCGGGCTGATCGGCGACCTTGAAGGTGACGGCAAATACATGGACACCGGTGAAGTGGCGGCCGGCAGCCCGAAAATATTTTCCCAGATGCTGGGCGTGCTGGCGAACTCGGGCGCGGCGACGCACCCGGCTTAGGCAGGCGGAACTGACCCAAGCGGGCCGCGCGAGCGCGCGGGCGGCCCGTGAAAACAAAAAGCGCATCAGGCGTGCCCGGCCGGGCCTGCCGACGACCTTTACGGAGACAATGATTTCATGAAGCACAAGCTGACCGCTGTCGCCGCGCTGCTGTGCGCGGCCGCCTTCCTGCACGCCGCCCCCGCCGCTGCGCAGGCTTACCCGACCAAGGGGCCGGTGCACCTGGTGGTGGGTTTCGCGCCCGCCGGCGCCGCCGACTATGTGGCGCGCTCCATGTCCGACGCTTTCAGCAAAGCGCTGGGCCAGACCGTAATCATTGAAAACCGTCCGGGGGCGGGGTCTTCCGTGGCGGCCGACTATGTCGCCCACGCGATACCCGACGGCTACACCATCCTGCTGGCCAGCCCGTCGTCGATCTCGGTCAACCCGGCGATGATGAAGCTCAACTACACTGCGCGCGACCTGGTGCCGATTTCCAAGACTTCTTCGGGCTTCCTGATCGCCGCGGTCAATACCTCGCTTAACATCAACTCGCTGAAGGACCTGATCGCGGCGGCGAAAAAATCTCCCGGCAAGCTCAACTACGCCACTTCCGGCATCGGCGCGGCGCCGCACCTCTCGGCCGTGCTGTTCGCGCAGCTGGCGGGCGTGGACGTGGTGCACGTGCCCTTCAAGGGCGGTGGCCCGGCGGTGCAATCGGTGGTCGCCGGCGACACCCAGTTCACGTTCGCCACCGCGCCCTCGGTGCTGCCGCTGATCCGCGCCGGACGCCTGAAAGCGCTGGCGATCACCTCGAAAAACCGCTCGCCCCTGACGCCGGACATCCCGGGCATGGCCGAGGCCGGGCTGCCGGACTACGACATGTCCTTCTGGTACGGCCTGTTCGCGCCCGCGGGCACGCCGGCGGCAGCGCTGAAAAAAATCTTCGAGGCCAACGCCGCCGCGCTGCAGGACCCGCAGGTGAAGGCAGCTTTCGCCCGCGAAGGCACCGAGACCGCGCCTTCGAAGTCGTCGGAGGAATTTGCCGCCTATCTGGCCGAGGACAACAAGTTCTGGGTGCGCCTGGTGAAGGATTCAGGCGCCAAAGCCGAATAAGGGCGCGCCGGCCGGCGCTGCGCCTTTGTGAGCCGGGCGCCAGGCCACGGCAGGGAGCCCGCGCCGTTCAAGGGGCGGGCGGTTCGGATAGTATTGCCTGCCATGCCGGACCTCTTTTCCCGATTGTGACGAAGCCTGGCGGGCTACGCCCCCCCGCTTCGCAGATGACGCGGCAGGCCGCCTGGCTTTCCCGCCTGTCGCGCCTGTTGCATGGCTTGTACCTCGCCTGCCCGGTCTGGCTGACGGCGCCGCTGCGCCTGGCCGCGCCGGTGCGCTGGCGCAGCCTGGTGCGGCGCCGCTTCGTGCCGCTGCTCGATCCGCATACCGCGCCGCTGGCCTTGCGGCGCGCGCAGGCGGATACGCCGGCCGATGCCGCAGACGTCTGCCTGTTCGGTCCCTGGCATGCGGTATTCGGCATCGGCGAGGCGGCGCGCGCGACTGCCCACGCCTGCCGTGCCGCCGGCCTGAAAATCGAACTCTACGAATTGCGCATGCGCGGCCTGCATCCGCACCTGGATGCCGAGCTGGAACCTTTGCTGACGCAGTTGCCGCGGGCGCAGGTACAGGTGTTCTGCTGCAATGCCGACACCATGATGGGCCTGGGGCCGGTGCATTGCCGGGCCGCCTGGCCGGGGCGCTATCGCATCGGCACCTGGTTTTGGGAACTGGAGCGCTTTCCACGCGCCTGGCTGAGCGCGCTCGACGAAGTCGATGAATTGTGGGCGGCTTCGCCGCACATCCAGGCGATGCTGGCGGCCGAGACCGACAAGCCGGTGATCTACATGTCGCCGGCGGTGGATTTCGAGCTGGCGCGCGCTTATACGCGACGGGAGTTCGGCCTGGCCGAAGAGGCCTTCCTGTGCCTGTTTTCCTATGATTTTTCCGCCGCCATGGAGCGCAAGAACCCGCGCGCCTGCATCGCCGCGTTTCGCCGCGCCTTCCCGCAGGGCGGCGAGGACGCGATGCTGGTGATCAAGACCTTGTATGCCGAGCGCGATCCCGAAAGCTGGGCGGCGCTGCAAGCGCTGGCGCGCGAGGACGGGCGCATCGTGCTGCGCGACGAGGCCCTGGCGCGCGCCGATTTTTACGGCCTGCTGAGCGTCTGCGACGTCTATCTTTCGCTGCACCGCGCCGAAGGCCTGGGCCTGGGCATGGCCGAGGCGATGCGCCTGGGCAAGCCGGTGGTGGCCACGGGCTATTCCGGCAACCTGGCGTTCATGAATGCGGACAATAGCTGCCTGGTGGACTACGCACGCATGGCGGTGGCGCCCGGCGCGTATGCGCATGCCGAGGGACAATCCTGGGCCGAGCCGGATATTGACCATGCGGCGCGCCATCTGCGCCGGCTGCATGAAGACCGGCCCTTTGGCGCCGCGCTGGGAGCACGCGCCGCCGCCCATATGCGCGAGCACCACTCGCTGGCGGCGGCCGGTGCGTGCGTGGGTGCGCGGCTGGCGCAACTGCGCGGCTGCCGGTGACGCTGCTGCCCGCCGCCGTGCAACCCGGCAATCAGTAGTCGAGCAGGTTGCGCCGCACCTGGCGCAAATGTTCGGTCAGGCGATGCCGCGCTTCGCTGCCGTCGCGGCGCTTGAGCGCTTCCACCAGGCGCTTGTGTTCGACCTGGTATAGCGAGCGGCGTTCCGGCG
>DATAZV010000222.1:0-5702 GCA_036271855.1 Burkholderiales bacterium
GCACCACACACGTTGGGCACTGCCAGCAGGTCCATCAGCGCCAGGAATTCGACATGGTCGCCCGGACCGGACCGCTGCCGGTCGATCTGCCCGCGATCGCCGCGCACCTCGGTCTTCATGAACAGGTTGAACGAGTCGTGCACATCGTCCGGCGTCAGGCCGTATTCGCGCTGCGCCTCGGCCTGGATATCGTGGCAATTGGTATGCACCGGCAGGCCGTAGAGCGTCTCGTAGACATTGGCGCTGCAGCGGGGAAACATCACGTCGTTGCACTTCACCGTGTCGCGCAAGATGTACACCATCGCCCGCTCGCGCGGCGGCGCCGACCACATAAAGTCGCCTTCGCTGGGGTTGATGCCGTGCAGGGTGCGGGTGCGCCCGCAATGCATGAACTCCTTGTAATCGTGCAGGTTGAAGCAGTTGAAGTCGACGCACTGGTTGCCCTCGATCTGCTCGATGCGCATCACCTGGCCCGCCAGCAGCTCGAAGGCCTTGCCGGTGCCCGGCTGCAGCACCACGCTTGAAAGCAGCTCGCGCCCCTCGACCGTGCTCATGACGCCCCCCCGGACTTCTCCCCGGCCTTGGGCGCGTGGGCGGCGGCGTATTGGCGCAGCGCCAGGCGCACCAGCGCCTCGCGGTCGGGCGCGACGCCGCGCGCCACGGTCTTGTCCAGCAGCTCCTGCTGCTGCTGGTTGAGTTTCAGGACGACGGTTTTGCCTTGCACCTTGTTCTCCTTGTGTATTCCGCTCCCCCGGCGACGCCTGCACGGGGACTCCGGCATAAAAGCAAATTCCAGTCCAAACCGCGATGACGCGGGCATGGCCCTGGGCGCCGCGCCGGCCCCATTTTTCGGGCGGCTGGCACCGTTTCAGCGCACATGTATACCAGGTTGCGCACCAAAGCCGCGCAAGCCGCGCGCCTCCCGCCCACGTGGCAATGGCGCAAGGCGCGTGGCATGGAAGGTGCTAAATCCCTTGGCATTCTCAAGGCACGCATGCGAAGCGTACTCCAGGGTACGCATGCGAAGCATGCTCCAAGCACGATACGCCGCACACTTGTAACACTCTGATTTGAATTGCACCACTCAACAACCAAGGGGAATTTCATGAGCGCTTCCGGTCACAAGGGCATTGATCGTCGTAACTGGCTGAAACAGGCGGCGGGGGCCGCCGGCGGGCTGGCACTGTCTTCCATGATCGGCCGGGCCACCGCCGCCGACCCGCTGGTGATCGGCGCCATCTACGTCGGCCCGAAGGACGACTACGGCTGGAACCAGTCGCACGCCGGCGGCATCGAGATGCTGAAAAAGGTGCCGAATGTGAAGGTGATCGAGGAAGAGAAAGTCCCCGAGACCACCGCCGTCGTTTCCACCATGGAATCGATGATCCACCAGGACGGCGCCAAGCTGATCCTCGGCACCTCCTTCGGCTACTTCGACCCGCACATGATCAACATGGCGAAGAAATACCCCAAGGTGCAGTTCCGCCACCCCTCCACCCTGTGGACCAAGGGCAAGCACCCGGACAACCTCGGCGGCTACTTCGTCTATCTCGACCAGGCCCACTATGTCGACGGCGCCGCCGCCGGCATGGCCACCAAGAGCAACAAGATCGGCTTCATCGCCGCCAAGCCCATCCCCATCGTCCTGCGCAACATCAACGCCTTCGCCCTGGCGGCCAAAAAAGCCAACCCCAAGGTCGAGATCAAGGTGGTGTTCACCGGCGAATGGTCGATGCCGGTGCGCGAAGCCGAAGCCACCAACTCGCTGGTCGACGCCGGCTGCGACATCATCGCCTGCCACGTCGATTCGCCCAAGGTCGTGCTCGAAACCGCCGACAAGCGCGGCGCCAAGAGCTGCGGCCACAATGTCGGCCAGGCCACCATCGCGCCCAAGGGCTTCATCACCGGCGCGGAGAACAACTACGGCGTCATCTACACCGCCTTCGCCGGCATGCTCGCCAAGGGCCAGCCCCTGCCCAACATGATGAGTGGCGGCTACGACAAGAACATGGTAATCAACACCGCCTACGGCGCCGGCGCCGGTGCCGAATCGAAAAAGGCCGGCGACGCCGCCAAGGCCGACATGAAGGCCACCAAGCCGATGTTCGTAGGTCCCTTGAAAGACAACAAGGGCAAGGTCGTGCTGGAGAAGACCGTAGGCAACACCGACGGCGTGCTCGACGGCATGAACTACCTGGTCGAAGGCACCACCGGCTCGATCTAAAAGGCGTCTGATTTTTTTCGCAAGGCACGCAACAAAATCGGGGTCGGATCACTTTTTCGTCTTTTTGAAAAAGTGCTCTGACCCCGATTTTTGAGTACGAAGCAAAGTCCTCCGCAATCTTGTTGTTGCGCTCATTGCGCAGCCACCTACGCCCTCGCGCAACGCTCCGTTTCCCCTCCGGAAACTCTTACCGCAGCGCCCCCCCACTGCCCTCTTTTACACGCCCGCAAGCCTATTTCGCGGGGCACATGCATTGCTGCCATTCCTGTACGGGCCTTGCCCGAAATTGCAGTACGGCCAGGTCAGCCGTCGCACCCAGGAGACAGCATGCGCCTACCCATCCAGTTCCACCACACCCTGCCGAGAATCCCGGCGATCTCGCGCGAGCTGGCCTTCATCGTCGCCGCGCTCGCCCTGCTGCTGATCGCCGCCGGCGCGCTGGCGCAGCCCCTGCCGGGCAATGCCACCGGCACGCCGCCGCCGGTCGCGGCGACGCCGGACAAGGGCGGCGCGCCCAGCGCCATCGACTGCAGCAAGGCGGCCAACAAGAGCATGGCCGAATGCAGCCAGGACGCGATCGGCGCCGGCGGCCTGTCGCGCAACCCGCCGGCCGGCGCCGACCGCGGCATTCAGAGGCAGGCCACGCGCACCAACGACGGCATGAGCGGCCCCAACACCGGCGCCGCACCGCGCCCCAGCGACATCAGCGACGGCAAGACCTCGCAGCCGCGCTAGAGGCGGCACCGCAGCCGAACCACGCCAGGAGACTTCCATGATTCCCTTTTCCCCTCGCCACACGCACCAGCCGCCCGCCGCGCCGCGCAGCCGCCGCGCGCTGCACCTCGCCATCCTGATCGCGGTCGCCGTCGCCGCGCTGCTCGCGCTGTTCGCCGCCGGCCCGGCGCACGGCCAGGCCAAGCCCAGCGCGCCCGCGCCCAAGGGCCCGGCGCCCACCGTCACCATGCCCGGCAATATCGACTGCTCGAAGGCGGAAAACCGCAAGGAGCCGGTGTGCAACAAGCAGGCCGACCCCGGCATCGCCCGCGCGCCGGCGCAAAACCCCGACCCCGGCATCGCCCGCACCCCGCCGCCCACCGGCGACGGCGCCAAGGCCGGCCCCTCGCATCCCGGCAGCGATGATGCGCCGCCGGTCGGCCGCAATGAATCCGCCGACCCCGGCATGGTCAAACCCGGGCCCCGGCCGGGCGGCTGAGCAGCGGCGTCCAGGCAAAAAAATATCGGGGCTTGCGCCCCGATATCCGGTTCCTGCGTGATGCCAGTGGCGGCGCTTACTCGACCTTCGCCCCCGAAGCCTTCACCACCTTGGCCCACTTCTCGATTTCCATCCGGTTCATCGCATCGAAATCGCCCGGGGTGCCGGGGATGGTGTCGCCGCCTAGCTTGGCCAGCTGGGCCTTGGTGGCGGGGTCAGCCAGGGCGTCGTTCATTTCCTTGTTCAGGCGGTTGATGGCTTCCGCCGGCGTGCCCTTGGGCGCGCCCATGCCGAACCAGGCCGAAGCCTCGTAGCCTTTCACCACTTCGCCGATCGCCGGCACGTCGGGCAGTTGCGCGTTGCGCTTGGTAGTGGTCACGCCGAGCGCGCGCAGCTTGCCGCCGCGGATGTGCTCGATCGACGAGGGCATGTTGTCGAACATCACGTGGGTCTGCCCGGCGATCAGGTCGACCAGCGCCGGGCCGGCGCCCTTGTAGGGCACGTGCAGCAGCTCGATGTTGGTCATCATCTTGAACAGCTCGCCGGAGAGGTGCACCGAGGTGCCGCTGCCGGAAGAGGCCAGCACCACCTTGCCGGGATTGGCCTTGGCGTAGCTGATAAATTCCTGGATGGTCTTGGTCGGCAGCGACATCGTGGTTTCCATCACGTTGGGCACGCGCACGATGCCGGCGATGCCGACGATGTCCTTGCCGAAGTCGAACGTCAGGTTATGGTAAAGCGTCACGTTGATCGCGTTGGCCGGGTTCACCAGCAGCACGGTGTAGCCGTCCGGCGCCGCTTTGGCTACCGCGTCCGTGCCGATGTTGTTGCCGGCGCCCGGGCGGTTGTCGACGATCACCTGCTGGCCGATGGTCTGCGAAATCTTGTTCGCCATGATGCGCGCCAGGATGTCGGTGGTGCCGCCGGGCGGGTAGCCCACCACCCAGCGGATCGGCTTGGTCGGAAAGCCCTGTGCCTGCGCGGCGGCACTGAAGGCGAAGGTGGCTACGGTAGCGGTAACCAGGGTCAGGATGCGTGCGGTAAAGCGGCGTGCGGTCGTCACGGGCGTTTGTCTCCAGAACGTTGTTTTTGCGCGCCCAATGAAAATCACGGATGCGCGCTGCGTGCCCAGTGGGCGATCGGCGGCGGCGCAATCTGCGGCGCCAAAATATCAAACTAGGCGGCTTCGGCCGGTCGTGCCCGAGCGCCTTTCGTTTTTTCGAGTATAGCGTAAAGCGGCGGCGGCCTTCGCGCTTCGTCCGCGCCTAGCGCTGATGCAGGCCCTGGTAGATCAGGCGCGCGCCGAACAGGCCCAGGCCGGCGCCCACCAGGCGCTCCAACACGCCCTGCGCGCGGCTATAGCCGCGGCGCACCGCCGCCACCGAAAAGGCATGGCTCAGGAACACCCGCCAGGTCAGCGAAACGGCAACGATGCCGCCCCAGGCCAGCACCTTGGCCCACAGCGGCGTGCCGGCGGTCAGGGTGATGGAAAAGATCGAGGCGAAAAACAGCACCGTCTGCGGATTGGCCAGGTCGGTCACCAGGCCGCGGCGGAACAGTTGCATGAAGGGGGGGCGCGGGAACGCCATCGGTCTCGGCGGCGGCCGATGTTCCCAAGGCCGCCATGGCGGCCGGAGTTTCCTCCACGCGCATTTGCGCGCGGCCGCGCAACAGGCCGAGCGAATACCATACCAGGTAGGCGCCGCCGGCCACCTTGATGGCGGCGAACAGCAGCCCGCCCTGGGCGATCACCGCCGCCATGCCGAACAGGCCCAGCGCCGCGTAGATGGCGTCGCCGCAGGCCACCCCCAGGCCGGTGGCGATGCCGGCGCCGCGCCCGCGCGACAGGCTGGCGTGCACCACTACCAGCAGGTTCGGGCCAGGGCTGAAAAAGGTCAGCGCGAACAGGCCGACGGCGAGCAGGGCGGAGTGGGTATAGGCGTTCATGGCAACGGGCAAAAGGCAGGGAAAAAGGGGCCGCGCGAATGGGGCGCGCAAAGGGGCTCGCAAAGGGGGCGCGCAAGGGGCGCGCAAAGGGCCGCTCAGCCCCGGCACGGCAGGCGCCAGTATAGCCGGGCGCCGCCACTGCGACGGCGTTGCGGCGTCAGGCTTTCTCCTACCCCGCAATCAGCCCGGCCCCGACTTTGGCGAAACGGGGCGGCCGATAAACTGGTTCATGTCCGGTCGCGTTCCTTTCCAGGAGCGCGAAGCCGGGATTCGCTGCCGCGCGCAGCCATACTCAGGAGAATCGCATGAACAAGGAAC
>DATAZV010000223.1:0-15189 GCA_036271855.1 Burkholderiales bacterium
CGATCAGGTATTGGCGACCATCGGCTATGAAAAGTTTCTGGCCGAGGAGCAGCCGCGCCTGCGCGCCGAGGGCAAGTGCGTCGGTATCGCGGTGGTCTGCTATGTCGAGGGCACCGGCATCGGCCCGTACGAAGGCGCCAAGGTGCAGGTGCAGGCCAGCGGCAAGGTGAGCGTGGTCACCGGCATCGGCACCCAGGGCCAGGGGCATTTCACCAGCTTCGCGCAAATCGTGGCGGACGCCTGCGGGGTGGACGTGACCAATGTGGAAGTCGTCACCGGCGATACCGATGCGTTCTACTGGGGCGCCGGCACTTTCGCCAGCCGCGGCGCGGTGGTGGCGGGCAATGCCATCGGCCAGGCGGCGGGCCTGGTGCGGCAAAAAATCCTGGCTACCGCCGCCGAGCATTTCGAATGCGCCGAGACCGACCTGGTGATCGTGAACGGCCGCGTGTCGCTGGCCGGCGTGCCGGACCATTCGATCACCCTGGGCGAACTGGCCGGCATGGCCAACCCGATGCGCGGCGCGGTGGCGCCCGGCACCGAGCCGGGTCTGGAAGCCACCAGCTATTTCGGCCCGCCGATGGGCGCCACTGCCTCCGGCGCGCACGCGATGATTGTCGAGGTCGACCCCGAGACCATGATGGTGGAGATCAAGCGCTACGCCGTGGCGCACGATTGCGGCGTGGTGATCAACCCGCTGATCGTCGAAGGCCAGGTGCAGGGCGGCGTGGCCCAGGGCATCGGCAACGCGTTTTTCGAGGACCTGGTCTACAACGACGAAGGCCAGTTGCTCAACGCCTCGCTGGCGGACTACCTGCTGCCGACATCGATGGACGTGCCGCGCATGGAAATGACCCACGCCGTCACGCCCTCGCCGCTCAACCCGCTGGGCATCAAGGGCGTGGGTGAAGCGGGGGCGATACCGGTCGGGCCGCTGTTCGCCCAGGCGTTGGAGGACGCGCTGCAACTGCCGGGGCGCGGGGTGGAACTGCTGGACATTCCGCTCAGCCCTTCGAAGCTGTGGGAACTGGCGCGCAGTGCGTAAGTCCATGCAAGAACAAGCGGACCAACAAGCGCGCCCCATGCTGGTGCCAGGCCCGAGTGCCCGGTGCCGGGCTTCCCGCTACATGCATTCAACTTTGCCCACACGGCCGGCGCCGCGTGGCCACGCTAAAGCGACCAGACCGTGACCAAGCTCCCAAGTCCCGACGACGGCCCCGCGCCCGACAAGCGCGACACCAGCGCGCCGGTCAGCGCTGCGGGCATGCAGCAGCGCCAGACCTTCAGTGCCGATGGCGCCTGGCTGGACCAGACCATGCCGGGCCTGCCGAACGGCGGCGCCGGGACCGGCGCGGCGCGCGGACCCACCCGCCTGCTGGTCTGCGGCGACATCGGCGGCACCAAGGTGCTGCTGGCCCTGGCCGAGCAACAGGGTAGCGGCCTGCGCTGGCGCCTGCAGCGGCGCTACCTCTGTGCCCACTATCCGGACCTGGCGGCGATGTTCGCCGACTTCATGCGCATCGCCGCCGATGCCGCGCTGTATCCCGGCGACATCACCGGCGGCTGCCTGGCGGTGGCCGGGCCGGTGAGCGAGCACGGGCGCCGCGCGAAACTCACCAACCTGCCGTGGGAGATCGATGCCGCCGCGCTGGCCGCCGACCACGGCACCGGGCCGATCCGCCTGGTCAACGATTTTGCCGCCGCCGCTGCCGGCGTCGATGCGGTCGAGCCGGCCGACCTGGTGGAGTTGCAGGCCGGTGAACCCGAGAAGCGTGGTGTACGGCTGGTGATCGGGGCCGGCACCGGGCTGGGGGTGGCCACCCTGGTCTGGCATGGCGGCGCCGATGGCGGCTATCGCCCGCTAGCGGGCGAAGGCGGCCACCTCGGCTTCGCGCCGACCGATGAACTCCAGGTCGAACTGTGGCGCCATCTGAAGGCGCAGGGACTGCGGGTGAGCAACGAGCACATCGTCGCCGGGCCAGGGCTGATGGCGGTATATCAATTCTTGCAGCAGCGCGCGCAAGCCGCGCCGGATTCGCTGGACACGCCGGAAAAAATCGCCGCGCAGGCCGCGCAGGAACCGCAAGGCATCGCCGCCCAGGCGCTGCAACTGTTCTTTCGCATCTATGGCGCCGCCGCCGGCGACCTGGCGCTGGCGGTGATGCCGCGCGGCGGCGTCTATATCGCGGGCGGCATCGCCGCGCGCCTGTTGCCGCAAATGCGAGCCAGCTCCTTTGTGGAAGCTTTCAACGGCAAGGCGCCGCATGCGGGATTGATCCAGCGCCTGCCGCTGCGCGTGATCACCGACCTTGATCTCGGGCTGAAAGGCGCGGCGCGCATCGCCTGCGGCTGGGCGCAGGTCTAGACCGGCTTAAGCAGCACCGCGCCTAAGGGCGGCAGGGTCAGGCTCAAGGAAGCCGGCCGCCCCATCCACGCGCGTTTGGTCGCGCGCAAATGCTCACCGGCCGCTATGCCGCTGCCGCCGTAGATACCGTCGTCACTATTGAGCAAGACCTCATAGTTGCCCGAGCGCGGCACGCCCAGGCGGTAGCCATGGCGCGGCACCGGGGTGAAGTTGAGCACGGCAATCAGCACGCTGCCGTCGCGCGCGATGCGCAGGAAGCTGATCAGCGATTGCTCGGCGTCGTTGCAGTCGATCCACTCGAAGCCGGCCGGCTCGAAGTCGAGCTGATGCAGGGGGCTTAAGTCGCGCACCATGCGGTTGAGATCGCGCGACAGGCGCTGTACGCCTGCATGGGCTGGCTGGCTGAGCAGCCCCCAGGGCAGCTCTTCCTTGCTGCGCCATTCATGCGGGGCGCCGATTTCGTCGCCCATGAAGGCGAGCTTTTTGCCCGGCATCAGCCCCTGGTAGGCCAGCAGCAGGCGCAGGTTGGCGAAACGCTGCCAGGGGTCGCCGGGCATTTTCATCAGCAGGGAGCGCTTGCCGTGCACCACCTCGTCGTGCGACAGCGGCAGGACGAAGTTTTCGCTGTAGGCGTAGATCTGCCCGAAGGTCAGCTTCTGGTGGTGGTAGCGCCGGTGCACCGGGTCCTGCTCCATGTAACTCAGGCTGTCGTTCATCCAGCCCATGTTCCATTTCATCGAAAAGCCCAGGCCGCCCAGGTAAACCGGGCGCGAGACCATCGGCCAGGAGGTCGATTCCTCCGCGATGGTCAGCGCACCGGGAAAATCGCGATGGACCATGACGTTCATTTCGCGCAGGAACTCCATCGCCTCCAGGTTTTCGCGCCCGCCGAATTTGTTCGGCAGCCATTCGCCTTCCTTGCGCGAATAGTCGAGATAGAGCATCGACGCCACCGCGTCCACCCGCAGGCCGTCGGCGTGGAATTCGGAGAGCCAATAGTGCGCGCTGGACAACAGGAAGCTTTGCACTTCCTTGCGGCCGAAGTTGAATACGTGGGTGCCCCAGTCCGGATGGGTGCGCATGCGCGGGTCGGCGTGCTCGTAGAGCGTGGTGCCGTCAAAGTGGGCCAAAGCAAAATCATCGGCCGGGAAATGACCCGGCACCCAGTCGAGGATCACGCCGATGCCGGCGGCATGGCAGGCGTCGATCAAAAAGCGCAAGTCGTCGGGGGTGCCGAAGCGGCTGCTGGGGGCGAAAAAGCCGGTGCACTGGTAGCCCCAGGACTCGTCCAGCGGATGCTCCATCAGGGGCATGAACTCGATGTGCGTATAGCCCTGCTCCAGCACATAGGGCAGCAGGCGCGCGGCGAGGTCGCGGTAGCCGTAAAAGCCGCCGCCGGGATGGCGCATCCACGAGCCCGCATGCACTTCGTAGATCGACAGCGGCGCGTGCAGCCAGTCCCAGCCGGCGCGCTGTTCCATCCAGGCGGCGTCGTTCCAGCGGTGTTGCGGCTGGTTGACGCGGGCGGCGGTGGCGGGGCGGAATTCGAATTCGCGGCCGTAGGGGTCGGTCTTGCGCAATATGGCGCCGGTCTCGCGCTGGCGCAATTCGTACTTGTAGAGCGTGCCGGGCGCCATCTCCGGAATGAACAACTCCCAGACGCCGGAGGCGCCCAGGCTGGCCATCGGATGCACCCGCCCGTCCCAGCGGTTAAAGTCGCCGATCACCGATACCCGGGAGGCATTCGGCGCCCAGACGCGAAAGCAGACGCCGGCCACGCCGCGCCGCGCCTGCGGGTTGGCGCCGAGCAGCCGGTAGGCCTGGAGATGCCGGCCCTCGTTGAAAATGTACAGGTCGTCGGCCGGCGGCGCGGGTGCAAAGGCGTAGGGGTCATGGGCATTTACGCCGTCAATGCGCAGGGTGTAAGGTACGTCATGGGCGAGCTTTTGCGCCGGAACACGCAGTTCGAACACGCCGGCGGGGTGGGTCCGCTTGAGGGGCTGGAAGCGGCCGTCGAGTTCGACCGCCACTTCGCCTGCCTCCGGCCGGAATACCCGCAGCAGGCTCCCGGCGGCGCCTTTCGGGCCGCCCGGCGCCGGCTGCAGGCCCAGGACCTGGAATGGATCATGCATGCGTGCTTCCAGCAAGGCATGCAAGGCGGGATCCATCTTGGGGGCAGGGGTCATCGGAGGGCGGCAAGGCGGAAAGCTGGACCTACGGCCGGTCGGAAAACGAACCGGGCGGAAAAAATATGCAACGAAATACCGGAATGACAACGACAAGCAGGCGGCCGGCAATGCGTGCATTGTAGCCACGGCGGGAGACATGATGAATTCGCAATCCTCGGGGAGCCCTTCTTCCGCCAGCCGGCCCGGCGGTTCGCTGACCCGCGCCACCTGCGCTTTTGTGCTGGCCGGCGGCCGCGGCACGCGCCTGATGCAGCTCACCGACTGGCGCTGCAAGCCGGCGGTGCCCTTCGGCGGCAAATTCCGCATCATCGACTTCACGCTGTCGAACTGCGTCAATTCCGGCATCCGGCGCATCGGCATCGCCACCCAGTACAAGGCGCAAAGCCTGATCCGCCACATCCAGCGCGGCTGGAGCTTTCTCGACGGCCGCTTCCAGGAATTCGTCGACATCCTGCCGGCGCAGCAGCAGGTGACGGAAAACTGGTATCGCGGCACCGCCGATGCGGTGTTCCAGAACCTCGATGCCCTGCGGCGCAACAACCCGCGCTTCGCCCTGATCCTCTCCGGCGACCATATCTACAAGATGGACTACGGCAAGATGCTGGCCGCCCACGTGGAGTCCCGTGCCGACCTGACGGTAGCCTGCATCGACGTGCCGGTGAAGGACGCCAGCGGTTTCGGCGTGGTCAGCGTGGATGAGGAACATCGGGTGCGCGACTTTGTCGAAAAACCTGCGGTACCGCCGGAAATTCCCGGCCACCCCGGCCGGGCCCTGGCGAGCATGGGCATCTATGTGTTCAACGCCGACTTTCTTTACGAACAATTGATCCGCGACTCCTCCGAACCCAATTCCAGCCACGATTTCGGCAAGGACCTGATTCCCCACCTGGTGCCGCGCTACCGCGTCTATGCCCACAGCTTTACCGACAGTTGCGTCGACCCCGGCACGGCAGCCGAGGAGCGGCGCGCGCCCTACTGGCGCGACGTCGGCACCATCGACGCCTACTGGGAAGCCAATATCGAGCTCACCAAGGTGACGCCGGAGCTGAACCTGTACGACGAGGACTGGCCGATCTGGACCCACCAGGAACAGTTGCCGCCGGCCAAATTCGTCTTCGACGACGACAACCGGCGCGGCATGGCGATCGACTCGATGGTTTCCGGCGGCATCATCATCAGCGGCGCCGAGGTGCGGCGCTCGATGCTGTTTTCGCGCGTCCAGGTGCACAGCTACGCGCAGATCGAGGACTCGGTGATCCTGCCCAATGTCGATATCGGCCGCGGCGCGAAACTGCGCAAGGTGGTGATCGACAAGCATTGCCGCATTCCCGCCGGCATGACGATCGGTTATGACCCGGTGGAAGACGGCAAGCGCTTTCACGTAAGCGAAGGCGGCGTCACCCTGGTAACGCCGGAAATGCTCGACCAGCGCGTGCATCACATCCTTTAATTGCAACCGGAAAATATCCGCAGATGAGCGATCGACTCGACCTGGTGTTTCTCTGGCATATGCACCAGCCCGACTACCGCGACCACACCAGCGGCGAATTCATCCTGCCCTGGGTCTACCTGCACGCGCTAAAGGATTACACCGACATGGCGGCGCACTTCGAGCGCCATCCGCAAATCCGCGCCGTGGTCAATTTCGTGCCGGTGCTGGCCGAGCAGATCGAAGACTATGTCGCGCAGTTCGATGCAAACACCTTTCGCGACCCGCTCCTGCGCATGCTGGCCGCGTCCGATCTCGAGCACCTCGGCGCGGAAGAGCGCGTGAGCCTGGCGCAGGCCTGCTTTCGCAGCAACCACCAGACCATGCTGACGCCGTTCGCGCCCTACAAGCGCCTGCACGAGGTGTACCGCAGCCTGGCCGCGGATGCGGAAACCAGCGGCGAAGCCGGCACGCCCGACCTGGCCTATCTCTCGGGCAGCTATTTCTCCGACCTGGTGGTCTGGTACCACCTGGCCTGGACCGGCGAGACCGAGCGCCGCCGCTGGCCCCTGTTGACGGACCTGATGAAAAAGGGGATGGGTTTTACTCTCGACGACCGCCAGGCCCTGCTGGCCCTGCTGGGCACTATCCTGCGCAACCTGCTGCCGCGCTACCGCGCCCTGGCCGACAGCGGCCAGATCGAACTGTGCTGCACGCCGCAAACCCACCCGCTGTCGCCGCTCCTGCTCGACTTCGCCAGCGCGCGTGAAAGCGTGCCCGATGCGCGCCTGCCCCAGTCCCCCGGCTACCCCGGCGGCGCCGAGCGGGTGGACGCGCACATTCGCGCCGCGCAAGCCAGCCATGAAATGCGCTTCGGCAGCGCCCCCGCCGGCATGTGGCCGGCCGAAGGCGCGGTCTCGCAGGCCTTCATTGAACGCATGGCGGCGCTGGGCTGCGGCTGGGCCGCCAGCGGCGAGGCAGTGTTGCGCGCCAGCCTGGCGCGCTCGGGCATCGAGGATGCAACGCCGGCCTACCGCCCCTGGCAACCCGCGGGCGCGCCTGGCCTGACCATGTTCTTCCGCGACGACCGCCTTTCCGACCTGATCGGTTTCGAATATTCCAAGTGGCACGGCGAAACCGCGGCGCGCCACCTGGTGGGCGAGCTCGAAGGCATCCAGGCGCGCGCGCCGGCGGGCGAAACGCCGGTGGCCTGCATCATCCTCGACGGCGAGAATGCCTGGGAGCATTACCCCTACAACGGCTATTATTTTTTCGAGGAGCTGTACTCGCGCCTGCACCCCCATGAGCGGATACGCGGCACCACCCTGCGCGATCTCCTGCGCGAAGGCGTGCCCAGCGCGCGGGCGCTGCCGAAACTTTCGGCCGGCAGCTGGGTCTACGGAACGATGTCGACGTGGATTGGAGACCCCGACAAGAACCGGGCCTGGGATTTGCTCTGTGCCGCCAAGACAGCTTACGACAGCGCGCTGCCGGGCTTGTCGCAAAGCGAACGCGACGCCGCGCAAACGCAGCTTGCGGTATGCGAAAGCTCCGACTGGTTCTGGTGGTTCGGCGACTACAACCCGTCGGCGGCGGTGGCCAGCTTCGACCGACTGTACCGGCGCAATCTTTCCAACCTCTACGAATTGCTCAAACTCCCGCCCCCGCCCGAACTCGAACTGCCGATTTCTTCCGGCAACCGCCATGCCACCCACGACGGCACCATGCGCCGCGCGCAGGAAACCTGAGCCGCCGCCCGGCTCAAGCACCCCCCACCCATGACCATCGCCCTGCTCTTCGGCGTCCACGCGCACCAGCCCGTGGGCAATTTCGATGAAGTGATCGCCGAGGCGCACGTGCGCTGCTACGGCAAATTCCTGCAGGTGATGCAGCACTATCCGGAATTCCGCTTCACCGTGCATTTCTCCGGCTGGCTGCTGGGCGAACTGCAGCGCCGCTACCCCAACGACATGGCCCTGCTCACGCGCATGACCGCGCGCGGCCAGGTGGAATGGTTCGGCTCGGGCGACACCGAGCCGGTGCTGGCGATGATCCCCGAGCGCGACCGCATCAGCCAGATCAACGGCCTGTCCGACCGCATCGAGCACATGGTGGGCCGGCGCCCCAAAGGCGCCTGGCTCACCGAGCGGGTATGGGAGAGTTCGGTGGTGAGCTCGCTGGCGCGCACCGGCATCCGCTTTGTCGCGGTGGACGATTATCACTTCCTCTGCGCCGGCACCGACCCGTCCCGGCTCGACAGCTTTCACACCACCGAGGACAACGGCGCCACCGTCGACCTGTTTCCGATTTCCGAGCAATTGCGCTACCGCCTGCCGTTTTCGCCGGCGGCCGAGGCGGTGCGCTACATCGAGGAGCTGGACGAGCGCGGCCAGCGCGCCGCCATCTATTTCGACGACATCGAGAAATTCGGCATCTGGCCGGAAACCTACGACTGGGTCTACGAGCGCGGCTGGCTGACGCAATTCGTCGAGGGCGTGCTGGCCTCGCCGCGCATCCGCACCATGAGCTTCGCCGACTACCACGCCGGCAATGCCACCCGCGGCATCGTCTACCTGCCCACCACTTCCTACATCGAGATGAACGAGTGGACCCTGCCGGCGCCGGCGGCGCGCGACTATGCCGCGCTGGTGCAGGCGCAGAAAGACGCCGGCCTGTTCGAGCGGCACAAGGCCTACCTGCGCGGCGGCATCTGGCGCAACTTCCTGTCGCGCTATCCGGAGTCGAACTGGATGCACAAGCGCATGCTCGCGCTTTCGGCGCGCTACGCTGGCTTGTCGCAGGGACAGCAGACGCCCGAATTGCTGGAGCTGCTGCATCGCACCCAGGCCAACGACGCCTACTGGCACGGCCTGTTCGGCGGCCTTTACCTGCCGCACCTGCGGCGCGCGATCTGGAACAACATCATCGCGATGGAAGACGCGCTGCACCGCCTGGCGGCGCCGTTGCCGATCGAGACCATCGACCTGGACCTCGATGGCCGTGCCGAGATGTTCATCCGCAACCCGCTGGCGCTGGCGGCGGTGCGCGAGGACGGCGACGCTTGCGCGATCGAGTTTTCCAGCTTTGCGCTCAAGCACAATTTCGGCGACACGCTCAGGCGCTATGCCGAGGGCTACCACGACAAGCTGAACCAGGCGGCGCAGTCGCACGCCGCCGAAGGCGGCATCGCCTCACCGCACGAGCGCGTCGCCTTCAAGCAGCCGATCACCCCGGCCGATGCGATCCCCGATACGCGGCCGCGCGGCATCGGCGTCGATACCTGGGTCGACGCCGCGGGCATCGAACATGCGGTGGCGAATTACCGCCTGCTGGATGCCGGCGCCGGCGGTGTGCGATTTGCCGCCACGATGGACCGCGGCCACGTGGAAAAATGCATCAGCCTGCAGGGTGCGGCGCTCAAGCTGCGCTACCGCACCGAGGAAGTGAGCGGGCGCTGGCAGGTGTGCCTCAATCTGGCGATGCCCAGTTGCGACGGCCCCGCCGGGCGCTACGTCGCCGCCGACGGCAGCGTGCCGGGCGGCTTCGGCCAGCCGCTCGCATTGGAAGCGGTGGCCAGCCTGACCCTGGAAGATGCCGTGCTCGGCGGCTTGCTGAAACTGCAGGCGGACCCGCCGGCCCGACTGCGCGCCAGGCCGCACCAGACTGTTTCGCAGTCGGAGGCCGGTTTCGAGAAAATCATGCAGGCGGTGGAAATCACCCTCAGCTGGCCGGCCGGCACGGCGGGGCAGCCGGTGGCCGAATACACCGTCACCGTCGAGGCTGCACCCCTTTCCTTCTCCCCCAACACTCACCAATAAACGGAGTCCATCATGGCGGGCACGCGTTACCAGATCGAGATCAACCCCGAGATTCCGCAGCGCCTGGCGCGGCTTTCCGAACTCGCCGACAACCTTTGGTACACCTGGGACCGGCACGGCCGCGGCCTGTTCGCGCGCCTGAACCCGCCGCTATGGGACTTGGTGGGCCACAGCCCAAAGGCCTTCCTCAAGCGCATCGACCAGAACTACCTGCGCCAGGCGGCCGACGACCCGATCTTCCTGGGGACGATGAACCGGGTGCTGTCTTCGTACGACACCTACCACCAGAACCTGACCAAGGTCGAGTTGCCGGGCCGCCCGCCGCTGCAGCACACCGACCTGATCGCCTATTTCTGCGCCGAGTTCGGCTTTCACGAAAGCCTGCCGATCTATTCCGGCGGCCTGGGGATTCTGGCGGCCGACCATTGCAAGGGCTCTTCCGACCTGCGCCTGCCCTTCATCGCCATGGGCCTGCTGTACCGCCAGGGCTACTTCCAGCAGACCATCGACCGCAACGGCCGCCAGCACGCGCAGTACAGCGACACCGACTTCGACGACCTGCCGATCACCCCGGCGCGGCGCCCGAACGGCGCCGATGAAGATGTGAAGGTGGCGGTGGAAATGCCCGGGCGCACGGTCTGGGCCAAGGTATGGAAGGCGCGCGCCGGCAATGCCACGCTTTACCTGCTGGACTCCGACCTGCCGGAAAATTCCGCCGCCGATCGCGGCATCACCCACCAGCTCTACGGCGGCGACCGCACCACCCGCATCGAGCAGGAAATCCTGCTGGGCATCGGCGGCGCGCGCGCCCTGCGCGAACTCGACCTCAAGCCGACGGTGTGGCATATGAACGAGGGCCATGCCGCCTTCCTGGTGCTGGAGCGGGTACGCGGCCTGGTGGCCCAGGGCCTGCCCTTCGACACGGCGCTGGAGGCGATCGCTTCCAACACCCTGTTCACCACCCATACGCCGGTGCCGGCCGGGCATGATCATTTCTCCAACGACATGATCCTGCAATACTTCAGCGCCTATTGCGCCGGCCTGAAGATCGACCCGCAGCGCCTGATCGGACTGGGCCAGTCGCCGGATTCGCCGGAGTTCAACATGACGGCACTGGCGATCCGCGGCTCGCGCTATCACAACGGCGTCTCGCGCATCCACGGCACGGTGTCGTCGAACATCTGCGCGCATTTCTGGCCGGACATCGATCCGGAAGAAAACCCGATGGACTACGTCACCAACTCGATCCACGTGCCGACCTTCCTGGCCACCGACTGGTACGAGGTGTTCGACCGCCACCTCGGCCTGGGCTGGCTGCACCGCATGACCGACCAGGGCCACTGGCAGGGGGTGAACCGGATTCCCGACCAGGTGTACTGGGCGATCCGCCAGTCGCTCAAGGCCCAGTTGCTGCACCTGATCCGCCATTGCGTGAAGCGCCAGTACACGCGCAACCAGAGCTCGGAAGCGCATGTGGACCGGGTGCTGCGCCACATCGACCCGAACAATCCCTCGGTGCTGACCATCGGCTTCGCGCGCCGCTTCGCCACCTACAAGCGGGGCACCCTGCTGTTCAATAACCGCCAGTGGCTCAAGGAGATTCTCGGCGACCCGAACCGTCCGGTGCTGTTTGTCTTCGCCGGCAAGGCGCACCCCGCCGATCTGCCCGGCCAGGAGTTGATCCGCCAGATCCATGAACTGTCGCGTGATCCGGACTTCGAAGGCAAGATTTTGCTGCTCGAAGGCTACGACCTGCACCTGGCGCGGCGCCTGGTCTCCGGGGTCGACGTCTGGCTGAACAACCCGGTGTATCCGCTGGAGGCTTCCGGCACTTCGGGCATGAAGGCGGCGATCAACGGCGCGGTCAACCTGTCGGTGCTGGACGGCTGGTGGGACGAAGGCTACGACGGCAAGAACGGCTGGGCGATCAAGCCGACCGCCGACGGCGACGGCATGGACCCCGCGCAGCGCGACGCCGAGGAAGCGCGCACGCTGTATGAAATCCTGCAGGACCAGGTGATCCCGATGTATTACCGCACCGGCACCCTGGGTTATTCGCCGGACTGGGTGGCAATGTCCAAGCATTCGATCGCCTCCATCATGCCGCGCTTCAACATGCACCGCATGGTGAGCGAGTATGTCGGCAAGTTCTACTCCGGCGCGGCGGCGCAGTGGCGGCGCTATGCCGGCGAAAACTTCGCCGGTGCGCAGCTGGTGGCGGAATGGAAGGGCCGGGTGCGCGCAGCCTGGCGCGGCGTGCGCCTGCGGCGCATCGACGAGCCGCAAACGCGCATCCGCTACGGCTCGCCGCTGCATTTCGAGGTGGCGCTGTTCCTCAATGGCCTCGACCCCAAGGACGTCACCGTCGAACTGGTGTTCAGCCGCCAGGGCGAAGAGAGCCTGGCCAAGGCCAAGCGCCAGGTGCTGCGCCCGGTGAAGGCGTTGGACAACGGCGAGTATCTTTATGGCCGCGAACTGACGCCGGAACATTGCGGCAAGCTGGATTACCGCATCCGTGCCTTCCCGGAGCACAAGCTGCTGACCCATCCTTTCGAGATGGGCCTGATGACCTGGCTGTAGACCGGGAAAAGGGAGAAGCACGGGCCGTGGGGGCGGCCCGTTTTAATCAGTTGCATCTTCACCAAAACTCTTCAGGTAAAGTGACACCCCCATGAGCAACCCCCTGATTTCTTCCGCGCCCTGGCGCCAGTTGAGCGCCCTGGCCGAAGCGCAGTCCACCGTGCTGCTGCGCCAGCGCTTTGCTTCGGACAAGAAGCGCTTCGACAATTTCTCCCTGCGTGCCGAAGGCATGCTGCTGGACTTTTCCAAGCAGCGCGTCGACGCTGCCGTGATGGGTGCGCTGCGCGAGCTGTATGCCGCCGCTGACATGCCGGGCTGGATCGACCGCATGCGCGCCGGCGAGGCGATCAACAACAGCGAGCAGCGCGCGGTGCTGCATATCGCGCTGCGCCAGCAGGGCAATACGCCGGTCACCGTCGATGGCCGCGATGTCATGCCGGAGGTGCGCCGCGTGCTGGCACAGATGCGCGACTTTTGCGGCGCCGTACACAGCGGCAAGTGGCGCGGCGGCACGGGAGAGACGATCACCGACGTGGTCAACATCGGCATCGGCGGCTCCGACCTCGGGCCGAAAATGGCGACCCAGGCGCTGGCGGCGTATGCGCATCCGGGCATTCGCGTGCATTTTGTATCCAACCTCGATGCAGCGCACCTGGCGGGCATGTTCAATATCCTGGACCCGGCGCGCACCCTCTTTGTCATCGCCAGCAAGACCTTCACCACGCTGGAGACCATGCGCAACGCGCAGTCGGCGCGCGCCTGGATTGTCGGCGCCAAGGGACTCGGCGAAGCGGCGGTGCCCAAGCACTTTGTCGCCCTCTCGACCAACCTGAAGGAAGTGGCCAAGTTCGGCATTGCCGCCGAAAACACCTTCGCCTTCTGGGACTGGGTCGGCGGGCGCTATTCGCTGTGGTCGGCGATCGGCTTGCCAATTGCGCTGGCCGTCGGCTACGCCAATTTCGAGCGCATGCTGCAGGGTGCGCACGCGATGGACCAGCACTTTTTCAGCGCGCCGGTGGAAAGGAATTTGCCGGCCACCATGGCGCTGCTGGGCATCTGGAACGTCAACTTTCTCGGCGCGCCCACGCTGGCTATTCTGCCCTATAGCCAATCGCTCGAGCATCTGTCGCGCTACTTGCAGCAACTCGAAATGGAAAGCAACGGCAAGCAGGCCGGGCGCGACGGCAGAGTCGTCGGCACCGAAACCTGCCCGATCGTCTGGGGCGAGCCCGGCACCAACGGGCAGCACGCGTTTTACCAGCTGATCCACCAGGGCGGGCGCCTGATCCCCTGCGACTTCATCGCTTTCAAGCAGGCCGATTTCGACCTGCCCGGCCACCAGGTGCCGCTGCTGGCCAACTGCCTGGCGCAAAGCCAGGCGCTGATGCTCGGCAAGACCTTGCACGAGGCGCGCGATGAACTGGCCGCTTCCGGCGCCGATGCAGCAACGGTGGAGCGCCTGGCGCCGCTCAAGGTGTTTCCCGGCAACCAGCCATCGACTACGTTGCTGATGCAGCGCCTCGATCCGCATACGCTCGGGCAATTGATCGCGCTGTACGAGCACAAGGTATTCGTGCAGGGCATCGTCTGGAACATCAATTCCTTCGACCAGTGGGGCGTGGAACTGGGCAAGGCCCTGGCGGTACGCCTGATCCCGCTGCTGGAACCCGGCAGCACGGACTCCACCGCCGCGCTCGACGCCTCCACCGCAGGGCTGATCGCCGCATTGCGCGAGTAGCCCCCCGCGGGGGCTCAACAATAACGAAGACAAAGTTTTCATGCGACTCCTGTTTGCTGCTTCCGAAATGGCGCCGTGGGTGAAGACCGGCGGCCTGGGCGACGTCGTCGCCGCGCTGCCGGTGGCCCTGACCCGGCTGGACCACGACGTGCGGGTACTGCTGCCCGCCTATCCCGCCCTGCTCAGGAATTTCCCCGATGCCTTGGTCGTCGCACGACTGACCGGGCTCGGCGGCACCCTGCCCGACGCCGTCTTGCGCGAAGCACGCACGCCCGAGGGCGTCGGCCTGTTGCTGCTCGACTGCCCGGCCTGCTATGCGCGCGCCGGCAACCCCTATCTCGGCGCCGACAACCGCGACTGGCCCGACAACGTCACCCGCTTCGGCCTGCTGTCGCGCGTCGCCGCCCTGCTGGCCAGCGATGCCTCGCCGCTCGCCTGGAAGCCCGATGTGCTGCATTGCCACGACTGGCAAAGCGCGCTGGCCGCCGGCTATCTGCACTATCTGCACAATCAGCGCGCCGGCGTGCTGCTGACGGTGCACAACCTCGCCTTCCAGGGTAAGTTCGACCGCGACACGCTCGCCGGCCTGGGCCTGCCGGATGCGGCCTGGGGCATGGATGGCGTCGAGTTCTACAACGAGCTCTCCTTCCTCAAGGCCGGGATCCAGTTCGCCGACTGGATCGCCACCGTCAGCCCGACCTACGCGCACGAAATCCAGACCGACGCCGAAGGCATGGGCATGGCCGGCCTGTTGCGCGGCAAGAGCGCGCGGCTCTCGGGCATCCTCAACGGCATCGACGACACCATGTGGAACCCGGCCTCCGATCCCCTGCTGCCCGCTGCCTACAGCGCCGACCGGCCGGAAGGCAAGGCCGCCAGCAAGCGCGCGCTGCAAAAAAGGCTGAGCCTGGAAGTGCGCGACGACGTATTGCTGTTCGGCGTGGTCAGCCGCCTCACTTACCAGAAGGGCCTGGACCTGCTGATGCAGTCGGAGGCCGAACTTCTCGACATGCCCGTGCAACTGGCCATGCTGGGCAGCGGCGAAAAGGCCCTGGAGGCCGCCTTCGCCG
>DATAZV010000224.1:0-1772 GCA_036271855.1 Burkholderiales bacterium
CCGCAGGAGCGCGACCGGCACCAGGTATTGTGGGAAAACCCGTGCCGGATTTACGGCTTTCGCTAGTCACCGTCTTTCTTTGTCAGTTACATGAAACTCCTCAAGCTCTTGCTGGCTATTGCCGCCTCGGCGGCGACCTTCGGTGCGCATGCACAGGCCTACCCGAACAAGCCGATCCATTTCATCCTCGGGCCTTCGCCCGATCTGCTGCCGCGCCTGATCGCCGACCGTTTCAGCAAGGCCACCGGGCAGCCGGTGATCGTCGACCAGCGTCCCGGCGCGGGCGGCATCATCGCCGGCGACGTGGTGGCGAAATCCGCCGCCGACGGCTATACCTGGATGCAGTCTTCGGCCTCCTTCCTGATCAGCGCCACCTTCACGCCGAATACGCCGTTCAACCTGGCGAAGGACTTCGTGCCGGTGACCTTGATGGCCACCATTCCCTTCGTGCTGGTGATCAACCCGTCGGTGCCGGCCAAGTCGCTCGGCGAACTGGTGACACTGGCGCGGGCGCAGCCGGGCAAGCTCAACTACGCATCGTCGGGCACCGGCGGCTCGGCGCATCTGGTGGGCGAGATGTTCAAGAACGCCGCCCACGTCGACATGGTGCACGTGCCCTACAAGGGCGTGGCGCCGGCGGTCACCGACCTGATCGGCGGGCAGATTCAGGCCAGCTTCATCGTCGCGCAAGCGGCGCTGCCCTATGTGAAGGATGGCCGTCTGCGCGCGCTTGCGGTGACCAGCCTGAAGCGCTCGCTTTCCGCGCCCGAGATCCCGACCATCGCCGAGCTGGGCTACCCCGGCTTCGAGATGATCGGCTGGAACGGCATTCACGTGCCGGCGAAAACGCCGCGTGCGGTGATCGATAAAATCAACACCGTAGTGAATCAGGCGCTGAAGGACCCGGAGTTGCGCGCCAGCATGCTCAAGGCCGGCCTGGAACCAGCCGACACCAGCGTGGAAGAGTTCGACGCCTTCGTCAAGCGCGACATCGCGCGCTATACCAAGGTGGTGAAGGAATCGAACATCAAATTCGAATGAGCGAAACCGAGCCAACCGCGCCGGCCGACGCCGGGCAGTACCAGCATTTGACCGAAGCGCAAGCGCTGCAACTGGGCGCCGCGGCAATGCAGCGCATCGGCTACGACGCCGAAGAGGCGCGCACCATCGCCGCCGTGCTGGTCGATGCGGAATTGTGCGGCTACCCGGCGTTGGGCCTGGCGCGCATCCTCACCATCGACGAGCATCCGCGCAACCGCAACCCGCGCACGCCGCTCAAGGTGGTGCACGAGACGCCGGTGTCGGCGATGATCGATGGCGGCAACAACGTCGGCCTTTACGCCGTGCACCGCGCCACCGAGATCGCCATCGAAAAAGCGAAGAGCGGGCACTTCGCCCTGGTGGGCGTGCACAACAGCTGGCTCTCCGGACGCAACGCCTACTACCTGGAGATGGTGACGCGCGCGGGTTTCGCCGGCATCCACCTCGCCTGCGGGCGGCCGGTGGTGGCGCCGCCGGGCGGCCGCGCGCCCGCCTTTGGCACCAACCCGATCGCCTTCGGCCTGCCGGCCGAGCCGCATCCCTTTGTGTTCGATATGGCGACCTCGGCCCTGAATCATGGCGACGTGATACTCGCCGGCCGCCTGAAGCAACAACTTCCCGAAGGTACGGCGATCGACAGCGCCGGCCTGCCCACGCGCGACCCGCTGGCCGCCCTGGGCGGCGCCATCCTGCCCTTCGGCGGCCACAAGGGCTATGGCCTGTCGCTGACC
>DATAZV010000225.1:0-3574 GCA_036271855.1 Burkholderiales bacterium
TGAGAGCGTTGTAGGCCCCTGCCCCGGTGACGGCGAGGAAGGCCAGCAGAGCCCAGTGCCGGCGCATCTCGGCA
Organism: Burkholderiales bacterium; assembly: GCA_036271855.1. GTDB lineage: Bacteria > Pseudomonadota > Gammaproteobacteria > Burkholderiales > JAEUOS01 > JAQGMJ01. The sequence continues at coordinate 75 of DATAZV010000225.1, forward strand.
TGTTCGCGGCGCACATGCGGCCAGGCGAAAGGCAGGATCATTGCCGCGGCCAGGGCCCAGCGGCCAAACGCAATCATCATCGGGCCGCTTTGCATGCGCAGGCCGCGCGCCATCACCCAGTTGATCGACCAGAACAGGGCCGTCAGGGTCAGCAGCGTGTATGGCGAAGTAAAAAAGCGCACCAGCCCCGCGCCGTTGCGGGATGGGATCGAGGACAAGGGAAATGTATTTATATATGCACTAAAGATCGCATTATAGAGACTTGAAGCGCGCGCGATCGCCGTAAAATAAGCACCGTGAGCAGACCCACCGCGCAAGTCATTCCGCTGCCCGGCATCGCCCCGGCAGCCACCGCCGACGCAACCGAGCGCATCGCGGCAGCCCAGCGCCATGCGCTGGCCGTCTACGGCGACGCGCTGCTTGGCACCGGCGAGAACATCGCCACCCATGCCGAAGCGATCGTGCGCGAGCTGGCGCAAATGCGCCTGGACGACGCTGCCCTGGTGGCCGGCTGGCTGTTCGCCGTGCCGCAGGTCGACGAGCATTGGCGCGACAAGATCGAACCCGCCTTCGGCGCCGAAGTCGCCCACCTGGTCGACGGCCTGACCCGCCTGCACCGCCTGCGCGACGTCACCCGCGCCGCGGTGGAAGAGCGCGGGCAAGGCGACGATGGCCAGATCGAAATCCTGCGCAAGATGCTGCTGGCAATGGTGGCCGACGTGCGCGTGGTGCTGATCCGCCTGGCTTCGCGCACCCAGACCCTGCGCTATTTTTCGCGCCAGCCGGACCAGCCGCAGGGCGTGGCTTCGGCCCGCGAAGCGCTGGATTTCTACGCCCCGCTGGCCAATCGCCTTGGCGTCTGGCAACTGAAGTGGGAACTGGAAGACCTGTCGTTCCGGCTGATGAACCCGGAGGCCTACCGGCAGATCGCCGGCATGCTGGCCGTGCGTCGCACCGAGCGCGAAGGCTATATCGCCCAGGTGGTCGAGACCCTGCGCGAGGAGCTGGCCGCCGCCGGCATCCAGGCCGACGTCGCCGGCCGGCCCAAGCACATCTACAGCATCTACAACAAGATGCGCCAGAAGTCGCTTTCCTTCGACGACCTCTATGATGTCCGTGCCTTGCGCGTACTGGTCGACGACGTCAAGGACTGCTATGCCGCCCTGGGCGTGGTCCACAACCTCTGGCAGCCGATCCCCAAGGAGTTCGACGACTATATCTCGCGCCCCAAGGGCAACAACTACCGCTCCCTGCATACGGCGGTGATCGGCCCCGACGACCTAGCGCTGGAAGTGCAGATCCGCACCCATGAAATGCACCGCCAGGCCGAACTCGGCGTGGCCGCGCACTGGCGCTACAAGGAGGCCGGCGTCAAGAGTTCGTCGCAATCGGTGAAAAGCAGCGGCGCCTTCGACGAAAAAGTCGCGCTGCTGCGCCAGCTGCTGGCCTGGCGCGACGAAGTGGCCCTGGCCGAAGGCTGGCGCGCCGCCACCATGAAGGCGCGCCTGGACGACACCATCTACGTGCTGACCCCGCAGGGCCGGGTGATCGACCTGCCGCAGGGCGCCACCCCGATCGACTTCGCCTACGCCCTGCATACCGACCTTGGCCACCGCTGCCGCGGCGCCCGGGTGGATGGCGCCATGGTGCCGCTGAACACGGCGCTGGCCACCGGGCAGCGCGTCGAGATCATCACCGCCAAGACCGGCGGCCCCTCGCGCGACTGGCTCAACCCCAACCTCGGCTACCTGGCCAGCCACCGCGCCCGCACCAAGGTGCGCCAGTGGTTCAACCTGCAGGAACTGGAAGAAACCAGCGCGCAAGGCCGCGTGCTGGTGGAAAAGGAATTGCAGCGCATCGGCCGCACCGGCGCCAACCTCGAGCAACTGGCCCAGGGCCTGGGTTTCAAGACCACCGAGGAACTGTTCGTCGCCGCCGCCCGCGGTGAATGGAGCCTGCGCCAGATCGGCGCCGCCTTCGAAGCACCGGCCGCGCCGGCCGAAGCCGAGGACGCCTCCCTGGCAACGCGCAAAAGCCGCATCGACGCTGCCGGCGGCAAGGGCATCCTGATCGTCGGCGTCGACCGCCTGATGACACAACTGGCAAAGTGCTGCAAGCCGGCACCACCCGACCCGATCATCGGCTTTGTCACCCGCGGCAAGGGCGTGTCGATCCACCGCGCCGACTGCAGCAACTTCGCCAACCTGCGCGGCAAGAATCCCGAGCGGGTGATCGAAACCCAATGGGGCGCGCAGCAGGACGGCCTATTCGCCATCGACGTGGAGATCGAGGCCCACGACCGCCCCGGCCTGTTGCGCGACATCGGCGAAGTGTTCTCGCGCGAAAGCGTCAACGTCACCGCCACCCGCAGCGCATCGCGCCAGCAGGTGGCGCGCATGGCGCTCACTGTCGAAGTCGCCGGCCTGGCCAAGCTCAACAAGGCGCTGGACGCGTTGCGCGAAGTGCCGGGCGTGACGGTCGCGCGGCGCGTTTAGCAGGCGATTGCCGGGCCCAGGGCCAAATGCAAAAGCCCCAGGTGGGCAACACCTGGGGCTTTTGAAGATTCTGGTTGGCGCGATTGGATTCGAACCAACGACCCCTACCATGTCAAGGTAGTGCTCTAACCAACTGAGCTACGCGCCAGAAGCCCTGCATTATAGCGTGAACAATTGCCCGCCTCAACTGCACGCAGCGAATCGCTTCATCCTTGCCCGTTCTCCACGCCGACACGCGGGTGAAAGCAAATCCCGCGCTTCCTGAAAAGACAAACCCCGCCACACCGGCGATGCCGGCATGGCGAGGCTGTACTGGGAACTGCGCGGCGCGCGCCGCCGGTGAATCAGGCAGCGAAAGGAGCGCCCGCCGGCCTGATGCCGCGAACCACGGCGCCAAACCAGTCAAACCCGCCGCGCGATTTGGCTTGCGCGACCGGCGCAACCGCGGTGCGGTTCACCAGGAACTGCGAATTCTTCAAAGCGACAACCAGGGCGCGCTGGTCGGCCTCGAAGGTCTGGCGCTGGCCCGGCTCGAGAATGATGTCACGGGTGTCGTGGTCCAGCGTGATCCACAGGCAGCCGGTCTGCGCGACGATCTCGAAAGCGTTGGTATCGGTAAGCGACAGGAGTTCGTCCCGCGCCAGGGTGGTGGTCAAAGAATTGCACGAGAAGTTCATAAAAAGCTCCTGCTGGGATAGATAAATCGATTTGGCCTGCGCTCTTGTTCTTTGCAAAACGCGGGATCAGGCACTCACATGGCATAAATTATACTGAAATGTTGCGGCGCACACAACCACTTTTAAGTAAGTATTTAAGTGATGTTTGTCACATTATCTCAATAAATACATGCAGCTAACCGACTATCAATGCCCCATTGTTGGGTCTAATCGTGAGATTCCTGTGCCCTTGCACATAAGTAAGGCTGCTTGATCATATTTTCAAGATTTTCGCACCATCGCAGGGCGATGGACTGCCGGCAGCCGGCCCGCCTCCTAGTCAATCCGG
>DATAZV010000226.1:0-4734 GCA_036271855.1 Burkholderiales bacterium
AACTACGGCTACGAAGGCGAAGTGCTGCTGCCGATGGAGCTCGTCGCCATTCCGAAGGAGTGGCCGGCGGGCCAGCCCGCCAAGCTCGCCGCGCGCGTCGACTGGCTGGTGTGCAAGGACGTCTGCATTCCCGGCGGCGCCGACCTCGAACTGACCCTGCCGGTGGTGAGCACGCCCACCACGCCGGATGCGAAAAACGCCGCGCTGTTCGACCGCGCACTGGCTGCGCTGCCCGGCGGACCCGTCACCAATGCCAGCGCGAAGACGCACGATGGCGTGATCGAACTGCGCTTCCCCGGCCGCAAGCCCGCGGGTAAGGTGTATGTCTACTCCAGCATCGAAGGCCTGGTGGAACACGCCGCGCCGCAGACGGTGCGCCAGGAGGGCGCCGATGTCATTGTGACTTTTCCGGTCACCCAGCAACTCTCGGCTGCCGAGCCGCGCATCGCCGGCGTGGTGACAGGGCTGGACGCGCAGGCGCTTTCCTTCACCGCCGCGATGCCCGGCAAACTGGTCGCCGGCCCCGGCCTGCCAATGACTGCAGGGACGGCTGCCGGCACTGTCGCCCCCAGCGCCGGCAGCGCGCCCAACAAAGCCGACCAGCTTTCCTTCGGCCTCGCGCTGTTGCTGGCGCTGCTCGGCGGCGCCATCCTCAACCTGATGCCCTGCGTCTTTCCCATCCTCTCGCTCAAGGTGCTGGGCTTCGCGCAGGGCGACCGCAACAACCAGCGCGCCATGCGCATCGGCGGCATCGCCTTCGCCGCCGGCGTGGTGCTGAGTTTTGTCGCGCTCGCCGCCGCCCTGCTGGGCTTGCGTGCCGCAGGGGACGCCGTCGGCTGGGGCTTCCAGTTACAGTCGCCGGTGGTGGTGAGCCTGCTGGCGCTGCTGTTTTTCGCGCTCGGCCTGAACCTCTCGGGCGTGTTCGAATTCGGCACTTTCCTGCCCGCCGGCCTGGCCGGCGCGCAAGCGAAAAACCCGATTATCGACTCCGCGCTCTCCGGCGTACTGGCGGCGGTGGTGGCCTCGCCCTGCACCGCGCCTTTCATGGGCGCGGCACTCGGCTTCGCCGTCACCCAAAGCGCAGCAATGGCGCTCGCCATTTTCGCCGCGCTGGGCCTGGGCATGGCCTTGCCTTACTTGCTGCTCGCCTGGTTCCCCGCCTGGCTCAAGCGCCTGCCGCGCCCGGGGCCGTGGCTGCTGCGCTTCAAGCAGGTGCTGGCCTTCCCAATGTACGCCACCGTGGTGTGGCTCACCTGGGTGCTGGTGCTGCAGGTGGGTGAAAGTGTGATCCCCTGGTTCGGCGGCGGGCTGGTGCTGGTGGGCCTGGGAGCGTGGATTCTCGGCCAGTGGCGCAGTGCTGCGGGCCGCGTGCTTGCAGTTGTCGTGCTGCTGGGCGGCATCGCGCTGGCCTGGCCGCACGACGATGCGATGAACACACCGACGCCCGCCGCCGCGCAAGCCGGCCCCTGGAGCACCTATTCGAAGGCCGCCCTGGCGCAAGCCACTGCTGCCGGCAAACCGGTGTTCATCGACTTCACCGCCGCCTGGTGCGTCACCTGCCAGGTGAACAAGAAAGTGGTGCTGGAAACCGCTGCCGTGCACGAAGCCTTCGCCGCCAAGAAAGTCGTGCTGATGCGCGCCGACTGGACCCGCCGCGACCCCGAGATCACTGCCGCGCTGGCCGAGTTCGGCCGCAACGGCGTGCCGGTGTATGCGCTCTACGCACCCGGCAAGCCGCCGGTGCTGCTGCCGGAAATCTTGCGCACGCAGATTGTGCTGGACGCCCTGGGCACGCTTTAACCGCCGCCTGGGAACAGGCGTATATTGATCGCCCCGCCATCCTCTTTGCCGGAGGTCGCCATGCACCGCACTTTCATCGCCGCTCTCGCCAGCGGATTGGCCGCGCTGCTCTGCTCCAGCGCCTTCGCCGCCGCCGCCCCCGGCCAGAGCGCGCCCGGCTTCACCCTCACCACCACCGAAGGCAAACCGGCCAGACTCTCGGACTACAAGGGCAAGTGGGTGGTGCTGGAATGGACCAACCCCGGCTGCCCCTTCGTGCAGCGCCACTACGGCAGCAAAAACATGCAGGGCCTGCAGCGCGAATTCGGCGGCAAGCAGGTGGTGTGGCTGTCGGTGAACTCCACCAACCCGGACAACCCCGACTACCTCAAGCCGGCCGCCCTGGGCGACTGGATGCACCAGCAAGGCGGCAGCCCGCGCGCCGTGCTGATGGATGAAAAGGGCGAGGTCGGCCGCGCCTACGGCGCCCGCACCACGCCGCAAATGGTGGTGATCACCCCCGAGGGCAAGCTGTCGTACAACGGTGCCATCGACGACAAGCGCGCCGCCAGCCAGGACGAAACCAAAGCCGCGCACAACTACGTGCGCGCCGCCCTCAGCGAGGGCATGGCGGGCAAGCCGGTGACGGTGGCCGTTTCCACGCCCTACGGCTGCTCGATCAAGTACTAGAAGCCAACCGGCCACTCCTCTAGACGCCGGCCCTGGCAGTCTCCCTCGTGCCGGGGTGGGGCTTATGGATTGCATCAAGCTTTGGGCTTGGTGTTTTGCCCCGGCGCGGCGTAGCATTCGCGAGCGATAGCGCGGTGGCTTGAAGCAGGGGCCGCCAGCGCCAACACCCCTTGCAGCCGGGCGCCAGCCGCCACCGGCTCCCGACAAATAGGCAGTACCAGCAACCGGCGGGAACACGCCGGATGCGCATAGCCTTTGCCGCTATCGCGCTTGAGAAGCACAGACAGCACCCACAACCGGAGACAAGCCATGTTTTTCACCCGAATCACGCGCGGCACCCGACTGGCCCTGCGCCTGGCGCTCGCCGCCGCCGCCGTGCTGCCGCTGTGCGCCGGCGCGCAGCAAAAGGCCGACCCCGACTGGCCGAGCAAGCCGATCCGCGTGGTGGTGCCCTATGTCGCCGGCGGGCCGATGGACTTCATCGGCCACACGCTGTCGCAAAAAATCTCCGCCAGCCTGGGGCAGAATTTCATCATCGACAACCGCGCCGGCGCCGGCGGGGCGATTGGCACCGACAACGTCGCCAAATCGCCGCCAGACGGCTACACCATGCTCGACACTTCCTCCTCGCACGCCAGCCTGCCGGTGGTGATGAAGAGCCTGCCGTATGACCCGATCAAGGACTTCGTGCCCATCACGCTGGTGGCCAACAGCGTCGGCTTCATTCTCGCGGCCAACCCGCAGGTGCCGGCGAACAATCTTTCCGAGTTCATCAAGCTCGCCAAGGCCAACCCCGGCAAGTACACATTCGGTTCGGGCGGCGTGGGCAACGTGATGCAGTTCGCCGCCGAATTCTTCAACGGCAGCGCCGGCACCAAGCTGACCCACGTGCCCTACAAGGGCGTGGGCCAGGCGATCACCGATTTGGTTGGAGGCCGGATCGACGTCTGCTTCGGCCCCGCCACCCAGCTCAAGGCCTTCGTCAAGGCCGGCAAGCTCAAGCCCTTCGCCATCACTGCCAAGCAGCGCTGGAGCGAACTGCCCGACGTGCCGACGGTGGACGAAGCCGGCGTCAAGGGCTTCGCCTACGTGCCCTGGTACGGCTTCTGGTTTCCCGCCGGTACGCCCGAGCCTTACGTGAACCGCATGCGCGCCGAAATCGCCAAGGCCTTTGCCGACCCCCAGGTGAAAAAGCAGTTTGAAGACCAGGGCTTCGCGCCGCTGACCACCACCACGGCGGAGTTCGCGAAAATCATCAACGACGAAATCGCCAACAACCGCAAGCTCGCCGCGCAAATCGGCCTGCAACCCGAGTAAGTTTCAACGCCACATCGGAAAACGCTGCATGTCCCAACCCCTGGAAGGCATCAAGGTCCTCGAACTCGGCAACTTCATCGCCGGGCCGTTTTGCGGCATGTTGCTGGGCGACATGGGCGCCGAAGTCATAAAAATAGAAAGACCGGCACGGGGCGACCAGACCCGCGCGATGCCGCCGATGATCAACGGCGAGTCCGCCAGCTTCGCCGCGCTCAACCGCAACAAGCGCAGCCTGGTGCTGGACTTAAAGCAAAAGGAAGCGCAGGAGATCATCCTCGAACTGGCCAAGACCAGCGACGTGTTCCTGGAAAACAATCGTCCCGGGGTGCTGGAGTCGCTGGGCCTGGGCGCGGAACAATTGCGCGCGGTGAACCCGAAAATCGTCTACGCCTCCGCTTCCGGCTTCGGCCAGACCGGGCCGGACCGCCGGCGCGCGGGGGTGAACCTGATCGTCGAAGCATTCTCGGGCGCGCTCTCGGTCACCGGCATGCCGGGCGAAATGCCGATGCGCCCCGGCGTGCAGACCGCCGACATTTTCGGCGCCCTGTTCACCACCTATGCCATCCTCTCGGGCCTGATCAGCGTGCTGCGCGATCGCGGCGGCAAAGTCGCCGACGTCTCGTTGGTGGAAGCCTCGATCGCCGCCGCCGCCTGGGAAACCGCCGGCTTCCTGGCCGATGGCACGGTGCCTGACCGCGTCGGCCACCAGCACCGCCTCAACACCCCGTATCAGCTATTCGAAACTGCCGATAAACACTACATCGCCATCGGCACGCCGAACGACGAGCTGTTCCGCCGCTTCATGACCACCCTGGATCTTGAAGCCTCGATTGCCGACCCCCGCTTCGCCAGCTACGTGCTGCGCAAGCAGAACGAAGCCGCGCTGCTCGAAGTGGTGACGCCGGCCGTGCAACAGCGCAATGCCGACGAGCTCGAAGCCCTGCTGAT
>DATAZV010000227.1:0-8611 GCA_036271855.1 Burkholderiales bacterium
CGGATTCCAGGGGCATCTGCAAGCCGCCAGGATGCAAAAAAAGCTGCCCGCGGGCAGCTTTTTTGGTGTAGGGCGCGGATGGTCACAAGCGGTTGATCACGCCGCAGGCGATGCGCGGCCCGGAATCGCCCGCCGGCTGGCTGTGGTAATCGTCCCGGTCGCGGTGCACCACCACGCTTTTGCCGATGATGCTCAGCGGCCCACCCTCGACGCTCATGCCGCTGACTTCGAAACTGCCGCGCACCCGCCCCTGGGCATCGGTCTTCAGGTTGGGAATGTCGCCGGCGTGGTGCTCACCCATCGCCCCGCCGTGCTTCTTGCCCAGCGGGTTGAAATGGCCGCCCGCGCTCATCGCGTCAGGCGCGCTGCAATCGCCGCGCTCATGCACATGAAAACCATGTTCCGCATTCGGCTTCAGACCGGAAATGTCGACTGTCACCATCACCGCGTCGGCCCCGTGTGGGCTGAAGCTCACCGTACCCGTGGTCGCGCTACCGTTCTTGGGCGCCAGTTTGGCGGCTGCCACGGCGTTGCGGGCAATGCCGCCACTGCTCCCATGCGAGGCACAACCGGCAGCCAGCAGCGTCGCCAGGGCCAATACCGCGAGAGATGATTTCATTCGATATTCCTCTACCTTGTTCCATTTTAGCGACGCGCCCGCAGTGTATTCCCGCGCGCCCGGCTCGGCCCTCTGACTTCATCCCACAGGCGGAGTTCAGGATAAAACGACTGTTTGCGCCTAAATTCAGATACATCAAGGAGTTGCAAAAGCTCTCTTTGCTATCATCTCACTTCATATCAGGCGCAACTTATCCCCCGTGAGCAGCAAGGTTATTCCCATCGCAGACTACCGGCAGATTGAAAACCTGCCGGCCATCCCCGCCGACGCGACGCTGCCCGGCGGCGTGCTGGTGGATACGCGCGGCCGCCACCTGCACGACCTGCGCATCTCGGTGACCGACCGCTGCAACTTCCGCTGCACCTACTGCATGCCGAAAACGGTATTCGACAAGAGCTACCAGTTCCTGCCGCATGCAGAGGTGCTGTCGTTCGAGGAAATTACCCGCCTGGCGCACCTGTTCGTCGCCCACGGCACCGAAAAAATCCGCCTGACCGGCGGCGAGCCCTTGCTGCGCAAAAACATCGAGGCGCTGATCGAAATGCTCTCGGCCCTGCGCACCCCGGCCGGCAACGCCGTCGACCTGACGCTGACCACCAATGCCTCGCTGCTGCCGAAAAAGGCGCGCGCGCTCAGGGCGGCCGGCCTGAAGCGCCTGACGGTATCGCTCGACTCGCTGGACGACGCCGTGTTCCGCGCGATGAACGACGTCGACTTCCCAGTAGCGCGAGTGCTCGAAGGCATTGCTGCCGCCGAGGACGCCGGCTTCGGCCCGGTCAAGGTCAACATGGTGGTCAAGCGCGGCCTCAACGACGACGGCATCGTCGACATGGCGCGCCACTTCAAGGGCAGCGGCCACATCGTGCGCTTCATCGAGTTCATGGACGTCGGCTCTTCCAACGGCTGGCGCATGCGCGACGTCGTACCCTCGGAGGAAGTGATCGAGCGCATCTCCCGCGTTATGCCGCTCGAGCCGATCGACCCGAACTACAACGGCGAAGTCGCCGAGCGCTGGCGCTATCTCGACGGCAGCGGCGAGATCGGCGTCATCTCCAGCGTCACCCAGGCGTTCTGCTCCACCTGCACCCGTGCCCGCCTGTCGGTCGAAGGCAAGCTCTACACCTGCCTGTTCGCCCATGCCGGCCACGACCTGCGCGCGCTGATGCACCTGGGCCATACGGATGAGGAAATCGCCGCCGCCGTCGGCCTGATCTGGCAGCGCCGCGACGACCGCTATTCGGAAATCCGCACCGCCGCCACGGCGCGGGAGAAGAAGATCGAGATGTCCTACATCGGCGGTTAGCCGATGTCGTGGCGGGGTCGGCGGCTAGCTTATGGCATTTTCAGGTCGATCGGCAGTCGCAAGCCGCTTTCTGCCTCAAGCGTGCCCTTGAGTTGCAGAGGCATGCGCCATTTTGCGGGCGGCTTTTCACCGGGGTCAGCCACGAATACCGAAAACGGCAGGTCACGCGTCTCCCCGGCAAGTATCGGCCGTTGCGAGACGGCAAAGTTGATCGCCTGGCGATCGGCGTCGGTTGCGCCCAACACACCGTCCAGGCGGTCGTGCGACAGTCCTTCGTTGATCACCTTGGCCACCGGCACCTGCTGGCCGTTGACCTCGGCCAGATGAACGTCGAGCAGTCGCAGCTTGGGCGCCGCGTCGCCGATGCGCACATAGACAATGACCGCGATGCGCCCCTGTACCGGCACCGGCAGGTTGCCGGCCATCGCCCTCGAAAGCGTGCCTTCGTCCTGCTCGATCATGATGGCAAAGCGGCATTCGCCCGTCGGCGCGTCGGCGGGTATCTGCACTTCGAAACGGATCTTGCGCACCGCGTTCGGGTTCAGTACGATTGAACGCCGCTCCAGCGCCACCCAGGGGCGGCAACTATTGGCTGCCAGCGCGTCCTCGAATGCCGGGCCGCCGCCGGAATCGAGCACCCAGTCGTTGGTGAACAGGCGGTAGTTGCCGGGCTCTATATCAGCATTGCTGATCTCCACCGAATCGCGCACGGTTTCGCCCGGCTTGCCCGCCAGTTCGAAGCGTGGCGGCGAAGCCACCGCGGCGAACATGGCGGCATGCGCTGCGCCCGCGCTCAGGGCGGCAGCGAAAGCCAGCAAGCGCAGCCCTTGCCGCAACGCGCGCAGGTTACTCGGTTTCAAGCTCGAAATAAGGCTGGAATTGAACATTGCTCCCCAGGGTACGGCTATCGGCCGTCACGAAAAAATCGAACCAGTCGCCGGTGACGGTGGCGCCGATGCGCCCCTCGTAAACCAGCGTGCGCGTGCCCGGCGAGGCGATCCCCGCGTGCATTGCACCGCGTGTACGCCACTCGATCCGCATGTCGGGCGGCAAGGCGCCGGAATTGGCAATCGACGGCAACACCAGGAAAATGCGCGCGTGGCGGCCGACGTAGCTATCTGTCTTCAGGCGCACCTCGACGCTGGCGCGCGCCAGGATCGATAGCAGGTCCGGCCCGCGGCCGGGAACCGGGAAGGTGTCGCGCCACTCCTGGCGCAGGTAGATACGCGGTGCCGACGACAGGCTGTCGTCCAGGCGCACCGGCGCGGCCCGCGCCGGCGCGGCGCACAACAGGGCCGCGAGCATGCCGGCGCAAAAGGCGGGCAAGTTCATGGCATCGACAAGGTATAAGTGACGCGCCCGCGATACGTGCCGGCTGCCACAATGCCGGTATTCGCATAACTGAAAGTGTGGCAGGACTCGTACTGGCGCGAAGTGGTCATGTTGAGCAGGGTCTGGGCGGCGCCGGTATTGAACACGCCGGACGGGACGGAATTGTCCGATGAAGTCCAGCTGATCTGCGAAAACGGCAGGATCTGGCCGGTGGCATTCGACAACGGCACTGCGGAGTTCAGGGACAGGACAGCGTTGGCGGTACCGCGCGGGACCCGTGCAATTGCCGACACCAGCACCCTGCGGCCATCACTGCATGTGAGCGACACCGGCGGATAGGGATCGATGGTGTTCGGATTGCTGGTACTCATCACCTGAGCCGATGAATTGCCCAGCGACGCCGCAGGCACGGTTACGGACACCACGTCGACCGTCGGGTTGGCCGGCATCGTCTGGCCGCCGCTGCCGCCGGTGCCCACCTGCAGGTGCAACTGGCGCGCCGGCGAAGGCCCGAGATCGAAAATCAGCGCATGCGCGGGCCCCGGCATGGCCCAGGCCAGCGTGGCGGCGGCGCCGACAAACAAAAGGCCGCGTCCCGGAAGACGCGGCCTTGAGATGATCCCTTTGCTGCTTGCGACTCCCATAGGAGCCAATTATGGCACGTCGCCGTTCAGGGCATCGACGCGGTATAGGTGACGCGGCCGTTTTTCGCAACCGTGGCACCGTAGGTACCGGCAGCGGGTAACGTGCTGTTGGCGTAGCTATAGGTCCAACGCGCGTCGGCCGTAGTGATACCGGCTACCGGCGCCGGAGCGGACACGTTGGCACCCGTGCCGGTGGCGGGAATCACCGGCGCCGGCAGAATCGCCGCGGCCGAGGTCAGCGTCGTCGCCACGGTGGTGATCTGGGTCCAGGGAATGGTGTTGGTAGAAGCGGCTTCAGTCAGCGCGCCGGTAGTGGCCGCGTTGATGGTGATCTGGCTTTTGTTGCCCTTCACGCTGGCGGTGACCACGCCGTTGCCCAAGTCGCCGCTGGCTGCCGTTGCGGCAAGCGCGCCGGTGCCCAACTGGGCGGCAGTCGGGGTGAAGCTGATGGCCGAAATGCCGGCCGCGAGGGCGCCAACGCGGAATGAAAGCGTCGCCGGAATGACGATCGTGAAATCCAGGTGGGCGGTAGTCGCAGCGGTACCGGTTGTGGCCTCGGCGAAGACCGGAGCCGAAAAGACCGCCATCGAAGCGACCAGCGAGGCCCCGAGTAACGAAGACAGTTTATTAAGTTTCATCATTTTTCCCTCCGAACAAAGCAATCTCTGGTGGAGATAAAGTCAAAAGTAGGTTATTCCCGGATATCTCTGTTTTTATTGGATAAACGGGTTCAACGCCGATGGAATCCTAACCCGAATAGCATGAAAACGCTCCAGTGACTTTTTAAACAAAGGTTAAAAAACCACGTTTAATGTGAGAAAACTCAAATTCTGCCCTGTATTTAACATTTATTAACATTTAAAGATTTAATTTAGCCGGCCAGAAGCCGTTAAAACCCGGGAGCGCGAGGCGAAATGCGGAAATTCACCCATGCCTTTTCGAAGCCAGCCGGGTGACCTGCCGCCGGTTCGAATATTCGAGTAAATCGGCGTGTTCTACTGATTCAGCCGCACCAGTGGAAATATCACTTCCGCATTGCCACGCACCTGCGCGTCCACCGCGCGGGGCGCCTCGTCGAGCAGTCCCCAGGGCAAGGGCACCTTGTCCACCTGCAGGCTCACGCGATGGGTACCCGGCCCGATCGACACAAACTCGAAGCGCCCGGTGGCGTCGGTGATGGCGCGATAGACGTTGTCGAGCACCACCGTGATGCCGGCGCCGGCCTTCTCTCCTGCCTGCTGCACGCCATCGTGGTTTTCATCGAAAAACACGGTGCCCGAAACGCGTGAACTGGCCGCCGGGCCGCGGTTGCCGGCCGCGTAGTAAGGCGTGCCGGAGACACTGTCGTAGCGCAGCGTGAGCATCACCACCTTCTCGTCCCCCGGCGGATTGCCCAAGACGTTCAAATCCGGATTGCGCGTCCGCCGCCAGGAAAGAGTGTTGTCCAACGTCCAGTAGCGTCCCAGGCGCCAGCGCAGGCTGCCGGCCACCTGGGTACCGACCTCGGTAGCACGGCTGTCGGCGCGCAACTGGTAGACGTTGGCATTGGCGCTCGCATAGGCGTCGCCCACATAGACGCCGCGAAATATCAGGGCCGCGTTGACGCGGTGGGTACGGCCCAGCGTTTCGGTGTATTCGTCGGCATAGCCCAGTGTCGTGCCCAGGCCCAGCCTGGCAATCTCCTGGTCCCATTGCACGCCCTGGGTGCGGTCCCCGCCGTTGCGCAGGTCGGCGCCGAAGGTGACTTGCAGGCGCGTGACACCCACCAGGGTCTCGCGCGAGCCGAACACCTGACCATCGATGCGATTGCTGTCGGGCACCGTGGAGACACCGCCCGGCGGCTCCAGCGTGCGGCTGGCACGCAGGTTGAGCGAGCCACCGACGGTGGAGAGCCGGTCGACGCGCTGGTTGACCGTGCCGAACACCTGGGCGGTACGCACCAGCGCTTGCGCCGGGTCGCGCTGGAAGTTGGTCTCGGTGTATTCGGCGCCCATTGAATAGCCGCGGCCGACGCCGCGCGAATCGGCGCGCCAATAGAGCCCCTGCTGGCCGGAAGCGACTGGAAAATCCGCCCAGGCGACGTTTTGATCGAAACGATACAGGCCGTAGTGGTGATACAGGCTGAGGCTACGCTCTTCACCATCGAACCACAGGGCGGCATGGCCGCCGCTATCTGCAAGGCCGTGCAATTGCAGGCGCCGCCCGCCGTCCGGCGTTGCGTACTCCGCCGCCAGGCCGACGCTGGTGTGGTCGGGTGTGTTCAACGCTCCCTTGACCACCCAGGTCTGCGCGCCAAGCAACCAGCGTTCGCCGACGTGGCCCTGCATGCCCAGCCCGGTCATTTCCCCTTGCACGGTATTGAAGCCGGAGGCCGTGCTGCCGCTGAACTGGCCGATACGTCCGCTGGAAAAATTGAACTCGGTGCCGGCGTTGTCATAGATGCGAGTCGAAACGCCGAGCACCGGGCTGCTGGTCAGATAATTGCGAAATGAGCGGCTGACCAGAGGGCTGCTTTGCGTATAGACCGCGCCAAGCGCGCTGTCCATCGACCGCGTTCTGTCCAGGGCAAAGCGGCTCTGGCTCAAGGTGATGCGATTGCCGTCGGCGCGCGGCGGCAGCGTAGTGCCGAAGCCCATGTCCGAGGCGTCCCGATTTTTTGAAAGAAAGCCGGCAACGGTGTAGTCGAACACACCGTAGTCGCGGGTCTCGCGCTGGCCACGAAATTCCACCCCTTGCTCGCGAAAGCCGCCGCCGTTTGAATATTTCCAGTCGCTCAGACTGTAGATCGCCGAAAAGCTGCGCCGGCCCGGCTTCTCTTCCTCACGGTCTGCCGCGTCCCCGCGCGGGTCGTCGGCGTCCTTTTCATTGATCACCCGGTCCACATAGGGCGGCCGCTGCACCGGCACGTTGGTAGGCTGCGGCAGGGGCAAACCCGGCGCCGGTGCGGCAGGCGCTGGCGCCGCGGGAAGCGGCGCCAGCGCAGACGACTGGGCCAGCGTGGATGGCGCGTCCGGTCGCGCACCAGGGGCCGCCACTACGGACGAGGGCGCAAGAGCGGTTCTCGCGGCAGCACCAAGCCCTGCATACCGCGACGCCGGGACCCCTTTTAGGGCAGGCAGTGCAGGCAACTCAAGCGCCAGATCAGCCGCCGTAGCGGGTGCGAGCTTCAGCGAGGAAGAGGCCCCGAGAGCCAGGGACGTGGTAGCCCCGGCGGCGGACGCCGAAGCGGCGGTCTCAGTTCCACCCGCGCCGCTTTGGCTCTGGAGCGTCAGTGCAAGAGCGAGCTTGGGCGCGGCCCCGCCCTCAGGCCTCGTCGCGGAAGCAGGCCTTGGAGCAAAGGTGCGGCTGAGTTTCCAGAGCAAGGCGCCCGCCAGGGCGAAAAAGACCAATGCCAAAGCAAGACGCCACTTTAGCTTGCGTGCCCAAGCGATTGATTGCGAAGACAAAGCCTTCGTTTATTCCCCCTGAATATCCCGGCATCGTACCGCGTTGGACGGCGGAAGTATTCATGTAAACAAATCATGACCTTTTTATTTAAAAAAAGGTTTAGCATCCAGCGTGCGAAAAATGTTCGATTCCCCTCTGGGAGAGCGGAGATAACGGAAGCATGGACTACACGTCTATAGGGGCCTGTCTGACAGCATTCGGCTCAAGATTGGCACAGGCTTGCCGTCAACCTCATAGCTGACCGCCTATTCATCTGCCCATGCCCTCCCGACTCCCGCACCCCACTGGACTTGCCGCTTCCCTGATCGCGGTCGTCCTGCTGGCAGCCGGGTCCGGCGCGCATGCCGAGTCGCAGATCGTTAGCGGCAGCAGCGCCAGTGCCAGCGTGATGTTCACCATCCGCATTCCGGTGGTGTTCCGCATGAAGGTACAGTCACAAGCACCGCTGCGCGTAACGCTCGAAGACATCGCGCGCGGCTACATCGAGACCAGCACGCCGCAGGAAGTGCAGGTCACCTTCAACGTACCGAAAAGCTATACGCTACGCATCGACGTGGTGGCGCCGCGTTTCAAGCGCGTGACGGTATCCGAGCAGGCGGCCAGCCGCAGCTTCGGCACCGAAGGCCTGACCCTGCACGAGCCCCCCACCCCGCCCGCGACCAACCAGGCGAGCCACCGCCTCCTTTATCGCTTCGAACTTCCCGCCGACATGACGCCGGGGGACTATCCCTGGCCGATTGCCGTCTCGGCTGCGCAGATCTAGCTCAGCGCTTCGCCTGCAAGAACACCGCCAGCGCGGCGTCGTGCTCCGGCGTGTGGTGTGCCAGGGCCTGGAAGGCAGCGGACATTTCGAGCAGCGAATCCAGCCCCAGATGCTGCCCTTCGCGCAGCAACCGCTTGGCCATGCGCAATGCCGGCCCGGGGTTGGCGGCAATTTTTTGCGCCAGCGCCGTAGCCTCGGGCAGCAATTGTTCGGACGTCACCACCCGCGATACCAGTCCGCAGGCCAGGGCCTCTTGCGCGTCTATGGTGTCTCCGGTGAAAGTCAGTTCCGCCGCTTTGGACATGCCGACTACGCGCGGCAGCAGCCAGGCGCCGCCATCGCCGGGGATGATGCCGAGTTTGACAAAACTCTCGGCGAACTTCGCTTTCTCCGAAGCGATGCGGATGTCGCACATGCAGGCGAGGTCGCAACCGGCGCCGATCGCCGGTCCATTCACCGCCGCAATGGTCGGCACATCAAGCTTGTAGAACGCGAGCGGAATG
>DATAZV010000228.1:0-25173 GCA_036271855.1 Burkholderiales bacterium
ATCAGCCTCAACAAGCATAAGGAAGGCGCGCTCAAGGACACCGCCACCAACATCCTCGCCAGCGGCGAATTCTGCGTACACCTGGCCGACGAGGCGATCGCGCGCCAGATGCATCGCTGCGGCGCAAGCGTGCCGCCGGAGGTGAGCGAGGTCGAGCTGGTCGGCTTCACCACCACGCCCTCGCTGGCGATCGCTCCGCCGCGCATCACCGAAGCGCCGGTCGCCTTCGAGTGCAAGCTGTGGGAAAAGATCGAGACCGAGAGCCGCCATATTTTCATCGGCCAGATCCTCTGGCTGCACGCGCGCGACGATTTGATCGACATCGAGCGCCACCGCGTCCACCTGCAAAATTATTTTCCGGTGGCGCGTTTCGGCGCCAGTTTCTACATCAACACGCGCGACCGCTATGCCCTGAGCGACGACCAGAAGGAAGGGCATGGGACTACGCCCATCGACGAGATATAGAACACTCAAAAGTACACACCTACTTTTGAGTGGCCTGATATGCGAAAGAAATCGCTGGCGGAGCCAGACGATTTTTTCGGATAAACAGCGAGGACAAAGCTAACACCATTATGCAGCGATCACTGGTAACCCATAACCGCTACAGCTATTCACCGATCCATGGGCGGGAGGATTACTCGTGGCCTGATGGGAAACGCCTTGCGGTGTATCTCGGCTTCAACATCGAGCATTTTGAATTCGGCAAGGGGCTGGGCGCCAAGCTGGCGCCGTCCGGCGAGCCGGACATTCTCAATTACTCCTGGCGCGACTACGGCAACCGCGTCGGTGTCTGGCGCTGCCGTGACTTGTTCGATGAACTCAAGCTGCCGATGGGCGTGCTGATCAACACCGCGCTCTATGACTACTGCCCGGATGTGGTCGCCTCTTTTCGCAAGGGACAATACGCCTGGGGCGCGGAAATCATCGGCCACGGCCACACCAATGCCGAGCGCCAGAGCGATATGAAAGAGGCGGACGAGGTCGTGCTGATTCGCGCTTGTACCGAGCGCATCAAGGCCGAAGAGGGCGTGGCGCCGCGCGGCTGGCTCTCACCCTGGATCGCCGAGACGGCGGTGACGCCGGACCTACTGAAAGAGGCGGGCTACACCTACAACCTCAACTGGTGCCACGACGACATGCCGGGCAAGATGGCCACGCGCGCGGGCGACCTGTGGACCATTCCCTACCCGCAGGAGATCAACGACATCCCCGCCATCATCGGCCGCCAGTGCGGCGCCGAGGAATTCGCCGGCATGATCATCGACTGCTACGACGAGATGATCGAGCAAAGCAAAAAGCAGCCGCTGGTGATGGGCATCGCCCTGCATCCCTACCTGGTCGGCCAGCCGCACCGCCTGCGGCAGTTGCGCCGCGCACTGAAACACATGTGCGACGACGGTCGCGCCTGGTGGACCACGCCGGGCGCGATTTACGATCACGTCAGCGCTCAGGGCTGATTCTGGAATCTGCGCTGCAGACGCCTAGCGATTCACCAGCGCCACCCCGCAACACGCAATCACCATCCCTACGATCATCAGCGGGTCCGGCACCACGCCGAAGAACAGCAGCTCCAGCACTACCGCGATGATCGGCGTGAGGTAAAGCAGGCTGGTGACCCGGGTGGCGGCGCCGCGGCGCATCAGGGTGTGCAGGGCATTGACCGCGAGGATCGAGCCGCAGATCACCAGGAAGATGATGGCGGCGACCATCTGCCAGGCCCAGTGGATGACAAAGCCTTCGACCACCCAGGCCAGGGGCGCGGTGGCGACGATGCACACCGCGAACTGGATCAGCGCCGCGCTGCGCAAGTCCGCATGCGGGCAGAACTTGCGCTGGTACAGCGTGGCGGTGGTGATCGCCACCAGCGAGATCAGCACCGCCGTCAGCGCGCCGGCGGAAATCGCATGCACGTCGATCTTGTGCCACACCACCAGCGCCACCCCCACCAGGCCGAAAAACACGCCGAGCCACTGGCGCGGGCGCAGGCGTTCGTGCGAAAAGCGCCACATCACCAGGGCCGTCAGCAAGGGCTGCAGCGCCAGCACCAGCGCGGTGACCCCGGCCGACATGTGCAGGTACTGCGCATAGTGGCTGCCGCCCAGGTTGCAGGCATGCATCAGCAGGCCGGCCACTGCGATATGGGCAAACTCGCGCCAGCTGCGCGGCAGGGGCGGGCGGGCGATAAAGGCCCAGAGCGCGGCGCAGGCCAAGCCAAAGGCGAAGCGCAGGGTGAGGAAGGTGAAGGGCGCGGCATATTGCAGCCCGGCCTTGGTGGCCAGATAGCCGGAACCCCAGACGATGACGAAATACCAGGCCAGCAGGCTGCTGGGCAGTGCGGCAACGGCGGGCGCCGTGGGTGCGGACGGATTGTTGGTGGACATGTTGGCGCGGCCGCGGCGTTGCGGGCGCTGGGGGATTGCCTTGGGGCCAGGGCGAATCTTACCCGCCCGGCGCACCTCCGCCACCGCAGCGCTGGCCGCGGGTACTGCGGCGTAATCCGGCCCGTAAGCGGCAAGGCGCATGTAAGCGTCATATTTTTGCGCTAGCATGGAGGCCATTGATCTGCTATCCGGAGTTGGTAGGGAAGCCATCATGAAAATCTGTGTGGTTGGCGCGGGTTCCATCGGCGGGCTGATCGCCGCTTACCTGGCACGCTCGGGGTTCGACACCAGCGTGGTGGCGCGCGGCGCCCACCTGCGGGCGATCCAGGCGCAGGGCCTGACCCTGGTGGCGCCGGACGAGCGCTTCACCGTAAAACTCAACGCCGCCGCAGACCCGGCCGCCCTCGGCGTGCAGGAAATCGTCTTCCTCGGCCTGAAGGCGCACCAGATTCCCGAGATGCTGCCGCGCCTCGGCCCGCTGATCGGTTCGCACACTGTGGTGGTACCGGCGATCAACGGCCTGCCCTGGTGGTATTTTTTCCGCGAAGGCGGCGCGCAGGATGGCCAGCCCATCCGCTGCCTGGACCCGCAAGGCGTCATGTTCGGCCAGCTCGACCCGCACCACATCATCGGCTGTGTGGTGCATGCCGCCGCCGAGGTGAGCGCGCCAGGCGAAATCCGCAGCAACGGCCGCCGCACCTTCTACCTGGGCGAGCCCGACGGTTCGCTGTCGCGGCGCCTGAACGGGCTGACCGACGCCATGGTGCGCGGCGGCCTGGAAGCGCACGTCAGCGACAACATCCGCGCCGAGGTGTGGATGAAGCTGGTCGGCAACCTCACCTTCAACCCGGTGGCCGCCCTGACGCGCGCCAACCTCACCGAAATCTGCGACAACCCCGCGCTGATCGGGCTGATCCGCCGCGGCATGGAAGAAGGCAATGCGGTGTCCGCCGCCTACGGCGTGCCGCAGACGGTGAGCATCGACAAACGCCTGGAAATCGCCCGCGGCGTCGGCCCGGTGCGCTCTTCCATGCTGCAGGACCTGGAAGCCGGGCGGGCGATGGAAATCGAGCCGATCATCGGCAGCGTGGTCGAGCTGGCGCGCACCAAGGGCATCCCGACGCCCTGCATCGACCTGCTGTATGCGATGGTGACGGAGCTGGCGCGGCACATGCCGGCGCGCGGGCAATAGATCGTTTTCGCAGTGTTGGCGGGCAGCGCAAATCAACCACACTTAGTTGTTCGACTCGTGTATCTTGGTTACCAGTAGTCCGGATACGCGGATTGAGCCCGACGCTGGAGCTGGCCGCATGGATCGCCGCAAATGTTACTCACCGCCAAACGCGGATGCTCGCAGGCGTCCGCCGCGCGGCGCGGGCGGGCCGATCAAGCCGCTGGCGCGCGCGCAAAATATCGGAATTGTGAACAGGGGAAATCGGCCGCAGGTACTACGGTCGTTGTAGACCGCAGGCCTCGGGGCGCGCGAAAACACTGTGATCTACTGTTGTTTCGCAGGAGTGCCTGCGCGATTTCCTGAAAAATCTCAGGTTTTATCAGGTTGGTGCAGTCAGGCCAACACAAGTGTGGTGGCCTGACACAAGCCGGTCCGAGCTAGCCCGCCACCTTCAGCCCAAGCTTGTCCAGCAGGGCGCGGTCGCGCTGCGCCGCCGGGTTGCCGGTGGTCAACAGCTTGTCGCCGTAGAAAATCGAATTGGCGCCGGCAAGGAAGCACAGGGCCTGGATCGCTTCTCCCATCTCCTGGCGCCCGGCGGAAAGGCGCACCATCGCGCGGGGCATGGTGATGCGGGCGGCGGCCACGGTGCGCACGAATTCCAGCGGGTCGAGTGCGTCGATGCCGTGCAGGGGCGTGCCTTCGATCTGCACCAGGTTGTTGATCGGCACGCTTTCGGGGTAGGGGTCGAGGCTGGCGATCTGCGCGATCAGGGCGGCGCGCTGCTTGCGCGATTCGCCCATGCCGATGATGCCGCCGCAGCACACGTTCAGCCCCGCGCCCTGCACCCGGCCCAGGGTGTCGAGGCGGTCCTGGTAGTCGCGGGTGCTGATGACTTCGCCGTAGAACTCAGGCGCGGTGTCGAGATTGTGGTTGTAGTAGTCCAGGCCGGCGTCCTTCAATTTTTCGGCCTGGCCGTTCTTTAACATTCCGAGAGTCGCGCAGGTTTCCAGGCCCAGGGCCTTGACCTCGCGCACCATGTCGAGCACCGGCTCGAGGTCGCGCTCCTTCGGGCCGCGCCAGGCGGCGCCCATGCAAAAGCGGGTGGCGCCGCTTTGCTTGGCGGCGCGCGCCGCGGCCAGCACCTCATCGAGAGGCAGCAGCTTCTGGCTGGTGACGCCGGTGTCGTAGCGCGCCGCCTGCGCGCAATAGCCGCAGTCTTCCGGGCAGCCGCCGGTCTTGATCGACAGCAGGGTGGAGAGCTGCACCTGGTTGGCCGGCTGGTGTTCGCGATGCGCGGCCATCGCCTGGCCCATCAGGTCGGCGAAGGGCAGGTCGAGCAGGGCTTCGACGGCGGCCACCGGCCAGCGTGCTTCGGGCACGGGGATGGGTTTGGCGGCGGGTGCGAAATGAATGACGGCGGGAGCGTTCAAGGCGGTATTCCGGGCGATTGCTTAGGGCGTAATTCTAGACCAGGCGCCGGATTTCGCCCTTCGTCGCCCAAAGGCGGCAAATCCGAACGGTCCTACAGCCGAATCAGACAGCGCCGACAACCCGGACTTGCATTCGTCCGACAGGTGGAAACAGCGGGTCTTCCTAGACTGGCGTCACTGAATATTCAGTGTCCCTGCCGTTTTTCCAAAGGAGTCTGCCATGTCCGTTTCCCGTATCCAAAAGCGCCGTCTGGGCTATCTCGCCATGGTTGCCGTCGGCGGCTTTCTCAGCTTTTCCGCCCTCGCCGCCGATCCGGCCGCGCGCCAGAAATACAATTCGGACGTCGCCTTCTGCAAGAGCGGCCAGTCGCAGCAGGACTACGCCACCTGCATGCGCGAAGCCGGCGCCGCCCTGCAGCAGAGCAGCATCCTGCATACCGCGCCCGGCGAAGTCCTGGCGCAAAATTCCGAGCAGCGCTGCGACGCGCTGCAAGGCGAAGACCAGGTGGCCTGCCAGGCCCGCATGGAAGGCCTGGGCAGGACCGAAGGCAGCGTGGCCGGCGGCGGCGTGATCCGCGAAATCACCATCGTCGAAACCACCACGCCACAGTAATTCCAGACTGCGGCGACAATAGGCCCTTTGCGCCGCCGGCCCAGGCGGCGCGAGGGGCTTTTTCGTGCATGTTGTCACGCATCTGCTGACGAGCTGGACCTTGGCGCAGGCGGCACCCCTGGAGCGCCGTGATCGCGCCATCGTCGCCTGGGCCGGCGTGGCGCCGGACCTGGACGGTGCCGGCCTGCTGATCGACTGGGCGCACAAAGGGCTGGGCCTCTCCGAGACCGCCTATTACGAAACCTGGCACCACGCCCTCGGCCACGGCTTGCCGGCGGCGCTGCTGGCCGGCGTAATTGCCGCGGCGCTGGCAAGGCAGCGGGCGCTCACCGGATTGCTGGCACTGGTTTCATTCCACCTGCATCTGCTCTGCGACCTGCTGGGCTCGCGCGGATCGAGCGCGGTGGACATCTGGCCGATTCCCTATTTCGCGCCGCTGTCGCAGCATCCGATGCTTTTCTGGGGCGGTCAATGGCCCTTGACCGGCTGGCAAAACACCGGCATCACGGTGGGCTTGCTGGTGGCTGCGTGCCTCATCGCGATGCGTCGCGGCGAATCACCGCTGGGCTTGTTCAGCCGCAAGGCGGACGCCGCGTTTGTCGCCACTTTGCGGCGGCGCTTTGGCGGTGCGGCATCCTGATCAGGCCGCCAGCGGCAGGCGCGCCTTCACCGCGGCGATGGCCTTGGCCTGGGTGAAGTCCGGGGTGTATCCGGCGGCATAAATGCAGCAGGCGAACTGGTTGATCAGCGGCAGCGGCACCGGGTGCTCGCCTTCCAGGGTTTCGCGGATCCACTGGGCGGTGGTCTTGGCGTCGCTTTCTTCGGGGATATGCGGCAGGTTCTTGATCACGCCGTGCTCGGCTTCGAACAGGATTTCCGTTTGCCCGCCGTGGAAATATTCGATCTGCGGGCGGCGCTTCGGGTTGGCGAAGGCCTCGCCCTCGGTGCCGCGCATCAGCAGCGCGCTGCCCGGCGCCTGGGCGAAGAACTCGCGCAGCTTGGTGGCATAGGCGGGGTGGGTGACGCTGACCATGCGCAGGCCGCCGCCCATGGCGTCGGCGGAAAACGGGTCGGCCAGCTTGGCGACCGTGTGCGCGGAGTTGCGCACGCCGAGGCGGCTTTTCAGCGCCAGCAGGTTGGACAGGCCCGGAGCGAGGGCGCCGATCGGTACGAAGGCCACGCCCTCGTTGTCCAGCGCTTCCTGGGCGCCGCGCTTGTTGGCTTGCGGCAGGATGCCGAGTTCGCGGAACACGTACGCGGCAGCCACACGGCCCTCGGACTCCAACACGCCGTGGATCAGCACCGGGATGCCGATGCGCTTGAGCAGCATCACCAGCAGCGGCATCAGGTTGGCCTGGCGCCGCGCGCCGTTGTAGCTGGGGATGATCACCGGCTTGAGCCCCGCGCGCGGCGGGCGCAGTTGCTCGATACGCTCATCGAGCGCGGCGCAAAACCCCAGCACTTCGGAAAGCGACTCGGTCTTGTAGCGCAGCGACAACAGGATCGCGCCCAGTTCCAGGTCGGGCACGCCGCCGTCGAGCATCGCGCCGAACAGCTTTTTCGCTTCGTCGTAGGGGAGGTCGCGGGAGGCCTGCTCGCCTCTTCCGATCTCTTTGATATAGGCCGCGTAGCTCATGCGCTCCCCGGTCGCAGGACGGCGAGAGAACCGGCGTACTGCGAAAAAACTGTTTTGGGTTTGAGGTCTTGGTTTTTGGTTTTCATCTTGCCGTCTCCAGTGAGTCGGGTCTAGGCTGCTTCTGGCAAAACCCGTGCCGCTTCCATGATTTGTCCTCCCGGAGGGACGGAAGGTTCCGTGCGCGGCGTTTGGCTGATAATACGCTTCACCTCGGGAAGGCAGGAGCCGCAGGAGGTGCCGCATTGGCGTTTGGCCTGGCAGGCGCCGAAGTCCAGGCCGGCGGCGGCATCGGCGCGGATTTCCGACTCCGCCACGTTCAGGCAATTGCAGATGATCACCCCGCGCGCCATCGAACCCTGCGGCGGGCGCGACACCGGCGCCAGGATCCACGGCCGCACCGCCTCGAGGGTGGCGCGCTCCAGCATCATGCCCTTGAGCCAGTCTGCGGCGGCAGTCTCGCCGGACAGGCAGACGCTGGTCATCAGGCCATCGTCGATGCGCGCCGCCTTTTCCACCCGGCGCCGCGCATCGACATAGCGCATCACGCGTGCCGGCTCGGTCAGATCGAGCAGGGTGTCGAGCCGGTCCAGCACCGCCTCGGGCACCGGCTCGGCGCAATAGCCGCGCAGGCTCACCAGCACTTCCTCGCGCCCGGCCAGGGTCAGGGTGGCGTAGTCGAACTGATCGAGGAGCGGCTTCAGCGCCTCGGTCAGGAGCGCCGCGCTGGCGGCATCTTCAAACCGGCGCATCGCCACCACCCGGTGCGGCAGCAAGGCGCGCTTGACCTCGATGGCCGCAGCCTTGAGTTCCGGCTGCTTGGAGTAGGGGTCGATGGCCGGCGAGGTGAGGGCGTTGACGCCCAGGCCGCGCATGAACTGCGCGCCCCAGTGCATCGGCATGAAAGCCTGGCCCAGGCGCACCGTGTCGCTGGCTTCCACCCGCACCACGAAGCGGCCGCGCCTCGAGCTGACTTCGGCGAGGTCGCCGGGCGCCAGGCCGCGGCGCGCCAGGTCGGCGGCGTCCATCGACAGCAGCGGTTCCTCGACGTGGCTGAACAGGCGCGCCACCAGGCCGGTGCGGCTCATGCCGTGCCACTGGTCGCGCAGGCGCCCGGTGTTGAGTGCCAGCGGGTAGGCGGCATTCACCGGCTCCTGCACCGCCGCGTGTTTTGCGGCGACAAAGCGGGCGCGGCCATCGGCGGTGGGAAAGCGGCCGTCGGCGTAAAGGCGCTGCTGGCCGGCGGCGGCGCCGGTGGGCATCGGCCATTGCTGCGGGCCGCGCTCCTCAAGGATGGCGTAGGACAGGCCGGTGATGTCGAGGTCGCGCCCGCGCGTGCTTTCGCGGTGCTCGTTCCAGATCGCTTCCGGGCTGGCATAGTCAAACAGCCGGCGCGCCAGCTCGCCGCGGCCCAGGCGCTCGCCCAGCCGGCGGGCGAAATCGACGCAGATGTCCCAGTCATCGCGTGCCTGGCCCGGCGCCGCAACGGCGGGCGCGACGCGGGTGATGCGGCGCTCCGAGTTGGTGACGGTACCGTGCTTTTCGCCCCAGGTGGAGGCGGGCAGCAGCACGTCGGCGTAGGCCGCGGTATCGGTATTGCTGAAGGCTTCCTGCAGCACCACCAGTTCGGCCGCCTCCAGCGCCTCGCGCACCGAATGCAGGTCGGGCATCGACTGGGCCGGGTTGGTGCAGGCGATCCACAGCGCCTTGATCTGGCCGCTTTTGACGGCGTCGAACATTTCCACCGCCGTCTTGCCGGGGGTGGCGGGGACTTCATCAACGCCCCAAAGCTTCGCCACCTCGGCCCGGTGCGCCGGGTTGTTCATGTCGCGATGAGCGGAGATCAGGTTGGCCAGGCCGCCGACTTCGCGCCCGCCCATGGCGTTGGGCTGGCCGGTGAGCGAGAAGGGGCCGGCGCCGGGCTTGCCGATCTGCCCGGTGGCCAGGTGCAGGTTGATCAGGGCGGCGTTGTTGTGGGTGCCGTGCGCCGACTGGTTCAGGCCCTGGCAGTAGAGGGATAGCGTCGCCGCCGAGCGGCCGAACCATAGCGCTGCTTGATGGATGTCTGCCTCCGGCACGCCGCAGATGCGCGCCGCCGCCGCCGGGGTCATCTCGCGCACCGCCTCTTTCAGTGCATCGAAGCCAGCCGTGTGTTCGGCGATATAGGCGGCGTCGGTCAGGCCCTCCCACAGCATGGCGTTGAGCATGCCGTTGAACAGGGCGATGTCGGTGCCGGGGAGGATTTGCAGATGCAGGTCGGCTTCGCGCGCGGTGTCGGTCTTGCGCGGATCGACGACGATGACTTTCAGCGCATCGCCCTTTTTCGCCTTCGCCTCTTCGATGCGCCGGTACAGCACCGGATGGGCAAAAGCCATGTTGGACCCGGCGATGAACAGCACCTCGGCCGTGTCCAGGTCTTCGTAGCAGGCGGGCGGCGCGTCCGCGCCCAGGGTCTGCTTGTAGCCGGCCACCGCCGAGCTCATGCACAGGCGCGAATTGGTGTCGACGTTGTTGGTGCCGATCAGGCCCTTGGCCAGCTTGTTGAAGACATAATAGTCTTCGGTGAGCAACTGGCCGGAAATGTAAAAGCCGACGGCATCCGGTCCGTGTTCGCGGATCACCCGGGCAAAGGTGTCGGCGCAGGCGTCGAGCGCCTTGTCCCAGGAAACGGGCTGTCGCGGTGAGTGCCTGCTTACGCGCATTTCCGGTGTCAGCGCACGGTTTTCCGGGCGCGCGCTCAGGTGCAGGGTAGTGCCTTTGGTGCAGAGGCGGCCGAAGTTGGCCGGGTGGTCGGGGTCGCCGCGGACCCCGGAAATGGCCGTGCCGTCGTGCTCGATGATGACGCCGCAGCCCACGCCGCAATAGGGGCAGGTGGACTTGGTCTCAAGCAGGGCCAGCGGGATGGAAGCGATCGTCATTGAAAGTTTCCTGAACTTCCGTCCCTTACGCAACTGCCATGCCAGCCGGCCGCCACCCCGTCCCGCAGGCTTAGCCCCACAAAAGGTCAAATCTTTTGTACACTCCGGCACGGGCAATCCAGTAAAGCAGCCCGCAAGAAAAGGGAGAAGGCCGCATGTTCGCCATTGTGTATAAGGAAGACAGGGTTCCGATGTGCGCTCGCTTGAGGGAAAGCGGCCCCGATGCCATCGTGACCTGGGACAGCGACACCAAGGCCAAGGCCTTCCTGGAGTCCAAGGGCAGCGATTTCCTGGGGGCTTATGACATCGTCGCCATCGGCGACGACACCTTGAAGGACATGGCCGGCGTCCTAGGCATCAAGGAAGAAGAAATCGAACTGATTCCATTCCCCTCCTGAGGGAATTGCCGCTTTTTTAGGCGGCACCCCGCGAGGCGCTAAACCGGTGCGGCCCATGTTGCGCCGCACGCGGTTGGTGCGACGGGTTTTGCGCCGCCAGCAATCCTCCACGCGTTCCGGCTCTGTGGCCCGCGGTCGCGCTTTGCTGGCATAACGCTTGCAATACCCACTCCCGTAAGGTCTATGCGGGAGTGAATCATGACGCGGACTGACCTTGCCGGCAACGGCGCCGGCTTGGTGTATCTCGTGGGAGCAGGGCCGGGAGATCCGGAACTGCTTACGATAAAAGCGGTACGCGCGCTCGCGCGTGCCGACGTAGTGCTGATCGACGACCTGGTCAATCGCGCGGTGCTGGAGCACGTGCGCCCCGAAGCCCGGATCATCGAAGTCGGCAAGCGCGGCGGCTGTAAATCGACGTCGCAGGCCTTCATCCAGAAACTCATGCTCAGGCTGGCCCGGTCCGGCCGCGTGGTGGCGCGCGTCAAGGGCGGCGACCCCTTCATGTTCGGCCGCGGCGGCGAGGAGCTGGAAGCCCTGCGCGAGGCCGGCATTGCCTGCGAAATCATCAGCGGCATTACTGCAGGCATCGCGGTACCGGCGACCCTGGGCATCCCGGTCACCCATCGTGGCCACGCGGTGGGCGTCACCTTCGTCACCGGCCATACCCAGGCTGGCGGCGGCCCCGATTGGCGCGCCCTGGCGGCCACCGGGACCACGCTGGTGATCTATATGGGCATCGCCAACCTGCCGGTCATCTGCGCCGAACTGCTCGCCGCGGGCATGCGCGCGGAAATGCCGGCGGCGGCGATCCAGTCCGGCACCCTGGCGGGCCAGCGCCAGGTGCTGGCGACCCTGGGGACCCTGCATGCGGTGGTCGCCGCCGCAGGACTGGGCAGCCCGGCCATCCTGGTGATCGGCGAGGTGGTTGCGCTGGCCGCGATCGCGCCGCTGCGGGCGGCGCAGCCGGACTCAAGCCACGCGTTCGCCCCTCTGCCGGTTGCCGCCTAGGCAAGCCACCTCATCTCACGCCCCATCGAACAGACTGCAAGCGGATACACCCATGAAAAAAATGAAACTCGTAATGGTCGGCAACGGCATGGCGGGCGTGCGCGCTCTCGAGGAGCTGCTGAAGATATCGCCCGACCTCTACGACATCACCGTGTTCGGCGCCGAGCCGCACGCCAACTACAACCGCATCCTGCTCTCGCCGGTGCTGGCCGGCGAGATGACGATCAAGGAGATCATGCTCAATGATGTCGACTGGTACGAAGCCAACGGCATCAGGCTGCACCTGAACAAGAAGGTGGTGAAGATCGACCGCGTCAAGCGCGAGGTACAGGCCGAGGACGGCACCGTCGAGCCGTATGACCGCCTGTTGCTGGCCACCGGCTCCAATCCCTTCATCCTGCCGGTGCCGGGCAAGGACCTGCCCGGGGTGATTTCGTATCGCGACATCGCCGACACCGACGCCATGATCGCCGCCGCCCAGACCCATAAGCACGCCATCGTCATCGGTGGCGGCCTGCTGGGTCTGGAAGCAGCCAACGGCCTCAAGCTGCGCGGCATGGACGTCACTGTGGTGCACATCATGCCGTGGCTGATGGAGCGCCAGCTCGACCGGGTGGCGGCCGGCATGTTGCAGAAGTCGCTGGAAGACAAGGGGCTGAAATTCGCGCTGGAACGGCAAACTGCCGAACTGGCGGCGGGGCCGGACGGGCGGGTCGCGGCGATCAAATTCAAGGACGGCAGCGAGTTGCCGGCCGACCTGGTGGTGATGGCCGTCGGCATTCGCCCCAACACCGCGCTGGCCGAGTCTGCCGGCATTTACGTCAATCGCGGCATCGTGGTCAACGACACGATGCAGACCTATGACCCGAAAATCTACGCCGTCGGCGAATGCGTGGCGCATCGCGGCATCGCTTACGGGCTGGTGGCGCCGCTGTTCGAAATGGCCAAGGTCTGCGCCAATCACCTGGCGCACATGGGCATCGGTCTCTACAAGGGGTCGGTGACCTCGACCAAGCTGAAGGTCACTGGCGTCGACCTGTTTTCCGCCGGCAACTTCACCGGCGGACCGGACACCGAGGAAATCACTCTCAACGATCCGATGGGCGGCGTCTACAAAAAGCTGGTGCTTCAGGACAACAAAATAATCGGCGGGGTGATGTACGGCGACACCGCCGACGGCGCCTGGTATTTCCAGTTGCTGAAAGACAAGCAGGACGTCCACGAGATCCGCGACCACCTGATGTTCGGCCAGAACCATCTGGGCAACGTCGGCCACCAGGGGCAGAACAAGGCAGCGGCGATGGCCGATACCGCCGAAGTCTGCGGCTGCAACGGTGTTGCCAAAGGCGTGATCGTCAAGGCGATCAAGGAAAAGGGGCTGTTCTCCCTTGAAGACGTGCGCAAGCACACCAAGGCTTCATCCTCCTGCGGCTCCTGCACCGGGCTAGTGGAACAGATCCTCGCCTCCACCGTCGGCGGCGCCTACCAGGCGGCCGATACCAAGACCAAGCCGATGTGCGGCTGCACCGACCATACCCATGAAGAAGCGCGCGCGACGATCCGCGAGCACAAGCTGCTGACGCACGAGGCCGTGTACAAATTTCTCGAGTGGCGCACGCCGAACGGCTGCGCTTCCTGCCGCCCCGCGATCAACTACTACATGCTCTCGACCTGGCCGCACGAGGCGGTGGACGACCCGCAATCGCGCTACATCAACGAGCGGGCGCATGCCAACATCCAGAAGGACGGCACCTACAGCGTGGTGCCGCGCATGTGGGGCGGCGTCACCACCGCCCACGAGTTGCGCAAGATTGCCGACGTAGTCGACAAGTACAAGATTCCGACAGTGAAGGTCACCGGCGGCCAGCGCATCGACCTGCTGGGGGTGAAAAAGGAAGACCTGCCGGGCGTGTGGAAAGACCTCGACATGCCTTCCGGCCACGCCTACGGCAAGAGCTTGCGCACGGTGAAAACCTGCGTCGGCTCCGAGTGGTGCCGCTTCGGCACCCAGGATTCGACGCGCATGGGCATCGAACTAGAGCACGACCTGTTCGGCATGTGGTCGCCGCACAAGGTGAAACTGGCGGTGTCGGGCTGCCCGCGCAATTGCGCCGAGGCCGGCATCAAGGATGTCGGCGTGATCGGCGTCGACTCGGGCTGGGAAATCTACGTCGCCGGCAACGGCGGCATCAAGACCGAAGTCGCGCAGTTCCTGGTCAAGGTCGGCACGCATGAAGAGGTGCTGGAATATTCCGGCGCCTTTCTGCAGCTGTATCGCGAACAGGCGCGCTATCTCGACCGCACTATCCACTGGGTCAGTCGGGTCGGGATGGACTACGTGAAGAAACATGTGGTCGAAGATGCAGAGAACCGCAAGGCGCTGTATGCGCGCCTGAAGTTCGCGGTGAAGGACTATGCCGACCCCTGGCGCGAGCGTGCCGAGGGCCGGGTCGCCAAGCAGGATTTCGAAATGCTGTCGGCCTGAACCGGAGCCGCCCATCATGAGCACAACCGAACTCGAATCGCCCGTCACCGCCAACATGAAAAAAGTCTGTCCCCTGACCGAGATCCCGCGCCTGGGTGCGCGCGTAGTGAAGACGGCGGCGCACGGCAACATCGCCGTATTCCGCAACGCCGACGACGAGGTGTTTGCCCTCGAAGACAAGTGCCCGCACAAGGGCGGGCCCTTGTCGCAGGGCATCGTCTACGGCAAGCGCGTCGCCTGTCCGCTGCACAACTGGAACATCGAGCTGGCCGATGGCTGCGCGCTGGCGCCCGACCAGGGTTGCGCCAAGTCCTTCGCGGTGCAGGTGCAGGAGGGCATGGTTTTTATCGACATCTGAGGAGCGAGGCCGCGCGGCGGCGATGGACATCGCCTCACCGGTGACCGCCAAAACGAGAGGGCAGGACCATTCAGGGGCGATTTTCCCGTAAAGGCGAATCGTCCTTGTTAATTTAAGAATTTACTTTAACTATTCAACTTTAAGTTTGATGCCGAAAGCATTGTTTATACATTGCTAAATACCATTAAGTCGTTGATTCGTATGGATAAAAATCAAAAAAATGTTGGCATAGTCAAAAATCGCGGCGTAGACTGGTGCTCCGCAGCATCGACGCACCCGGTCGCGGGGATTAAGCACCGGGGGCGGCAGGGGGAAATATGCCGCAAGGGGGATTTACCACGCAGTGGCTGACGCGTCGCCTTTTGGCGTCGTGCGCGGCGGCTTGCGCCTTGCATCTGGGTCCCGTGGCGGCGGCCGATGAAGTTGCGGATGTGCAGCCTGCCGCAACAATGGTCCTGGCCGCGGCGCCGATGAAAGCACCCACCACACCCGCGACCCGCGCTGCGATCGTCGCACCGGCGCCCGCCGCCGATTCCGCTGCAGTTGCGCCCGTCGCCGAGGAGCCGGCAGTGCCGCCCGATGCCGCCGCGCCGGCGCCGCAGGGCAATACCGGGATTCTCGGGCTGCGCTCGGCGCTCGAATTCGGCGTCCTGGCTGCCGGGCGCGAGCCGGCCGAAACTGCCGGCGCGCCGTTCCAACAGCAGGTCACGCGCATTGCCCTGGGCTTGCAGAACGCTGCGCGCAACCTGTATCCCGACCAGATGAAGCACGTCGGCGGCTTCGACGTCTACGTGGGAAATTCGCAGGACCTTTCGACCATGTCCAGCGGCACCGGCAAGATCGCCATCAACGCCGGCTTCGCCAAACTCAACCCGACCGACGACTGGATGGCTTTTGTCATCGCCCGCGAAATGGGCCACGTGGTCGCCGGCCATCACGACAACAATGCCGGCGCCTCGATTGTCGTCTCCGTGCTGATGAATTTCATCATCCCCGGCAGCGGCCTGATCAAAACCGCACTCTCCTTTGCCGGCTCGCAGCTGGCTGCCGAAAGCGGACGCGACAAGCAGGCCAAGGAAGCCGACGAGGTCGCCCTGAAGCTGCTGGAGGCGGCGGGGTATACAAAGCAATCGGTCGCCCTCAACCTGCGCCTGAACCCGCTGGGCGAAGACGTGGCGAAGAATTCCTGGTCCGCGACGTTTCGCACCTCGGCGGCGCGCCTGACGGGCATTCCTGCCGCCGCTCCCACGGCTCCCGCAGCCACCGCCGTGGCGGAGCTGGTGCCGGCCCTGCCGCCGCAAACCGCCGCTGCCTTGCCGGCGGTGCTGCCGGTATCGGTTCCGGCCGCGCGCTGGCAGCCGGAAGAACTGGTGCGTGCCCGCCCCTCCGGCCTGCCCGGCCCGTTGCTGCTGGGGGGCTATGAAGTGCCGGTGCGGCGCGTCGACTAGGGAGCGCGGAGGCAATAAAAAAGCGGCGCCGACGGCGCCGCTTTTTTATTGCCCGATCCGCTCCTGCTACTCGCTCATGCCCATCATGCCCAGCAAAGCGCGCACCAGCGGGCTTTCCCGGCGGCCGAAATCGGTACAGATGCTGAAGTGGTCGTGGCCCGGCATCGGCACGTCCTCCATGAAAACGCCTTTCCACTGCTGCGCCAGAAATGCGGTCTGGCGCTTGAATTCGCTGCTCTCCTCGCCGCCGACCGAGGTGATCAGCGGCGCGTGGGTGGCCGGCGGCATCAGTGCCGGGCTGAGGGCAAGCACGCGCTGCGCATCGAGCTTGAGATCGGCATTGATGAAAGGCGCGTAACGCAAGGGCTCGAGGTCGTGCAGGCCGCTGACGCAAAGCGCGCCGCGCACCACCTCTTCCGGCAGGGCGCCGTGCCAGCGCGGCCACTGTGCCGCCAGCATCATCGCCGCCAGGTGGCCGCCCGCCGAATGGCCGGCGACGTAGAGATGATGCGGATTGGCGCCGTAGTGACCGGCATGCAGGTAACACCAGGTCACCGCCATCAGGGTGTCGCGTACCAGTTCTTCGAGGGGCACGCCCGGCACCAGGCGATAGTTGATCACCGCCACCGCCGCGCCGGCGTGAGTGAAGGGCGGGGCTACGTATGAGAAATCGGATTTGTCCAGCGCGCGCCAGAAGCCGCCATGGATGAATACCAGCAGCGGCACGTCGCCGTGGGCGCCGCCCTCGACCGGGAAAAAATCCAGAGTCTGGCCCGGCGCGTCGCCGTAGGGAATGTCGAGAAAACAGGGTTCGGAGAGGCGCACCCGCTGCGAGTTTTCGGCCCAGCGGCGAAAATGCTCAGGGTGCGAAGGCACCCGCGCGCGCATGTTGTATTCGCGTTCGCAAAACTCTTCGGTGTATTGCATGCGCTTCTCCGGGATAACGTTGTTCCGGCGATCGCTATTTTCGCGCGAATTGCGAAACGGTCAGCCGGTTGGGCCGACGCCCGCGGGCTTGTCGGCGTAGGGCTTCAGGCCCAAGGTCTTGACGATGGTGTCGACCAGGGTCTGCTTTTTGTACGGCTTGGAAACGTAGGCGTTGGCCCCCAGCGACAGGCCCTTGAAGACGTCCTGCTGGCTGGCCAGGGCCGTGAGCATGATCACCGGCACGTGCTTGAGCTTGGGGTGCTGGCGCATGCGCGCCAGGATGTCGAAGCCGTTGGTGCCGGGCAGTTCGATGTCCAGCAGCATGCAGTCCGGTAGCGGCTGTTTGTTCAGTTCGCCGACAATCTCTTCGCGGCTGGCGGCGTGGCGCTGTTTGAAGCCGGCCTTCATGATGATGTTCTGGGCGAAGCGCGCCTGGATTTCGTCGTCCTCGATGATCAGCACGGTGATGTCGGTCCAGGCCTTGCCCAGGGTCGTCTGCGGCGCGTTGCCGGAGAGCTGCATGAACGAGCCGGTCTTGGTCAGGATGTCGTGGCCGTCGGTGGCCTCCAGCCCCAGGCGCTTCTTGTCGTCGTCGGTCAGCGTCGGGATCTCGCCTGCCGGCGTGCTGAAATGCATGGTGAAGTCGAGGTCGTCGCGGTCGGTCGAATCGCGCGAGGCGATCAGCCCGGCCGACACCAGGCGCTCCAGCACCGCCCTCAGGTCCGATTCCGGCATGCGGATGGCACGCTTTTTCACCAGGTCGAAGTGGGTGTCGCCCGATACGAGGGCGAGCACCCGCACCAGGTCGGGCGCGATCTGGCCGGCCTGGCCGCGCATGGCGCGCTCGCCCAATTCGGTGCGGTTGTAGATGATGTCTGCCATAGAACGGTTGCGAAGTCTGCCTGAAGGATAGTCCGTTAGGGAACTGCTGAACAAGTTCCGAAAACCGAGGGTGACGAGGCTAACCTCTCTCTGAAATCGGGGGGTTGCGAAACGTAAGTGAGGGGGGCGTAGTCCAATTAATCAGTATTTCCTTAGACGCGGGAAATGAAGGCTTGGTCTACCGGCACGCGGTAGCCGTTGGCCAGGCGGTTGGTCTTGTTGGCCAGCGCGGTCACCGCCAGCACCTCGGCCAGCATGGCATCGCTCATGCCCTGTTTCCTGGCCGAGGCGGTGTGCGAGTAGGTGCAGTATTCACAGCCGTTGGTGGCCGAGACGGCGACGTAGATCATCTCCTTGGTCAGGGCGTCGAGCGCCCCCGCGGCCATCACGCCCTTGACTTCTTCCCAGGTGCGCTTAAGCGTCGCCGGGTCGTGCGCCAGGACCTTCCAGAAATTGTTCACCGTCGCGACCTTGCGCGTGGCCATGATGTCGTCGTACACCGCCTTTACCTCGGGTAAAGCGTCGGCATATTCGACCGGTTGAACCAGGGACACGTTGCTTCTCCGCAAAGGTTAGTTCTTCGACTCAGTTTTTGGTTGCCCGGACAGCGCGGCCTTGCGGTCCAGCAGGCGCGCGAAATTTTCCAGGGACAGCAGGTGCAGGTAGATCCGGCCCATGATGCCCTTCCTGATCAGGTTCTTGTGCTGCCCGGCGTTGAGAAATTCCATCTTGGCTTCGGCCACCCGGTACATCCCGCCCAGCTGCATCGAGCCGCCCGCATTCAGGCTGGCCTGCATGGCAAACGGCTCCAGCAGGCCGTAGTCGCCGAGGATGCCGCACATCTCGCGCACGCGTTCGAGATCGGCCTCGTATTCCTGCAACAGCTTTTCGATCGCGGTCCAGCGCGGCAGGGGCTCGGTATTGTCGCTGAACATCGCTTCGCCCTCGCCCTCGCCGGCGGCGATGCAGGCTTCCTCGACGCAGATCAGGCGCTCGTTCTGTTCCACACCGCTGACGGTGACGCGGGTCATGCAAAACGGATAGCGCCGCACGTAGGCCGGCACGTAGGCGCCGGGCGCCCAGCCGTCGTCACGGGCGAACAGGTTCTCGCGGTCGGTCAGGCCCAGCACGGCCACCGGCGCGAAGGTCTTGCCTTCGTCACTGGAAGAAAACACCAGGGGGTATTCGCGGCAGGCGGCACCGAATTCGGAGTAGCTGACCGGCATGGCATTGAGCGCGCGCGTGAATGCGGGCAAGGTACCGGCGGGCGGCAGCTTGACGCGCTGATTGCGCAGGAACGGCGCGATAGCCTGGTACCCGAAAGGCGGGCTGATCTGCATGGAACTCGAACTCCGGTCTATATTCCTCATTTTAACGGCTAATCATAGCGCATGCCGCATTCGCGGCGCGCGCGGGCCGGCAAAGGGGGCGCTATGGGGGCAGGACTGTACCTGGGCCTGGTGCAATGGCTGTTTGCCCTGACCTGGACCATTTATGTGGCATTTTTGCCGCAATTGGCCGCCGGCGCCGGCATCGAGCGCAAATGGGTGATCTGGCTGCTGCTGTTCGATCAGCTGCTGTTCACCCTGATGGACCTGGCGCTGGGGCTGGCCGCCGATCGCGTCGCCGGCGGCATGCGCCGGCTGTCCGGCCCGATCGTGATGGTCACCGCCGTGTCCTGCCTGGCCTTCCTCCTGCTGCCGCACGCCGCCTCGCCGGCATTGCTCACCGGCCTGGTGGTGCTGTGGGCGGTGACTTCGTCGGCACTGCGGGCGCCGCCGATGGTGCTGATCGCCAAGTACGCGCCGCCGCCCGCGGCGCCGCGCCTGGCGCAGCTATCCATGCTCGGCCTGGGGGTGGCGGGGGCTTGTTCACCGATGCTGACCAGTGCATTGCGCGGCCTCGATCCGCGTCTGCCGTTTGCGCTGGCCAGTGTCGGCTTGCTGGTGGCGGTTGCCGGGCTGCGCTGGTGCGAAAGAAATCTGCAAGCGGCTGGCGCGCCCGCGGCGGCGGCGCCGGAGGGTAGGGCCAATGCGGCAGTCTGGGGCAGCGGGCTAGTGCTGCTGGTGGTCTTGCTGGCGCTGGGCACGCAAGTACATACCGCCCTCAATTCCGCGCCGGCGTACGCGCGCCTGGCGGGCGGCGTCGGCCTGGACGGCCTGATGGCCTTGTTCTGGATCGCCTTCGGGCTGGCGATGGCCGGCGCGGGCCGGCTGCAGGCACGCTTGGGGACGCCGCGTTTGCTGACAGCGGCAGTGGCCCTGGGCGCGGCGGCGCTGTGCGGGGTGACGCTGGCTGCAAGCCTGGCCGCGCTGATTGCCGCGCAATTGGCCGCCGGCGCGGCCTGGGCGCTGGTGCTGGCCTGCGTGTTGCCGGCGGCGATTGCCGCCGGGCGCAGCGGCCGGGAAGGGCGCAATACCGGGCTGGTATTCAGCGTGCTGGCGCTGGCGGCGCTGCTGCGCCTGGGCTTGGTGGCCGGAGAGTTGAACAAAACGCCGGAAGCCGCGCAATGGCTGCCCTGGCTGCCGGCGGCGCTGTGGGCGGCGGCGCTGCTATGCGCGCTCGGTGCTGGCGGCGCGCGCAAACACGCCGCCTAGCCGGCCCCACAGGCGCAGCAGGGCGCGGCCTTGCTGCGCCCACAGGCCGCGGCCGTAGTCGCGCCCGCTCAACTGGTCGCGGATGCCGGTGGGCGCCACCGCGCGGTCGAAGCGCGCGGTGCGAAACAGCATGTCCCAGAGCGGCAGCATGACGCCGAAATTGATGCCGCGGCTGCGGCCTTCGTGGCCGACCCCGACGCCGTGGTGCCAGCGGTGGAACAGCGGGTCGACCAGCAGGCGCTTGGCCGGCCCGTAGCCGAAGCGCACATTGGCGTGCGATAGGCTTTCGATCAGCCGGCCTACGAACACCAGCCAGATGAACTGCGAACCCGGGGTGCCGATGGCGCGCGCCACCAGGGCGATGATCAGGGCGTTGATCAGGTCGTCGAGAAAATGGTTGCGGCTCTCGGTCCACACCGTCATCGATTGCTGGCTGTGGTGCACGGCGTGCAGTTCCCACCACCAGTTGAAACTGTGCTGGGCGCGATGCACCCAGTAGCCCAGCAGGTCGAACAGCAGCAGGTAGGCGAGGAACTCGGCCAGCGGGTGCAGCGAAAACCAGGGCGCCATGCTCTCCAGGGTCAGGCGCGGCAGGCCGAATTCATGACACACGCTCTCGATCGCGCCCTCGACCGGAAAGGTGAGGGCGAAGGTGATCAGCGGCAGCAGGCCGAGGCGGTTGATCAGGGTATAGATGAAGTCGGTGCGCACCGCCGGGCGCTGCTGCGCCGGCTCGGCCGGCAGCATGCGCTGCAGCGGCAGGACGATGGCGCACAGCAGGGTGATTTCGATCACCCCCAGGAGCAGGGTTTCAGTGCCGGTGTAGGCCTCGTCCCAATAATTCATCAGCCCGAGGTTGTACAACGCGGGTTGCACCACCGCGCCGAACAGCCAGGCGAACAGGGCGTCGAACCGGGTGCCGAGAAAATCGAGCATAAGGGAAGATTTTAACCCCGCCGGCGCGGGCGGTGCAGCCTTTTCGCCTGCCTCAGCGGCCCTGGTAGCCGCTGTCGGGCACCAGCCCGAAGCACATGCCGCGCGCCTTCAGGCCGGCGATCAGCGGGTCCAGCATGGGAGCGAAAGGGTCCTTGCGCGAGCGGATGCCGGTATGCATCATCAGCACGTCGCCATTCTTGATATTGGCCAGGGCGCGCTTGAGCAGGGCGCTGTTCGGATAGCTTTCCGAAGGCAATTCGTCGCCGAGAAAACCGGCGGCGCTCCAGCCGACGTGCGCATAGCCGCAGGCGGCCGCCCATTTGCGCGTGTTCGCCGTAACGTAGCCGCCGGGGGCGCGCCATAGCGGCTGCAGGGTGGCGCCGGTCATTTCATGGAAGCGGGTTTTGACCTGGTCGAGTTCGGCGCATACCTGCCCGGCATCCCAGATCTGCGCCTTGCCCGCCTCGCGGCCGAACTGGGGGCGGGCATGCACCTTGTCGCCCGCGCTGTTGTTTACATCCCCGGCCTTGAAATAGACGTGGTCGAAGGTGTGGCTGCCGAAATGGTGGCCTTCGGCGGCGCGCGCCTTCCAGTAGGCGGCCCAGCCGGGGTCCAGGGTGTAGTCGCCCTTGATGGTGGGTTCGTTGGCGAGGAAAAATGTCGCCTTCACCTGGTACTTGTTGAGGGTCGCGGCAATCAACTCGGCCTGCGACATGCTGCCGGTGTCGATGGTCAGGTAGACCGTACCCTTGCAGGCATCCTGCGCGACTGCCGGCGCGGCGAAAATCAGCGTGGTGAGGAGGGCTGTAACCCGGGCCGCGGCCCTACTGGCGCGGCGCATGGTCGAAGTAGTAGATGCCGTGCGGCGAGCGCCCCACCGGGATGCGCTTTTCCACCTGCCGGGTTTCCATGTTCACCACCGCGACTTCCTTGCGGCTGCGCGCGGTCACCCACATCCACTTGCCGTCGGAGGAGAGCTCCATGCAGTCGGGCGAACCCGCCACCTTGATGGTGTCGACCACCTTCATCGTCTGCATGTCGAGCACCGAGATGCTGTCGTCGACGCGGTTGGAGACATACAGGTGGCGCTTGTCGCCGCGGGCGAGAAAATTATGCGCGCCGCGGCCGGTGATCACGCGGTCAATCACCTTGTCGGTGGCGCGGTCGATCACCGCGACGTAATTCTGCCCCATCATGCCGATCAGAAGCTTGCTGCCGTCCGGCGTCAGCCAGACGCCCGCCGGCGATGCGCCCACGGTGAAGCGGTTCGCCACCTTGCCGGTGGCCAGCTCTATTTTCGCCAGCGTATTGCTGCCCTGTTCGGTGACGTAGACGTAGCGGCTATCCGGCGAGAAGGCCAGGTGGCTGGGCATGGAGCCGCTTTTCACCCGAGCCAGGGGCTTCATGTCGTCGGAAAGCTTGCCGGGATAGATATCGACGAAATCCTGGCGCAGCGCGGTGGTGACGAAATATTTTCCGTCGGGCGAAAAGCCAAGCTGGTAAGGGTCCATCGCCGCAATGCGCCGGGTGATTTCGCCGGTCTTGCGGTCTACCACCAGCAACTGGTTGACCGTGGTCAGGCCGATCAGCAGGGCACTGTCGTCCGGCAGGGCCATCATGTGGTGGGGCCCGCGGCCGACCGGCACGCGCCTGGCCTCGGTCGAGGTTTTCGGGTCGATCAGGCTCAGGGTGTCGTCGTCCGAATTGAGCACGATCACATAGCCCGGCGCTTGCGCGGCCGCAGGGGAGGGCAGGAAAATCAGCAGGGGCGAGAGCAGCGCGGCGCGCATGGCCAGGCGCGCGAAAACGGCGGTGAATACGGCGAAGACAGCGGCAAAGACGGGCATGCGGTGACCTTGTTTCAGCAACCCGCTATTTTACGCTGCCGCAACCATATGGTTTGACCTCGGTTAAACTTTGTGCAATCGAACCGGTCCATCGGTATATGAAACCCCTGAAATATCTGGCAATTGCGTTTGGCGTGCTGGCCCTGGTCGTGGTTGTCGGCGTCGGCATCTTCGCCGCCACCTTCGATCCCAACAAGTACAAGGACGAACTGACGCGGGTGGTGAAGGAGAAAAAAGACCGCACCCTGGTCATTCCGGGCAATATCAAACTGGCATTTTTCCCCCAGCTGGGGGTGGAAACCGGCGCGGCTTCGCTATCCGAGTACAAAAGCGACCAGCCCTTTCTCAAGGTGACGCAGGCGCGCTTGTATGTGAATATTTTTCCCTTGCTGCGCAAGGAACTGGTGATCGACCAGATCGAGGTTGAGGGCCTCGAAGCCAACGTGGTCAGGCGGCGGGACGGCAGCTTCAATTTCGACGATCTGCTGACCAAGGATGACAAGAAGGACAACCAGGACATCGTCAAATTCGACGCCCAGGGATTCAAGCTGAAATACGCCACCCTGAACTATTCGGACGAGGCCAGCGGGCAGACCGCGAAGATCAGCGGCCTGGGCCTGGAAACCGATCGCCTGGCCGACACCGTGCCGAGCAAGTTCACCCTGGCGGCCAATCTGGAAGGCGACAAACCCGCCATCAAGGCGCAGTTGCGGATTGCCGGCGAGCTGACCTTCGATCTCAAGGCGAAGATCTACGCCTTGAAAGGCCTGGACGGCAAGATCAACGGCAGCGGCCTGGGCTTTAACAACGCCAGTCTTGCCGTCAAGGGTGCGCTGCAATCCGACCCCGGCAAAAAGTCGCTGGACGCTTCCACGCTGGATCTGCAAATCACCGGCGGTTATAGCCAGGCCGGGGTGGACGGCAAGCCGGGGACCGAAATCGCGGGGGCCGACATCAAACTGGGTGCCGATACGCTCAAGCTCAACACCGAGTCCCTGGCGGTGGCGGGCACCAAGGTCAGTCTCACCGGTAGCGGCAACTACAATCAGGAGCCCTTCGACATCAAGGTAGGCGCCCCCACGCTGGCCGCGGACGGCCGCAAGAAGGCGCTGCGCGGCGAGCAGATCAAGATCGAGGCCAAGGGGCGGCGCGGCCAGCAGTCCGGCACCGTGACCCTCGACGTGGCAAAGGTGGATGCCGACCTGTCGGTACATCGCGTCGCGCTGGAAAACCTCAACGCCAGCGGATCGGGCGCGATGCCGGGCGTGCTGCTCAACGACTTCAAGGCCAAGGTCCCCAAACTGCAGGTGGATTTGTCCGCCGACCAGATCATGGTCGACGGCGTCTCCATTTCGGCCAGCGGCAAGAAGGGGGAGGATGATTTCGACTTCAAGGCCGATGCGCCGCGCCTGTCGGTGAGCCGCGACAGCGCCGCCGGCGAGGCGGTGACCGGCGCGGTGAAGATGTCGGGCAAGGACGGGCTCGACCTCAAGTTCAGCCTGTCGGACGTCAAGGGTTCCGGCAAGGCTTTGTCGCTGGGCAAGGTGGCGCTGGAAATCGCGCGCATGCAGTTTGGCGAGACCGTCGTCAGCGGCGGCTTCTATACCGCGCTTAGCGCCAATCTTGAAGGCAGGGTATTCGAGCTGGCGAAAATCGACGCCAACCTGACGGTGGCGAACCCGCAAATGCCGATGAAAAGCGTCAAGCTGCCGGTGACAGGCAGCGCGCGTGCCGACCTTGGCCGTGAGACCGCCGGTGCCGATCTCTCGGTGCGTTTCGACGAAAGTACCATCGCCGCCAAGGGCAGCGTGGTCAAGTTCAGTAATCCGGCGATCAGCTTCGACCTCAGCATCGACAAGCTCAATGTCGACAAGTATTTCCCGCCCCGACCGGCGGGCGCGAAAAGCGCGGAACCGGAAAAACCGATCGACCTTGCCGCGCTGAAAGCCCTGAACGCCAGCGGTACGGTGAAGATCGGCGCGCTGCAGGTGAACAACATCAAGGCCGCCAACGTCCTGCTCAACTTCAAGGCCAGCGGCGGCAAGGTGGACTTGAGCCCGATCAGTGCGGCGCTGTACCAGGGCACGATGAAGGGCTCGGTGGCGCTGGACGCCAATCAGAACAGCTATGTCGTC
>DATAZV010000229.1:0-9240 GCA_036271855.1 Burkholderiales bacterium
CCCCTTGATGTCCCTTGTTGCCTCTTCGTGCCACCGCGTCCGCGCCGCGCCTGCCTCTGCCCTCGATACTGTCCCTTGATGCGCCACTTCCCGCCGACGCCGCCGCTCCCTTGCAGCAGCGCACTGGCCGGCCTTACTACATTTGTGAAAATAACGGCGCAAAAACACCGTGTTTTCCTATGGTTTTATAGGGCCGCGCCATTCCAGTGCGCCGATTTACGCGAAAAATCTCAGGTTTTATCAGGTTCGGACGGCCCGGCCACCACAACCGTGTTGATTGCCCCGGCTGCCCATCCATGCCGGAATTCGCCGCCGGTCAAACCACGCAGGCTGCCCTGTCGCGGAACAAAGCGCCTTAAGCGGTATGATTGTGGATGTGATGTCTTGACCGGCGGCCCGCGCGGGTCTTTCCTCCAATCCCAATAAAACATCCCATGGTCAATTCGCCCTTCAATCCCGAAGACATCCTCATCTGCACGCCGCTCGGCGTACGCGCCTCGAACGACGCCAATTCCACCCTGGCGGCGGGATTTCGCGAGGTGCTGCGCGCGATCAACGGCAAGCGGCCGGTGAAAGACCTGCAGGCCTTGTTGCCGCGGCTTGATCCGGCGAAAGTCGGCATCTGGCTGGACGACGCGCGGCGCATGGACCTGATCAAGGTGGTGCCCCCGGCCGCCGAAGCCGCCGCCGTGCCCGGCGCCGCCTTCGAATACGGCGCCTATATCGAAAAGGACGCGGAAACCGCCGCCCTGGCGCGCGACATCGCCAAGTGGGCCAAGCTCAAGCCGCAGGCGGCGGTGCGTTCGCGCAACGGCGACCTCAACAAGACGGTGCAGATGGCGACCCTGCAATCGGGCGAGGCGCTCGAGTCCCTGGCCAACAGCGGCGTGTTCACCGCCGGCGGCATGCCGACGCTGGAGCCCGAGCCCGAGTCGATGTTCCCGCCGATCGCCGCCACCCCGGCGGGCACCATGGCGCCACAGCCCGCCGGCGCGAAAAAGTCGGCCCTGATCGCCGAGGAAGAATTTCCGGAGCTGGGCGCCATGGCGGGCCTGCTGGGCGCCGCCGGCTATGTCATACGCGCCGCCGGCACGCGCAAGCAGTTCATCGACGAAATGAACCAGCCGGTGCCGCCGGACGTGATTTTCCTCAAGCTCGAATCGACCATCCTCGACACCTTCAAGACGCTCGACAAGATCCGCCAGCATCCGCAACTGGGCAAGATCCCGGTGGTGGTCAGCGGCGCCAGCCCGAGCCGCGAAGACATCGCCAAATCCATCATGCTGGGCGCCAGCGGCTGGATCGTGCGGCCC
Source organism: Burkholderiales bacterium (assembly GCA_036271855.1). GTDB lineage: Bacteria > Pseudomonadota > Gammaproteobacteria > Burkholderiales > JAEUOS01 > JAQGMJ01. Next base: position 1,314 of record DATAZV010000229.1, read on the forward strand.
TATACGCGTGAAAAAGTATCGGCAGCATTGCACGGCGCCCTGTCCGCCGCGCATTGAGGCCGGCGCCAGAGCTGGCAACGAGGCCAGATTCAACAATCAAGGGGAGCAGCGCCGCCGATGGCTGAAGCACGCTACGCAGTCAAGTACCAGACTTCGCCCCTCGGGCGCGCCACCTTTACGGTGTTTCTTTGCGCCAGCCTGGCGGGGGTGATTTTCATCGCCCTGCCGCTGGTGCTGCTCGGCCTGCAGGCCGGCGGCGAGATGGGCTGGCTGACCGCCGCGGGAGCGGTGGTCGCGGCACTGATGTTCTCCGCCCTGTCGGTGATGGCGGGCCTGCGCGCTTTCGGCCCGGGCGAGCGCATCACCCTGACCAACGAGGGCTTCAAGTACGACGGCCTGTTCCGCGTTTCGCGCATCCGCTGGAGCGAAATCGAGTCCTTCCGGTTGACCCGCGGCGACTTCGTCTCGCGCCTGCGGGTGCGGACCAAGCCCGAGGCGCGCGGCGGCGCGCGCCTGCTGATCATGGATGTGGGCGGCCTGGCGCCGAAGGCAGAAGACCTGGTGGCTGCTTTCAGCGAAGCCAGCGGGCTGGAAGTGCTGCCCGAAAAGCCCCTGAAAAAGAAAAAGGCCTGAACGGCCTTTGCGCCGGCGGGTTTGCGTCGCCCTTAGCGCCAGTGCACCATCGGCAGCCCCGCCACCGGCGAGCGAAAGTACGGAATGCGGTTGCCCCGCAGGCTGCCGATGTAGGCGGTGCGCAGGTCCGGCCCGCCGAAGGTCACGCTGGCCATCCAGGGCGCGATGCTGCCGTGGGTGGCGGTCATCATCTCCGCGGTCACTGTGCCTTCGGCCATCGCCTGGCGGAAGGCGGCGGCGCTGTCGGCGCGGCTGTCGTCGAGCAGGATGCGCTTGTCGCCCTCGGGGGTGAGCGCGATCAGCTGGTCGACCATGATCAGCGTGCACCAGAGGTTGCCGTAGGCATCGAAGGCAATGCCGTCGGGATAGCCGCCGAGATTGTCCGGCCCGAAAATCTGCCGCTCCGATAGCGAGCCGTCCTCGCCCACCCGCATGCGGGTGACGCGCGGGCCGGTGGTCTCGACGATGTACAGCCACTCTTCCCTGGCGTCGAAGCGGATTTCGTTGGTGAAGTAAAAGCCCTCGGCGACGATGCGGATGGTGCCGCGCTCGACCAGCGCGATATAGCCGTCCTGCACCCGCGAGGCCGCCGCCGTGGTCCACGGATTGACCTTGGTGGAAACGGTGATCCAGATGCGGTCTTGGGAATCGCGCAGGACAAAATTGACCTTGCCGATGGGCTGCCCGTCGATGCGGTCATACAGCGTGCGGGTCTCGCCCGTGCGCGTCATCACTTCGAGCAGGTCGGTGCCGAAATTGGAGATCAGGATGTCGCCGTTGGCAGCAAACGCCAGGCCGTTGGGCAGGGTGCCGTGGGTGTATTTGTCTTCGATGCTGCCGGCATCGCCCTCGGCGGCGCCGCCGAAGCGGCTGTCCGACTTTTGCCCGATGAAGGTCTGGCTGCCGTCGGCGGCAATGCGCATCACCCCGCCGCGCGCGTCCGCGCTCCACAGCGTGCCGTCGGGCTCGGCGAGAATGCATTCGGGCCGCTGCAGGTCGCGGCCGATGTATTGCAGGGTCGCCGGGTCTACGGCAAAGCCGTCAAGCGGATTGCCCTTTGCCATGGGTGCCGGTCTCCTTTTTATCCGCGTGCTCATGGCCTTCGTGGTCGTGGTCATGATGTTCATGGTCTTCGTTGTGCTCGTGACGATGGTCCGCTCCTTCCGAGCGCGCCAGCCGCGGCCACACCGGCTGCAGGGTGACGTGGCCGACGCCGAATTCGTTGCGCAACACCTCGCGCGCCTGTTCCAGCACGTGCGGCCAATGGTCGTGGCCGTCGATCAGGATGTGCGCCGACAACGCCCGCCCGTCCGAACTCATCTGCCAGACATGCAGGTCGTGCACCGCCGCCACCCCGTCGATTTCCGCCAGGCGCCGCTCCACCACGTGGTAGTCAATGCCTACGGGCACCGCTTCCATCAGTACGTTGACCGACTCCATCAGCAGGCGCCAGGTCGAAACCAGGATCAGCAGCGAGACCACGATCGACAGCAAGGGGTCGATCGGGGTCCAGCCGGTGAAGGTAACCACCGCGCCGGCGACGATCGCCGCCACCGAGCCCAGCAGGTCGCCCAGCACGTGCAGCACCGCGGCGCGCGAATTGAGGCTGTGGTGCCCGCTCTTGTCGCCGCGCGAGAGCACGCCCAGCACCAGCAGATTGGCCGCCAGCCCGATGGCGGCGATGCCGATCACCCAGGCGCCCGCCACCGGCTGCGGCTCGAGAATGCGCTCCACCGCCTCGACCATGATCCACACCACCACCGCCAGCATCACCAGGCCGTTGACGAAAGCGCCGATCACCTCGGCGCGGCCGTAGCCGTAGGACTTGCTGGCCGAAGCCGGCCGGCGCGCCAGGCGCGCCGCCATCAGGCCGATCAGCAGCGCCGCGGCATCGGTGGCCATGTGACCGGCGTCGGAGATCAGCGCCAGCGAATGCGCGTACCAGCCGCCGGCGACTTCGACCAGCGCGAAGGCGCCGGTGATGACCAGGGCGAAAATGAAGGCACGGTCGACCGGCTCGCCCGGCGCCGGCTTGTGCACATGGGCATGGCCGTGGGCGTGGCCATGATCGTGCCCATGCGCATGGTGATGCGCCGGCACATGCGCTTGCGCTTCCTGCTGGTAGCAGGTGGAAGAGGCGGCGGGCTTTTGTTCCATGCTTGGTTTCTCCGGCGTCCCCTATTTTCCCTTGACCAGTTCTTTCACCGTCGACCACTGGCGCCGGCTCACCGGCAGGCGCTCGGGCACGCCGGCCAGGATCACCTGCCATTGCGGGCCGCCCTCGGCGTCATGGTCGGCCTCGGCGGCGGCGCGCTCGAAGCCGGTGATGCGCCCGCGCGACACCAGGGCGCTGCGGTGCACGCGCACGAAGCGCTCGCGGAACTCTTCTTCCAGATGCACCAGCGACTCTTCCAGCAGGTATTCGCGCGCCTCGGTGCGCACGGTGATGTATTTCAGCTCGGCGCGCAGGTAGACCACATCGGCCAGCGGCACCAGCATCAGGCGCCCGCGCTCGCTGATGGAAAGCTGCTGGCGCCCGCCGGGGGTGCTTTTGGCCAGCGCCCCCTCGTCCGGCGGGCCGTTGCGCAGGGCGCTTTTTTTCAGCGCCGCCAGCAGGCGCTCGGCGCGCACCGGTTTCATCAGGTAATCGAGCGCATTGACCTCGAAGGCGGCGACGGCAAACTCGTCGTGCGCGGTGACGAAAATCACCGCCGGCGGCTTCGGCGTCTTCAGCAGGTGGCGCGCCAGCTCGATACCGCTCATGCGCGGCATCTGCATGTCGGCGATCACCAGGTCCGGCGAATCGCGCTCGACAAAGCTGATCGCCTCGGCGCCGTGCGCCGCCTCGCCCAGCACCTCGTGGGGAAACTCGGGCGCGCAATCGGCCAGCAGCTCGCGCAGGCGGCGCCGCGCCGGCGCTTCGTCATCGACGATCAGCAAACGACAACTCATGTCCTTCTCTCCACTCGCGGCGTTTCCTGGTGGTGCGCCGGGATGGTGATTTTCACCCGGTACTGGCCAGCGCCGGTGAGCGCGTCCTGCGCCGGTCCGGCCTCCAGCCTGGCTTCCACATCATAATGCAGCGCGAGGCGTTCACGCACATTGTCCAGCGCCATCTGGTTGCCGGGGCGGCCCGCCGGCTGGGTGTTGCCCTCGACCCGCGGATTGACGATCTCGACTTCCACCTGGCGCCCCTTGCGCGCCACCGCGATCAGAATCAGCCCCGGCTCGTGATTCGGCTCGATGCCGTGATGCACCGCGTTCTCCGCCAGCGGCTGCAGGATCAGCGGCGGGATGGTGGTGTTAAGCGCATCCGGGTCGACCAGCCATTGCACCTGCAGGCGCTCTCCCAGGCGCAGCGACTCGATCGCCAGGTAGCGCTGGCACAGCTCGATCTCCTCCTCCATGCGCACGGCGCGGCGCTCCTCGCGCAGCAGCACGCGAAACAGGTCGGCCAGGTCTTCCAGCGTGCGCTCGGCCTGGCGCGGGTCGCTGCGGATCAGCGACAGCACGGCGGTCAGGCTGTTGAACAGGAAATGCGGGCGGATGCGCGCCTGCAGCGCCTGCAGGCGCGCCTCGGACAAGGCCGGGGAAAAGGCGCGCTCGCGCAGGTAAAAATAGTAGAGCAGGATGCTGCACACCAGCATCACCACCAGCCAGTCGTGGATCACCAGCTCCATGTCGAAGCTCAGGCCGCCGCGGCGAAACAGCAGGTGCAAGCCGGCGGTGATGAGGAACTCGACGACCAATATGGCAGCCACGCTGACCCAATAGGAATAGCCGCGCAACAGCATGCGAAACGGGCACAGCACCACCAGGCTCAAGATCAGCGCCGGCTCGACAAAGGCGGCGCCGGTGAACAGGTTGTTCATCCAGTCGGCGACGCTGAAGGGCCGGCTTTGCGCCAGCGCCAGGGCCGCCAGCATCAGGTTCACCAGCAGCAGAATGCGCAAGGTCACGCCCAGATTGCAGAAATCGGGCAACGCGGGCTGCGCAAGACGCGGTATACTTTGCAACTTTTCTCGCAAAAACAGGTGGTTAGGCAGGCTTTTGCAGCTTTTAACCAAGGTACCAAGTATGGCAGAACAGCAAGCAAACAACAAAACCTGGTCGGGACTCTTTTCCGAGCCGGTTGACGAGTTGGTCAAGCGCTACACCGCATCGGTGTCGTTCGACCAGCGCATGTGGGCGGCCGACATCGCCGGTTCGCGCGCGCACGCCAAAATGCTGGCGAAGCAAAAGATCATCGCCGACCAGGATCTGGCCGACATCGAGCGCGGCCTGGGCCAGATCGAAGAAGAGATCAAGTCCGGCAAATTCGCCTGGTCGCTGGATGATGAAGACGTGCACCTGAACATCGAAAAGCGCCTTACCGCCCTGGTGGGTGACGCCGGCAAACGCCTGCATACCGGGCGCTCGCGCAACGACCAGGTCGCCACCGACATCCGCTTCTACCTGCGCGGCGAGATCGACCGCATCGCCCTGCTGGTGCGCGCCCTGCAACTGAGCCTGATCAATGTCGCCGAAAAACACGTCGACACCCTGATGCCGGGCTTCACCCATTTGCAGGTGGCGCAGCCGGTGACTTTCGGCCATCACCTGCTGGCGTATTTCGAGATGCTCGATCGCGACCACGCGCGCCTGCTCGACGTGCGTAAGCGTGCCAACCGCCTGCCGCTGGGCGCCGCTGCCCTGGCCGGCACCACCTACCCGATCGACCGCGAGTTCGTGGCGAAAGAGCTGGGCTTCGACGGCGTCTGCGAAAACTCGCTGGACGCGGTGAGCGACCGCGACTTCGCCATCGAATTCTTGGGTGCGGCCGCGCTGATCATGACCCACATCTCGCGCCTCTCCGAGGAACTGATCCTTTGGATGAGCCCGCGCTTCGCCTTCGTGCGCGTGGCCGACCGCTTTTGCACCGGCTCTTCGATCATGCCGCAAAAAAAGAACCCCGACGTGCCCGAACTGGCGCGCGGCAAGACCGGGCGCGTGTTCGGTCACCTGATGGGCCTCTTGACCCTGATGAAAGGCCAGCCCCTGGCCTACAATAAGGACAACCCGGAAGACAAGGAGCCGCTGTTCGATACCGTCGACACGCTCTCCGACACGCTGACCATCTTCGCCGACATGGTGGCCTCGATCACGGTCAATGCCGAGAACATGAAACGGGCCGCGCTGGAAGGCTTTTCCACCGCCACCGACCTGGCCGACTACCTGGTGAAAAAGGGCCTGCCCTTTCGCGATGCCCACGAGGCGGTGGCGCTTGCGGTGCGCCATGCCAGCGGCCTGGGCCTCGATCTGGCGCAAGTGCCGTTGGCCGACCTGCAGGGCTTCTCGCCGCTGATCACCCAAACGGTCTACGACGTTTTAACCCTTGACGGCTCGGCCGCCAGCCGTAACCATATCGGTGGCACCGCGCCCGCGCAGGTGCGCGCCGCGCTCAAGCGGGCGCGCGAGCGGATCAAGGCCTAGCTCAACACCATACAAGCGCGAAGCGCGTTCAGGGAAACCGCACATGGACAAGATCGGGAAATACCGGGTGATCCGCAAGCTGGGCGAAGGCGCCACCAGCGTGGTCTACCTTTGCGAAGACCCGTTCAACCAGCGCCAGGTGGCGATCAAGCGCGTCAACCCGGGCGACCTGCAGGACGCCGAGCGCGGCCACCTGTACAAAAAACTCTTCATCGCCGAAGCCTCGCTGGCGGGCAAGCTGGTACACCCGCACATCGTCACCATCTACGACGCGGTCACCGAAGAAGACGAGAAGTACATCGTGATGGAGTTCGTCGCCGGCAGCACCCTGGAAAAATACTGCGCCGTTGCCGCGCTGCTGCCGATCAAGACCGTGGTGGAGGTGATCTTCAAGTGCACCCGCGCCCTCGAATTCGCGCACAAGGCGGGCGTCACCCACCGCGACATCAAGCCGGCCAACATCATGATGGTCGAGGGCGACGACCACGACGTCAAGATCACCGACTTCGGCGCGGCGATTTCCACCAACTCCAACGACACCCAGGTGGCGGGCATCGGCTCCCCCGCCTACATGTCGCCGCAGCAAGTCAAGGAACATCCGCTCGACCACCGCACCGACATCTATTCCCTGGGCGTGGTGATGTACCAGATGTTGGTGGGCCAGTTGCCGTTCCAGGCCAGCAACAACTTTTCGATGATCTACCAGATCGTCAATACCGAGCCCTCGCCGCCGGCCGCCATGCGCCCGGAGATTCCGCGCAGCGTCGACCACATCGTGCGCCGCGCGATGGCGAAAGACCTCGACGACCGCTACCAGGAATGGGAGCAGTTTTCCCTCGACCTGGCCGAAGCCTTTCGCAACGAAGGCATGGAAGACGAGCAGAGCTTCGCCGACAGCGAGAAGTTCAACACCCTGCGCGCCCTGCCCTTTTTCCAGCACTTCAACGATGTCGAGATCTGGGAAGTGTGCCGCTTCTCCAAGTGGGAGGCGCTGCCGCCGGGCCAGGTCATCATGCGCGAGGGCGAGGACGGCGAATACTTCTGCATCCTCGCCACCGGGCAGGTCAAGGTCACGCGGCGCAACAAGCTGCTGAACATCCTCGACGCCGGCGAGTGCGTCGGCGAAATGGCCTACCTGTCGACCGAAAAGCGCCGCGGCGCCGATGTGAGCACCATGGCCGACGCCAAGATCATCACCGTGCCCACCGTCGCGCTGCAAGGCGCATCGGACGCCACCCGCCACCAGTTCGACCGCGCCTTCCTGTCGATCCTGGTCGAGCGCCTGAACATGGCCAACGTGCGCCTGAGTTCTGTCTAGCTGCCTTGCGGCCGCGCGGCCCTAAAACCGCGTGGTCAGCTCGACCAGCCATTGCGGCGAAAGGTCGGTGACCAGGGCTTCGAAGCGGTGGTCCCAGCCGGTCAATATCGACAGGCCGAGCGCCAGCAGCACGCAGCCCAGCAAGCCCTTGCCCCATTTGCCCGCCTGCAACAGCCTGCCGCGCACGCGCAGCATCGCCTCGCGCGACAGCGCGCCCAGCGCCACCAGCGGCGTACCGGCGCCGAGGCCGAACACCAGCATCAATAGCGCGATCGGCGCCAGGTGCGTGCCCTGCGCCGCCAGCGTGCCGGCCGCGCCCAGGGTCGGGCCGACGCAAGGGCTCCACACCACGCCCAGCACCAGCCCCACCAGGAACTGCCCGAGCCAGCCTTGTGCGCGTATCCGCGCCAGCAAGCCATGCCCGGAGCCGCTCAAGCCCGCGGTGGCGCCGGCAAATTGCGCTTGCAGGCGCGGCGACAGCAGCACCACGCCAAAACCCAGCAG
>DATAZV010000230.1:0-2948 GCA_036271855.1 Burkholderiales bacterium
CGAACTGCTCGACGCCAGCATGGAGCTGGACTCCGCGCCCGATGTCGGCACCACCTTTCGCATCGTCTTTCCCCGGCACTACGAGGCAGCCGGACTTCAGCGCGGGCGCGCCCGCCCGCCGCCTAACGCGGCAGGCTCACCGTAAACACCGTTCCCGACCCGATGTCGGAGTCCACCTTGATGGCCCCGCCGTGCGCCACTGTGATCTGGCGCGCGATGAACAGGCCCAGACCCAGGCTGGTGGAGTCGCGGCCCGTCTGCGAAACATCGACCGAGAGCTGTACCAGCGGGTCGAAAATGGCGCGCAGCGAGGCGGCGGGAATCACCGGGCCGCGGTTGCATACCCGCACGGTGACGGCGTCGCCACTGCCGCTGGCCTCGATCAGCACGGGGTGCTCGCGCGAGCGGTATTGGGCGGCGTTGTTGAGCAGGTTGGAAAACACCTGCTGCACCCGGGCGGCGTCGAAGTCGCCGGTGAGGTCGCCATCCACGCTGAGCTCGAAGGCGCATTCGGGGTGTGCGGCGCTGGCCTCGTCGAGCGCGCTCTGGCAGATGAGCTGCATGTCGGCCAGGTGCGGAACGATGGGGATTTCGCCGCCCAGCGCGGTGCGCGAGTATTCCAGCAGGTCGTTGATCATGGTCGACATCGAAGCGGCACTGCGCTTGACGCGCGCGCCGACCAGGGCGCAGGCCTCGATGCCGATGCCGGGGCGGGTCAGCATCACCCCGGCCATGCTCATGGTCGCCAGCGGGCTGCGCAGGTCGTGGCCGAGCATGGCCAGGAAGGTGTCGCGGGCGCGCAGCGCCTGGTGGGCGTAGGTGACCACGGCTTCGGCCAGCGCCTGGTCGATGGTCTCGTTGAAGCGGACCATTTCGTAGGTGGTGGCGTCGGTGACCTGGCCGATGTGCGGCAGCCACAGGCGCAGCACGGTGGCGCGCAGGGCGCGGAATTCGGCGGTCAGTTGCAGCAGGGTGAAGCCGCTGATCTGCCGCTGGGTGCCGTGGGTGGAAGCGGCGCTGTCGGGGTCGGTCGAGGCCAGGCCGTGCGACTTGTCGCGCTGCTGCTTCGGCGTTTCGCTGCTGTCGATGTCCTGCGCCACCGTCAGCAGGAGTTGCTTGGCGTGGTTGCGCAGCGCCAGGGGCGACATGTCGGGCTGCAAGGTGTGGGCGAACGCCTCCCACTCCACCAGGATTTCCTCCAGGCGGTCCTCGATGAAGCGCGAGAGTTTCATTGGTGCCTCGGTGGGCCGGCACAGCTTGTGGCCGGGGCGCGTCAGACAGGTGCCACACGCGCAAATTTCGCAGGCGGCCCCAGTATACGCCGGCACCCATGCCCGGCCGGCGCGGAACGAAAGCGCGCCCGTGCAGTCCAGATCACATCACCTCGATTTATGTCCCTTCCGTAATGACCAAAGAAACTGTCGCCTCTTTCGTGCTTGCCGTTTGCGTGGTCGGCGGCTCGATGTTCGGATTTGTAAAACTCGGCGGCCTGGGCGGCCTGCCGCAGGCCCGCGCGGCGACACAGCCGGCCGCTTCCACCGCGCCGCCGCCCGCCGCCGCTGCCGCGCCGCAACAGGGAGATTTCGCGCAAAGCGCGCGGGTCGAAGCGCAACAGGCGCAGGTGGACGCGCCGGAAGACGAGGCGGCGGCAGCCGCGGGCAAGCCGCGCTGCAAGGCCATCAGCCACCAGATCACCGGCATCGACGGTGCGCTGATTTCTCCCCTGTCGACGCCGGTGCGCGATTTCTACACCAAGCAGCGCAAGTCGCTGCGGGATGAACAGGCCGGCCTGGATTGTTGAGGCGCTTGTTTGGCGCCATGGCGTGATTTAAATCACGCAAACCCGCGCCGCGCGTCGCCGCGTTGCGACGATTGCAACCAAACTGTAAGCGCCGTTACAGTCCGTTACCCTTGCGCGCCGCATCTTCGTCCACGCTGCCGGTCCAACTTGCGTTAATCATGCAAGGAGGTAGCGAACCATGAAATCACTCAAAGTGTTGGCCTTGCTTGCAGCGGTGGCGGCCTTGTCGGGCTGCGTGGCTTACCCGGCGGCGCCTTATTACGGCGGGCCCTACTACGGGCCGCCGGCGTACTACGGCCCCTCGGTGGGCGTTGGCGTCTATGGCGGCGGCTACTACGGGCGCGGTTACGGCCATCGCCGCTGGTAAAACGGTTAGACGGATTGCCGAAGATCGCGTTGCCGATGGGCGACGGGTTTGCAGCAAAGAACGGCAATGAAAGCGGCAGGACGCGGAAAATGCGGCCCTGCCGTTTTCTTTTTCACTTACGGTCTGTCATCGCGTTAAACCAGGCATCACCCGGTTGGGCAAAGAGCAGATAAACGGTGTAGGCGGTAACAATTGCCACGCCGAGAATCAGGGCCGCGCAACCAATCGCGAGCCACGCAACACCAGGCTGACTCAGGCCGAACCCAAACACCTTGGCCAGGCCAAGGATCGCGTTCCAGATGCACGCAATGCCGAATATGCCGACCAGCAAGCGCGCCCAGTCGCGCCCTCGCGTCACACCGCGGATAAGCCACGTCGTCGCCAGATAGTTGACGGCTCCGCCGAAAACCGCGCCGACGATGTCCGCGTCGCGCGCGGGCGCGATATACAGCGATGCGGCGCTGGCCGCGAGTTCGAAGACCAAGCCGGCCCAAAGCAGCTTGATCGCCAAGGCGACCTGCGGCGGGCGCGGCGGTGGCCCGACAGGGGCTTCTTCGGTAGCTTGGCGCGGGGTGACAGGAGAGTCAGGCATGGCTGCTCAGGCTACCGGCGCGTTCATGCCCGCTCCTCCCGCTCCTTCATGCCGGCAAACCACTCGCGCACCGGGCGGCTCAGCAGCAGCACGACGACGTAGATTTCCAGGCCCAGGCTGACCAGCGCCAGCAGGATGTCGAGCGTGGACTGCATATCGCCCGGGCGCATATGGCGCAACACCATGAC